>CAYMHJ010000097.1:0-20315 GCA_964390165.1 uncultured Prosthecobacter sp. | reverse complement strand
AGCCACGATGGGTGTCAGAGCTGCTTCTTGCTGGCCAGCAATGAGGCTTTGGCAGCCTGGATCTTGCCGTCTGCTTGGTCGATGAGGGGGTCGAACATGGGGATCTCTTTGGCGTTTTGACCCTGCTCGTGTTTGCGGAAGCCGAAGAGGTAGGTCTCGTTCTGTGGACGCCAGCGGTTGAAGAAGAGTTCGTCCTTGGCGAGCACTTCACGGCGAATCGGATCGAGCTCGGCGGGTGTAATGGCGGGCGCGGTGAGTCCGAGACCTTCGATGAGTTTGCTGCTGAGCTTGGCATAGCCTTCAGCAGTGTAATGAACGCCGTTTTCGGTGAGTGCCTTGGAGGCGACGCCGGTTTTGGGGATGCCGCCCATGAGCTCGAAGAGGTCGATGAAGTAGGTGTTCTGGCTGAGGGCGAACTTGCGGAGGGCATCGCGCAGGCTGGAGAGGCTTTTGTTCGCATCCGTCTGATCGGGCAGCGGTGGAGGCAGTGTCTCCAGCGGTGGAGGGGTGACGATGATGATGCGGGCACCGGGAGCATGCTTGCGGACGAGTTCGAGGTAGCTGCGGTAGCCGGAGAGGAAGTCGGGCAGGCCGCCGAGCTTCTCGAAGGCTAGCTCCGAGCCGTAGCAGAGCAGGACGACGGTGGGTTTGAGCAGCTCAAGATGAGCGGTCAGGCGCTGGAGACCTTCCTCCGGCGGGCCGAAGTAGGAGCGGGCATGCCCGAAGACGGTATCGCCACTCCAGGCAAGGTTGCGGACAGTGACTTTCGTTTCCCCGAGAGCGAGGGCGAGCCTTGGCTCGAAGGTGGCGTAGCGTTGCTCGCGCTCGATGACGGTGTTTCCAATAAGAACGACACGATCACCTTCCTGAAATTCGAAGGTTTTTTTCTCCGTGGGCTTGGCAGCAGGCGGGGTGAGGTCCTGGGCGGAGGCAATGCCAACAAGGGCGAGGAAGAGAATGGGCAGGTTCACGGTCATGCTGGACATGATTGGAGCGGGAATGTGGCAAATGTCCAGCCTGCAACGGCATGTCAGGCCGCCTTTTCATCAGGGTCTCTCGACTCTGATCCGCATGAAGCGCTGGACGCCGGGGCCTGCGGCCACGTTGTCGCGGACGATGAGCTGGGTGCTGGTGTTCGTCTCGATGATCAATCCAGCACTGCTCCAGCTCAGTGGGTTGCTGAGATCACTGGTGGCTTCCACGGTAAAGACCACATCAGTGGCAGCGGGGTTTTTCGGGAGGCTGATGCGGAGGTACTGCTCGCTGCTGACGGGGGCGAGAGCCACGACCTGGGGATTGCTGCCTGCAATGGAACCATTCGTGCCGATGGCGTATTCGAGGAGGTTGGCGAGACCGTCGTTGTCCGTGTCGGCGGTTTCTTCAGCCAGGGAGTTGTCGCCATCACCGGCACTGGTGGTTACGAGCCATTTGGCGAAAGGAGAGGTGTAGGCGGTGAAGTCGAGATCGCGGTAGCTGCGGATGCTGCTGTCATCGGCCTGGAGACGCACGATGTAGTCGCCATTCAGGGTGAAGGCGGTGGTGGTGTCGGTTTGGGAGGCATCGCCAAACAAGAGCGCAGAAGGGCCGCTAAGCTGGCTCCACTGCGTGGTGAGGCTGACGGGCAGCGGGAAGTCATCATCAGTGACTGTGGCATCCAATGTGACGGGGCTGATGTCTCCCCCTGGAGCGGCGATGCTGATGGACGGGGCCTGATTGAGCGGGACAATGCTGATATCTGTGAACTTTGCGGTGTTCAGCACACCGGCGGTGCCGCCAGCGTTATCGACAGCGAAGCCGACGAGCACATTCGGTGTCATGATGATGGTGCGTGGTGAGCCGAGCTGAGTCCATGTTCCAGGGACTCCGCTGACATCGGCTGCGTGCAGTGCGGTGATGCGGTTGCCTTCCCGGATGAGGCGCATCCAGCGGAGTTTACCAGTGAAGCTGGGCACGCCACCTCCCCCACCAGCGGCGACACTTCGCCAGATATAGCCGCTGAAAGAGCCGGTGGTGATGCGGCCGAGGTGGGCATAGCCGCCGTTGTCCATGCTTTCCCGGATCATGATGCCGGACTTGGCGCTGAGGGCACCGCTGGTGGCGTCAGTTAAACGAGCGGTGACCATGAGGTCGCCGTGATATTGCCAGCCGTAAAAGGCACCATTGCCGTCCATGCCATCGGCTGCGGCTATGGTGTAGGTGGTGCCGTCAAAGGCGAAGGTGGCCTGCGTGCTGGGAGTGGTGCCGAAGTTTTCACTGATCAAAGCTGGGCCTGCCGGGGCTGGCGTGAGCGCGACATTGTCAAAGGTGGCGGTGCAGAGATTCACGGGTGTGGCGCTGTTCCCTGTGGCGGTGAGGCCCATCTGAGTGGTGTCATTGATCATGCTGATGACTGCTGGCGAGCCGATGGTGGTCCAGGTTCCTGGAGCACCACCGGAATCACTGGCATAGGAGCCGGTGATCTGCTGCGTGGCGCTGTTTCGCTCCAGTTTGACCCAGATCGGCAAAGAAATACCCGCCTGGGTGGTGACGACATCATTCGCGCTCACCGAGGTGCGTGTGCGGAGCTGCAAAGTACCATTGCTGTAGCCGAGCACGGCGCGTCTGACACTGCGGTTCAGGCTGTCCCTGATTGTTACGCCTGCCAGCGGTGTGGCGGCGGGGCTGGTGAGTGTGGTGAGACGTGCGGTGATGCTGCCGTCTCCGGTGACCTGTCTTGTCATGGCATGGGCTCCGTCATTGACTGTGGCGGCGTAGCCAGCGCCCATTCCGGTGAGGATGTAGCTGCCGCCGATCCTGGCGGTCTGCCCGCGCTGTTGCGTGGTGGGACTCATGTCCTGCGCGATCCAGTCGGTGGCAGCGATGGCGCTGCCGACGATGACGGTGACCTGGGCACTGACGGTGAACTGAGTGTCAGTGGCGCTGAACTTCAGCACATAGACGCCATCTGCACTGAAGCTGACGGCGCTGCTGAGCTGGGATGGCGTGGCAAAGGTGGCGGTGCCGGGGCCGCTGACCTGGCTCCAGGTGGTGCTGAGCGCTGCGGGGGAGCCATCGTCACTGGCAGTGCCGGTGACAATGATGCCCTGGCCGCTGGGCACGAGGGCACCATCACTGCTGGGACTGGCGATGGTGACAATGGGAGCAAAGTCATTGTCCTGGATCGTGACTTCGGCAAAGCCGGTGCCGCCGATGTTGTAAGTGCTGCCGGTGACTTGCAGCAACACGGTTTCATCACCTTCCGTGATCAGATCATCCACGGGAGTCACCGTGATGGTCCGCTCAGACTGCCCGGCGCTGAAGGAGATGGAGGTGGAGAGGGAAGTATAGTCCGTGGCATTCGTGGCCGTGCCGCTTCGGCTGAGGCTGACGGTGAGCGAGGAGGTCGTCGGAGCTGAGCGGGCAATGGTGAAGGTGCCAGTGTTTCCCGCCGTTTCAGAGGCAAGCGGGTCAGTGGCAGTGATGGTCACCGTGCTGCGGTCATTATCGGCTATCGTCACCGTGGCGGCTGCTGGAGTGCCGACCGTGTAGAGCCCGGCGCTTGCATTGGCGGTTAGGATGACGGTCTCAGGGCTCTCATTGGCCGCGTCATCCACCGGGGTGATGGTGACTGTGGCGGAGGCTGCGCCGGAAGGGATGCTGAGGCTGAAAGAGGTGCTGCCGCTGATGGAGGTGTAATCCGTACCATTCGCCGCCGTGCCGGAGCGGGTGAGCGAGACATTCAGCGCGGAACTGGTGCTGCCGGTGCGTGAGATGGTGAAGACGCCGGGGTCACTGCCCGTCTCCGCCGCGCTGGCATCCGTGGCGGCGATGCTGACCTCAGGCAGGTCGTCATCCATGATTGTGAAGGTGTGGGTGTCCTGAGTACTCAAGGCCAGACCTACCGGGCTGCTGAGGGTGATGATGACCGTTTCTCCATCATCAGCCACACTGTCATCCAGGATCGTGAGAGGAATGTTCCGCACCGATTCGCCAGGGGCGAAACCCAAGGTGCCCGACACCAGTGTGTAGTCGTTGCCGCTCGTCGCCGTGCCACCTGAGACGGCATAGTCCACACTGACCGTGCTGCCAGCAGGCGTGCTGAGTGAGACGGCGATCTGCTGAGAACCCGCCGTGGCTTCGATGGCGGAACTCGAGCTTTGGGCGAAGCCGACGAGGGGCAGGCCGGGCTGTGTGTCGTCATCCTCGATTACATACGTGAAGGTGCTGAGCGTGCCGAGCGCGGCTGCGGTGGGATTGCGCAGCTTGATCGTCACAGCTTCGTTCGGCTCGGGAATCGTGTCGTCATTCACGCTGAGGATGATGTCCTTCGTCTGCTCGCCATCGGTAAAGGTGAGCGTGCCATTGGCGAGTGAGAAATCTACGCCAGTGCCGAAGGCGTTGGTCACGGTGGAGTTACGGTAGATGAAGTCAGTCCGCGCATTTGCCACCATGCCGATGAAGGCGGAGAGGGACTTCCAGTTGTGCAAATCACGCGCCATGACACCCGCCTGGGCATTGGTGGCACCCCCAGTCTGGGAAACGACTCGCGCGACGAATTCAAAGTCTCCCGTGAGTGTGGTGGCGACGAAGTGGCACTCGTCCTGGGTGCCACCGATGGCGGCACCGGAACCTGTGACGGTGTAGGCACCCGAATCGAAGGTGTCCGAACCCTGCGCATTGACCAAACCAATGGTGCGTCCGACCAGCCCGGTGGCGGCTGCTCCGTCGATGGTGACATTATCAAAGACAGCCGTGCTGAGAAGTCCATCTGAGCGGGCGGAGACAGCCAGCCCGGCCTGCACATCCAGGCCCATCGGGATGGTTTGATCTGCGCCAGTCTGTGTCCAGGTGCTGCCATCAGGGGAGGCCCAGGCGCTGAACACGGAGCCGACACGCCGCAGACGCACCCAGTAGGGGCGTAGGATGGTCGTCGTGCTGGAGCCAGCGCTGCCTGAGGTGGTGCTGCGGCGGATCATGCGCGCAGTGCCGGCCTTTTCCGCCACTGTGGTCATGTGCCTTGAGCCTGTTGCGTTGCTCTCACGGATCATGACTCCCGCGCGTGAGGTGGTGTTGCCGTTCGTGATGCCGGTGACACGGGCCGTGATGGTGCAGTTGGCCGAGTTGGTGATGGCAATGGAAACATAACAGGAGGTGTCGGAAGTGCCGCTGGTGCTGAGCCCCGTTCCGCCTGCATTGAGCGTATAGACTCCGCCAGTCTCACTGCTTGTGCTGGCAGGGCTCGTGGTGCCGACATTACCAAACACAGCAGCCCCGGCTGTGCCGCCCACATCCAGTCCGGTGATGCTGAGATTGTCCAGAGTGGCGGTGCAACTGACGCCGGAGCTGGAGGACATGGCCACCAGACCTGCGGTATAGCTGGTGGATGACATGGTGAAAGTCTGCGCGGTTCCCACAGGCTGCCAGTTCACCCCGTCGGATGAAATGTAGCTCAGGTACGAACTGCCAGTCCGCACGACTCGTGTCCAGTAAGGAAGAGTGGGGGCTGCGGTGGTGCTGCTGACGGAACTGCGCGACCCGCTATCGACGTAATAATCCACGGACGTGGTTCCTGAAGATGGAGAGGCGAGCGTCACAGGCACATTCACATTGATTTCACCCTCCTGCCCGGACTCACCAATGCTGGTAAAAGCCACAGTCTGCGAGGTAGCTTCATTGTCGTCGATGTAGATCGTGGCGCCAGGCGTCTTGGAGTAGCTGCCAGCCTCCATTTGAAGGATGATACTCTCCACACCTTCCACTTCCAAGTCATTGGTGCTGGCCACGCTCAGGTTCACGCTGGCGCCTGAGGCGCCCGCAGGAATGGTCAGCGTGCCAGCGCGGCTGCCATTGTCGAACGTCAGCGTGCCGTTCGTCGTCACGGTGAAGTCTGTTCCTGGAGTGGCCGTGCCTTGCAGCGAGAAGTTTACATTCAGCGCCGCCGCTGTGGAGCCGGTGCGCGAGAGGTAGAACTTCATGTTTGTCGTGGTGTTGCCCTCTGTGACGCGGTTGATCGTGGCGGAGGTCGTGCCCACCTGGGAGTCCGCCCAGACGGTCGGCTGGTCATTGTCACGCAGCCAGATGCTGGCCGTGCTCGTGGGTGGATAGGTTGAGATGGCGGCACTCGGCGTGAGCGTGCAGACGATGGTCTCGATGTCCTCCAGCGCCGTGTCATTCACGGTCGCGAGGGTGAGATCCACCGTGGATGCCACGCTACCGCTGCCAGTCATCATGATGACTCCTGTGCCGCTGGCTGAATCATAAGTGCTGCCAGCGGGCGTGGTCGGCAGGGTGACATTGTAGTCCACGCTGCGTGTGGCAGTGCCGCTAAGGCTGAATGGCACGGCCACTGTGCCTGTGACGCTGCCTTTGATGGAGAATCGAATGACGCCAGCCGTGCTTCCCTCGATGGCGCTCGTCTGGCCGGCGAGCTCGATATAGGGCGCGTTTGAAGTCTCACTGTCATTGATGGTAACTGTTCCGGAGGTCGAGGAGCCAAGACGGTAGTCCGTGGGGCCAGCGCCGAGCTGGAGTAGCACCTGCTCCGCTGTTTCACCAAAGCCATCCCAGCGGGGAACGATGGTGATGCTGGCCGAACTCGAGCCCACCGGAATGGTCAGGACGCCCGGCAATGACTCGTAATCCACGCCATGCATGGCAGGCACACCTGCACTGGGACTGCCTGCAACGGAGTAATATACCGTCAGTGGTGCGGACACATCGCCGGCGCGGGAGACGAGGAAGGTGCCGGTGTCCGCCACGTTCGCCGGCACCGTCAGATCCACCTCGCGTGCCGAGGCATCGGTCACCGAAAGCGTCACCACATTTGTGTCATCATCAAAGAGACTGACCGTGGCGCTCGATGCCGTGGGGTCGAGCACATAGGCGGCATTCGCCGTGAGTGTCAGTACCACGGTTTCCATCGACTCCACCTGTGTGTCATTGATGGGTGTGATGTTCACCACCGCTGTGCTGCTGCCGGAGGGGATCTGCACACTACCGCTCACAGGATCAAAATCCACACCACTGCCAGCAGTGCCGGACACCATATAGTTCACCATCACGTTCGTGGCCGTGCCACCTGTGCGTGTCATGGTGAAGACACCCGCCACGCCGGTGCCTTCATCCGCCGTTTCCGTGGTGGCGGCGAGGCTGATTTTTGGCAGCGCCGTGTCGTCATCCTCGATCACCACCTGTGCAGCACCAGCATTCGGCGTGATGAGGTAGCCCGCCCCGGCAGCCAGGGCATATTTAACTGTTTCCGGCCCTTCCGCAGCTGTGTCGCTCGTCGGCGTCAGCACAATGTCCAGCGTGCTGGACTCTGCTGGGATGGTGAAGGTGCTGAAGCCGCCGGAGCCAGCTGCCAGCGTCGCACTGAGTGTGTAGTCACCTGTCACCGCCGTGCCGATGGCGGGGTTCACATTCACCACCAGCGGGACCGCCGTGCTTCCGGTGCGCGTCAGGCGGAAGACAGCCGTGTCACCCACGGCATTTTCCGTCACACTGGCATCTGTGGCGGTGAGCGACACCGATGGCAGTCCCTCGGCCTCGAAGTCAGCTCCCGCGTAGTTCGGGCCCACCGTGATGCTATTGTTAAACAGTTCCCCAAACGAGTAGCCGTAGAACTGTGGTGTCACGCTGTAGGTGTTCGCCGTCAGATTGGCGATGGTGTAATTGCCCTCCGAATCCGTTATGGAAGGGTTCGTGCCATTGGCCGTGAGCAGCACGCCGGGCAGGCCCTGTTCACCCGCCGTGACCCGCCCGCTGATGGTGAAGCGTCCGTTGCCAGTGCCCACCGTGATCAACGTGGTGCGTGTGATGCTGCCGCCCTTCATGTCACTGACGGTGCAGCTCACGACGTAGCTGCCTTGTGTGGTGAAGGTGCGCGTGATGACTGGCGAATTCGGTGACACGATTTTCAGCGAGGTGTCTCCCCAGTGCTGCCACTGGTAAGCCAGGGTGTCGCCATCGGGGTCATTGGCAGTCGCCGTAAAGGTCACCGTCGCATTTTGCGGCACCACATTGGCTGATGCCGCCAGGGAAAGCGTGGGCGCATTGTTGCCGCTGAAGTCGCCGATGTTGACCAGCACATCCACATACTTTGGAGTCGTGCTGCTCACGCCCACGGTGGTCATGAAGATGCCGGATTCCGTGTCACCAAAAGTCTGACCGAGGGCGATGGCTGCATCGTCCTTGTTGTACGGGGATCCCGGCGTGGTGTCGATGAGTTGGATGTTGCTGCCACTGCCGTTCGGATATTTCCATCCGAGCAGTATGCCCTTGTCCGCCCAGGGGCGGCCCGCATCACCATTGTAGAGTTGCCGCACTTCGCCCCAGTAGGTGCGTTGGGAGTCTTTGGTGATCGTCATCGCATAGCGGTTCCTCGGGTCGAGCTGAGGCTGGTCAAAGGCGTAGATGCGGTAAAGGCCGCTGGTGGTGACGTTTTGAACATAACTCTGCGGCAGCCACTTCACCTGCACCTTCGCCGCCACATTGTACTGGTCTCTCGGCACACTGCCGCCGCCCATGTTGTCATAGCTGTCACCATACTCGGCATTAGCCCCTGGTCCGATGGAGCTGGTGCCCGCCGTGTCCCAGAAATTGGCATGAGCCAGAGCAAAAGTATGGCCGATCTCGTGAGCCGTCACGCCCACACTGTCGCCATAGACCCAGACATTGCCGCCACCGCCCCAGCCGCCCGTCGCACGCGGGCCGCCGATGAGGCGCAGGATCGTCACATCATAGTCCTGCCAGTCGAAGCCGAGCTTCCGCGCCTCTTCTCGCGCATGATCCATTTCCATACCGAGCCCGTTGAGATCACCGCCGTTGGAGCTGTCTCGCTGCACATACCAAGCCTCGTTTTTCGGCAGCTTTACATGCGGTGTCACTGTCGTCTGCGTGGTCAGCTTTCCGTAGGACGACTTCGAGTAGTAGTCCGCCACATTGCGCATGATTTCATAGCTCTTTGATTCGGTGGGCAGCCGGTCGTTCTGGTCCTGGAAGGTCATCGGGATGTACAGCACCTTGAGCTGGCCGATGGCTGGCGTGGGAGGAGCGGGCAGCGCACCCGTGAGGGCGATGGGGCCGCCTGTCGTGCCTTCGCCATAGATTAGTTGTTCCTGCACAAAGGTGGCATGGTAAGGCCCGCAGAGATAAATCACCTCCTCCGGAGTCTCGATCACGCTTTCCTGTTGCTCAGCGGTGATCGCCAGCGCCGCGTCTTCCTCTGCTAGTGTTACTTTTCCAGACACCGGACACTCAGTCACCGCCGTCTTGCTGAAGTCTGGCAGCTCACCCACCTCCAGCACACGCAGCGGAGACTCACTCGCCGCGAATTCCCGGTCCAGGATCACGCCATTGAGCGCCGCGTTCGGCACATTGATCACTGACTCCGCCCGGCGGCCAAAGACATGCAGATTGTAGGCGCCTTCTCCGGGCACTTCGGCGATGCGATGCGTCAGCGTCTTCCCCGGCTCCGGCAGAGGCTGCCCTTCCGCAGGCACGCCCTGGTAAACGGTCACACCTGCACGTTTGTTCATCCGCCGCTCCAGCAGCGCCACGATGTCGCCCGGCAGCCTTTGCCGCACCACCATCGGTACCGCCTGCTCCAGCGCCTGGCGCGGGTTGTCCTTGATCAGCTCTTTAAAAACAGGCCGGCGAGCCTTCGCCAGTTTCATCCCTTCCTCCCTCAAGCCGGCCCTCTCTGCCTCCGATGCCGCGAGATACTTCCGGCTCCAGTCATCAAAGCGCACCAGCGGGTCCGCCGACACCTCCTGAGGGGCTGGCCGCTCATCCATCTCGACTTGAGCAGACTTCGCCAGCGCTGCCGCCGGGGCCACCTTGGCGCTCCCGCAGAGTGCTCCGTCCACACAGGGAGTTTGTGGCGAGTTCACAGGATGCTCCGTGGCCGAGAAATACAGGCCGAGAAGGCACGCGATGAAGACGAGTACACAAAGTCCAAGAGCCGGTTTGATGCGCATGCTGATTGGGTTGGGGCGTCTCATCCAGACGATCTCGAATCCACTTTATTAGAAGGAGATTCGTTATCTTGGATGGGTTGGTTTTCAAAAGACTACCCCATTTGCCGCCACGGAGTCAATACTCCTTACTCCCCCAGATGCACGATCCCGCGCTCGATGGCCTTCGCCACGGCATTGGTCCGGTCAAAGGCATCCAGCTTGTCCAGGATGATGCTGATGTGCAGGCGGATGGTGCCCATGCTTAGGCCCAGCATGTGGACGATGTCCTTCGTGGAGTAGCCCTTCACCAGCAGCTTCAGAATCTCCCGCTCCCGAAGCGTCAGCGGGCGGCGCTTCTCACGTTCTTTGATCTTTGCGGCGACTTCCGGCGAAAAGCACGCCGCTCCAGCAGCGATGCGCCGGATGGCGCGCAGCACCTCCTCGCATTCGGCGGCCTTGGTGAGGTAGCCTTTCGCTCCGGCGGTGACGGCGCGGTAGATGTCCTCCTCACCATCGAAGACCGTGAGCATCAGCACCTTGGCATCTGGGAATTCAGCACGGATGGCCTCCAGCGTCTCCACGCCGTTCTTGTCAGGAAGCTGGTAGTCCATCGTCACCACGTCCGGCCTGTGCTCCCGATACAGCTCCACCGCCCTTGCGCTCGTGCCTGCCTCGGTCAACACGGTCATGTCCGGTTCATTGTTGATCGGCACGGAGAGGCCCAGCCGTGTGGCGAAGTGGTCATCGACGATCATGACCCGGATGGGAGTGGATTTTTTCATGGTGCTGGCGTGATTACACCGGAATCATGGTTCGGGATCAAGCACTGACTGGCATTCATCAACCCCGACGATTCCGCACGACTCAAAGCACTCGGTCTCCATGCTCGAGCAGCACTGCGTGATCTCAGTTCGAGTCTGATGTCACCGGGTTTCTGCCGGGTGGATCAAATTCCACATCCACGCCGGCTTTATTCAGGCCCTTCTTCACATCTTCGGCCAACTGAGCGTAGCTGCGCCCGCGCATGAGATGCTTTTCGATCAGGGCCTTGGCATCAAAGCCCCGCTCCGCATTCTCCAAATCTCGCAGCCAGGCGATGACATGCGCAGCGTCGCCCTTGTCGTCGTGATGGTAGAAATAATAGGTCAGTAGGGCTGCTGAGCCGTAGTTCTGGCTGGATTGATTGGTCTCACCACCGTTCACGTTGGGTGCCTTCACCTTTAGTGTCAGAGCCGCCGCCCAGGCACGGCCCTTGATCTCCATGAGTTCCTGCAGATTCAGCATCCTGAAAGGGCCTGGATTGTAGAGGTTCTTCTGGAGTGCGAAGACTTCGAGGCGCCTGCGGATGCCCGTCCAGGCAAACCTTCCCGTGGGGAAGTATTCCGGCAGCTCAGTGTAATCGGCGCTGCCCTCGATGAACCACACGGGCAGCTTCCCCAGCCAGTGATTCATCATCTGGTGGGTGATTTCATGGATGAGGGTGGCATTGGCTTTGTCATCCGCTTTGTCCAGACTCACACGGCTTCCGACCAGCTTCACCCCCAGGCTTTTCAATGGCACTGAAAGCGCCTTCTGCCCGCTCTGATATACACCGGCTGATCCAGGGACGCCGCCCGCCTTCAGATAATCCTCTTCATTCGTGTACAGTTTGGCCAGGAAGAACTCACGCAGGGGCTCCGGCCTCGGCTTGAGATCGAGCGGCAGCTTGCAGTTCAGGAGGTAGGTGGCCTCAAACAAACGGCCAAACTCCCTCACCACATTCGCCCCCAGCCTGGAGTCGCACTCGAACTCATAATGAGGGGAACGGTAGATGAATTTCTTCTCCTTCTCGTCCTCCTTCACGACCATGACCTCAGGCTTGTCCGCGATGGACACGCTCTTCGGCCAGGTGGTCTCCGCATCGGGAGATTCCGAGCTGCCTAAAGCGCTGACCTGCGTAGCGGCAGCGGAGGTCTGCTCCTTGGCCCAAGCCTGGTCTTCAGCAGAAAGCCTTTCCAGCGGTACGGAAAAGACGGTGCCATTCCGCCCTTTGATTTTCACAATGGCACCTTCGAGCCCCAGAAAAGACGCCTCCACCTCCCGGCCATCCGTACTTTTCCAGACACGAAAAACCTGCTGCTGGGCCTGAACGAGTATGGCAGGCAGTAGGAATGCAGCGAGATAACGACGTGCCGTGGTGGTATTCATGATGACGGAGATTAATGAACACGCCTCCTTTCTGACAAGGTGAAAGAGTGCTAACACTCCTACTTGATCCGTGGCCTGCCCCTCCAATGATCAGCGGGGTATTTCTCTCGCTCACTTTGCTTTTTTTGGCTTTTCGGGCAGGCCCTGGCCGGGCTTAAGGTCGAGATTCGACACCATGTCGGCATCAGTCACGGTGGACTCCACTCCGCCTGCCGGCACTTCGGCTTTAGCCGACCAAAGGATGGCGTTGAGCACGAGTTTACGCTGATCGTTGTTCGCCCATCCTTTGTGGAAGTGTCCGCCGGTGAAGCCGAAGCCCCGGCCGCCACCTTCACGCTCTGCCGCCCAGGCGACGTGCTGCTTCTCCTTGTTTTTCACGGACTCACGCACGGCGGGATTACCGCTGTGATGACCGTCCGGGCGGCTCATCGTCGATTCAGGCGCCACATCACTGAGGATCGGCGTCACTCCCTTCATCCCGGCGCGGAAGCGCATATAGAAATACCACTCGTCATTCGTGGCGAAGGGCTTCACGCCGCTGCTGATCGGATGCGCGGGAAACTCCTGGAAGTTCGCATCCCAGTGTGGGTTCACGCTCCAGTTGATCTCAAAGCAGCCGCCCATCCAGTCGATGAACTCCTTGTTCCCCTTTTCGATCGTCGGCTCCACCGCGTAATGCAGCGTCACGAACCCACAACCGCGCTTCATCTCCTTGTCGAGCTGCGCCAGGCGGTCTTCCTGTAGGGCGGGATGCCCGCCGCCGCCATCGGAGTAAATGACCACGGCGTCCGCTTTTGAAAGCTCCTCCTGAGTCGGCCACTCGCCATTTAGGTGATGCTTGATCTCCACCTGCGCCGCCGCGCTCTGCTCCAGGCACTTCTTCAGCAGTTGGATGCCCGCATTGTGCTCATGCTGGCCCGGACCATGCGAGGGTTTCCCTGCGATCATGACGATGTTTTTTTTGTCCGCAGCCGAGAGCGGGGCCAGGGCCGCCAGAGCGAAGGCGGCGAGAGTGAAAAGGATGGGCTTCATGGATGGAGTGGAATACGGCAAAACCGTGGCAAGCAAACGCCTCCTGACCAGCCGCCATTTCACAGATGCCGCGCCAGTTTCACCTCCTGGTGCACGAACAAGAAAAGGCAGGAGTCATTGCCTGACAGACCTGACTCTGCAGTCAAGATTCGCCTCCGGCCCCTTTCTGTCTTCGACACGCCAAGCCGATGACTTCGGAGTGAAGCCTATCGCTGACTTTCTCGCCGAAGCCACGGAGGAGGCGGGAGATCGTCGCCTGTAGTAGCGGGCTAGACGACAACAATCGCCAAGGGGCTTCAGTTTGAGCGGAATCACTCCAAATCCACGAGCTCTGCGCTGTCCACCCAGTATCGTCCTCCACTTGCCAAGCTCAGGTCTCGTAGATTTTAAGATAAGGTGGTTTTCTCTTTCTGGCGAATGGCCTAGTCCACGAAAAAGGCCGCTGGGATGAACCAGCGGCCTTCATGGATGGGTCTGTGTTAGACGGGATTAGGCAGCAGGGGCCTCGGGGGCGGCACCACCTTCAGCAGCTTTTGCGGCGTCGTCTTTTTCCTTCATGGCGGCTTTGCGGCTCATCTTCACTTTGCCTTTGTCATCGATGCCGATGCACTTGGCGGTGACCATGTCGCCGACCTTGACGACGTCTTCGGTCTTGTTGACGCGGAAGTCGGCGAGTTCGCTGATGTGGATGAGGCCGTCCTTGTTGCCAAAGAGGCGCATGAAGGCACCGAAATTCGTCGTGCTGACGACCTTGCCAGTGTAGAGCTTGCCGATCTCGACCTCGGCGGAGACGCCGCTGATCATCTCAAGGGCGCGCTCAAGGCCTTCCTTGCGGGTGGCATAGACGTACACGGTGCCGTCGTCTTCGATGCTGATTTCAGCGCCGGACTCGGCCTGGATGCCTTTGATGTTTTTGCCGCCAGGACCGATGAGCTCACCGATCTTGTCAGGGTTGATCTTCACGATCTCGATGCGTGGGGCGTGTGGGCTGAGGGGCTTCACTTCGCTGATGCCCTGGGCCATGGCGCTGAGCACTTCAGTGCGGCCGTTTTTGGCCTTCACGATGGCTTCTTCAAGGATGCTCAGGGGGATGCCTGGGAGCTTGAGGTCGAGCTGGTAGCCGGTGACGCCTTCGCTGGTGCCGCAGAGCTTGAAGTCCATGTCACCGAAGTGGTCTTCGGAGCCGAGGATGTCCATCATGGTCAGGTAGCGCTTCATGGCTTCGCCTTCGAACTCAGTGACGAGTCCGACGGAGATGCCGGCAACGGGGCGCTTCAGGGGTACGCCAGCGTCCATGAGGGCCATGACGCCGGAGCAAACGGAGGCCATGGAGGTGGAGCCGTTGGAGGCCATGACTTCGCTGGAAACGCGGATGGCGTAAGGGAAGACGGACTTCTCAGGGATGACGGGCTCGATGGAGCGCTCGGCGAGAGCGCCGTGACCGATTTCACGACGGTTCTGACCACCGAAGCGGCCGCACTCACCGACGGAGAAGGGAGGGAAGTTGTAGTGAAGGATGAAGCGCTTCGAGTCTGGGCCACCGGCGTAGGTGTCCATTTCCTGGGCTTCGTCCGCTGGAGCCAGCGTGGCGATGGCGAGGGCCTGGGTCTCACCACGGGCAAACAGGGCGGAGCCGTGTGTGCGGGGGAGGACGGCGACTTCGCCGGAAAGCTGGCGGATCTGGTCGATGCCACGGCCATCGCAGCGGCTGAGTTTATCCAGGATGGAGATGCGGAAGGCTTTCTTCTGGAGGTAGTCGAAAGCCTGGCCGATGGCGTAACCGGTGGCTTCGGGATACTTGGCCTTGATGGCGGCTTCCACTTCATCCTTGAGAGCACCGATGGCTTTGCCACGGGCAACCTTGCTTGGCTGATATATGGCACCTTCGATGCGGTCACCAGCGACCTGGTAGGCCACTTCGAGGAGTTCGTCCTGGACGAGCATGAGGGGCATGACGCGCTTCACTTTGCCAGCAACGGCGGCGAGCTCTTCCTGAGCCTTCACGAGGCCTTGGATGCTCTCTTGAGCGAAACGGAGGGCGGCGATGAAGTCGGCCTCAGGCATTTCCTTGGCAGCGCCTTCGATCATGATGACTTCGGTCTTGTTGCCGACGTACACGAGGTCGAGATCGCTGTCGTCACGCTGGTTGTGGGTCGGGTTCACGATGAACTGACCATTCACACGGCCGACGCGCACGGCACCGATAGGGCCAGCGAAGGGGATGTCGGACACGCAAAGAGCGGCGGAAGCGCCGTTGATGGCGAGGATGTCCGAATCGTTCTGGCCGTCAGCGCTGAGCAGAAGGGCGACGATCTGGGTTTCGTAAAGGTAGCCTTTCGGGAACAACGGACGCAATGGGCGGTCCGTCATGCGGCATGTGAGGATTTCCTTTTCGGTAGGCCGACCTTCGCGCTTGAAGTAGCCGCCGGGGAACTTGCCGGCTGCGGAGGCTTTTTCTTTGTACTCCACAGAGAGGGGGAAGAAGTCGAGTCCTTCCTTGATCTTGGTGGCGGAGACGGCGGTGACGATGACGATGGTGTCACCAAGGCGAACTGTGACCGCGCCATCGGCGAGGTGAGCGAGTTTACCGGTTTCGATTTCGATGATCCCTGAACCGCAGGGAGCTTTGACTGTATGGATTGCCATAGGTTGTGTTTCTTTGTCTTGTTTGTTTGGGGGAAGGCTTCAGCGAAAGGCTGAGGGTAAAGGGCGGGGAGCATGAAAAAGAGCCGTGGGCACGATGAAGTGTTGCCGAGCCTTCTGGCTCCATGCTCTTGGCTCTACGCTCTTGCCTGGCGGTATTGTCGCCATGCGAAAAGGGGCGATGCGACGTGGCATCACCCCTTTTGGCGGGAAAGGTTGGATTAGCGGCGCAGGCCAAGGACCTTGATGGCCTTCTGGTAGCGTTCGTTGGCCGTCAGCTTGAGGTAATCGAGCAGCTTGCGGCGGCGGGCGACCATGCGGAGAAGGCCACGGCGGGTGCTGTGATCCTTGGAATTGGTGGCCAAATGGGTCGTGAGATGATTGATGCGCTCCGTCAGAATCGCGATCTGGACATCGGAGCTTCCGGTGTCTTTGTCGTGGATTTTGAAGTTGGCGGGGGCAGTGGCGACTTCGCTCATGGTGTGTTTATCGGGGGAGTGCCGGACAACTTGTCTGGCGTGTTGTTTTCAATTGGGTATTGAAGGGCCGCGATGTTTCCACGGATGCCCGCTTTGGCAAGGAGTTTTTCACAGTGGATGCTGCCTTGCAGTGAGGTGTCCGCACTTCTCCGACGTGGTGGATGATCTGATCGGATGTGGACGCTGGCCGGGCTAGGACTTCGGACTGCGGGCTTTCGGGTCGAGCTGCTGATAGACGCCGAAGTCATGGTAGAAGTAGCGCTTGGCGATCTTGTACATCCAGTGCTTTTCGGGGATCTCCTCCTCCTCGCGCCATTGGCTGGTGCGGGCTTTCATGCCTTCGACTTCGGCCATGGCGGTCTGGCGGATGGTGGTGTCTTTGGCACCGTGCTTAAGGGCGAGCTGTTTGACGAGATCAGGACGCTCGAGGACGATGCAGCCACGGGTGTGCTGGGCGGCGGTCTCGCGGAAGTCCTTGAGGAAGGCGGACTGGGTGAAGACGTCGAAGAGGTCGTGGTCGGTGCGGACATTCTCGGTGGCGAACTGGATGATGGGGCAGGGCTCGAGGCCGCCGGTGGGCCCGATGTGGTGGCTGATGCCGGTGGCCATGGGGCAGAGGGCTTTGCCGTTGTGATCGTAGTAGGCATCGACGATGGCGATGGGCATCTCGGCGCGCATGTCGGTGACGAAGCGGCGGACTTTTGTGATCTGATCGGGGCTGAGGGCGAGCTGGTCGTTGATCTTCGGTCCGACGGGGCGGTAGGTGTGGTACCAGGTGTAGTGGACGCCCATGTCGATGAGCTTCTGCAGCCACTCGCGGGTGAGGAGGTCGTCGATATTGGTTTGGCAGAGGCTGGTGGCGACGCCGGTGAGGAGCTTGGCATCGAGGCAGTTTTGCAGGCCGCGGAGGGTGCGGTTGAGGACGTCTTTGTTGCCACGGCGCTCGTCGCTGACGGTGCTATTGCCTTCGACGCTGATGAGGGGGGTGACGTTGCCGAGCTTGCGGAGGGCGGTGGCTACTTTTTCAGTGATGAACTGGCCGTTGGTGAAGATCTGGAAGTAGCAGTCGGGATGGTTGGCGAGGAAGTCGAAGAGCTCCGGGTGCATGAAGGGCTCACCGCCGAGGATGCCAAAGAAGGAGTTGCCGTGTTTTTTGGCGTCGTTCACAATTTTGTTGAGCTCGTCGAGCTTGATGGCCTCGCGAGGTTTATCGACATCGACCCAGCAGCCCTGGCAGCGAAGATTGCAGGAGTTTAAAATGGAGACGTAGAGGAAGGGTGGGAAGAACTGGCCCTTTTCCATGCGCTGCTTGAAGAGCATGACGGAGCGCGCGCCTTTGAAGCCGAAGTTCCAGCCGACTTTGGCAAGGCAGAGCGGATCGACGGTGCTGAGGATGCGCGAGGTGAGGGAAAAAATCATGGGGTGTGGAGAGTGGCAGGCGTGGCAGGCGACGGCAAGCCTGGGATGAACGCGTTCGCGGTGGCTGCGGGTTCAATAAACGCCGCCAGTGGGGCGAACTTCGCCCATGTCTGGCAGGAGAGCGGAGGTAAATATGAATGACGAGTGGTGGATTCTGGGGGATGCGTGGGGGCCTATGAATGACCTGATTCACGAAGCCTCCTTGGGAGACTGCCTTCCGCAGCCTTTGGCGTGTGCGCGGTCACCGGACTGGGGGCGACTTTTCCCCGAGGCGGACTTTCGCCTGAGCATGGGGCTGCGGCCGGGTGATGCGGCGCTGTTTTGGCATGACTGGTCGGAGGGAGGATGGCTCGCTGCGGAGCGTCGGCACTGGCTGACCAAGTCACCGGAGCTGTATGCGGGCTGTCTGCCTGAGGGAGTGAATGCGGCGGCTGAAGCACGCGGGTGGATGCGCTCTTTCTCCGCCGATCCGGGGCCGGACTGGGTGCTGATGTCTGCGGACACCGAGACTGAGCCAGTGGTGCTCGCGGGAGAGGTGGTGTTCCCCTCGCTGTGGTCTTTGCCGGAGAAACTTGGCTTGCCGATGAGCGGCGTGCATGAGCCTGTGCCAGGCCTGCATGAGAAGCTGGGCAGCGGCATCCATGCCTTTCTTTCCCATCTCAAATCGGGCGCGATCTGGCAGAGGGAAAACTGGGGGCTGGCGGCGGATGCTGAGCTGAATCATCATCCTGCGCGTGCGTTGTCGAAGCTGACGCGTGATGCGTGCCCGGAGACTTCCTGGATACGTCTGGAGCATCAAAGTCTGACCCGGCTGCCGGGGAGTGGCTGCATCCTGTTCGGCATCCGTGTGACCTGTCACCGGCTGGATGAGGTGGCTGCTCTGCCCGGTATGGCAGCGCGTATCTCCCATGCTCTTATGTCGATGCCGGAGCCTCTGGCGCGCTACAAGGGGCTGCTGGAGGCGCGTGCTGCGCTGGTGGCGGCTCTGCGGTAAAAGAAGGAGGGCGGACTCGCGTCCGCCCTCCTGGAGGTTCTTTGAGTGTTGAGGAGAATTAGATCTCTTCACCCACGGCCCAGCGCACGAAGCGGCGGACGACGAGGTTTTCACCGAGCTCGGAGATCTTGCTCTTCACGAAGTCGCCGATGGTCTGATCGGGGTTCTTGATGAAGGCTTGCTCCAGAAGGCACTGCTCGGAGAAGATCTTGTCGATCTTACCCTGGACGATCTTCTCGGCGATGGCCTCGGGCTTGCCCTTGACCTGGTCGAGCGCGATTTCACGCTCTGTAGCGAGGAGGGATTCCGGGATCTCTTCACGACCGAGGAATTTGGGGTTCGCTGCGGCGATGTGAAGGGAAAGGTCACGGACGAAGGCCTGGAAGATTTCGTTGCGGGCGACGAAGTCGGTCTCGCAATTCACCTCGATGAGGACTCCGATGCGGCCTGCCATGTGGATGTAGGAGGCGATGATGCCTTCCATGGTCTGGCGGTCGGCTTTCTTCTCGGCCTTGATGGTTCCTTTTTTACGGAGGATGACTTCGGCCTTTTCCAGGTCGCCATCGGCTTCCTTGAGTGCGGCTTTGCATTCCATCATGGCTGCGTTGGTCTTCTCACGCAGGGCCATGACTGTTTTAGCGGTGATTTCTGCCATAGGTCTTTGAAGGGTGGGGAGGGATTATTTCTTCAGTTCGGAAGAAGCGGTGATGACGGGGTCGATCAGCTTCTGGAGGATGATGCGGATGGAGCGGATGGCGTCGTCATTCGCGGCGATCGGGTAGTCGATCTTTTCAGGGTCGGCATTCGTGTCCACGAGTGCGACGATCGGGATCTTCAGACGGCGGGACTCATGGACGGCGATGTGTTCGCGGGCGGCATCGACGATGATGACGGCGTCTGGGAATTTTTCCATGCCACGGACACCACGGAGATTGCGCTCGAGCTTGATGCGCTCGCGGTTCAGGGAGGCGAGTTCCTTTTTGGACATCGATTTGAACTCGGGCTTCTTCTCGATCTCCTCGAGGTAGCTGAGGCGGGCGACGCTCTTGCGGATGGTCTCGAGGTTCGTGAGGGTGCCGCCGAGCCAGCGGTGGTTCACATAGAACTGGCCGCAGGCTTCAGCCGCTTCGCGGATGGCTTCCTGGGCCTGGCGTTTGCAGCCGACGAAGAGCATGCGCTTGCCCTTGCTGGCAAGTTCCGCCAGGAATTTGGCGGCGGTATCGATCTGTTTGACGGTCTCCTCGATGTTGAGGATGTGAATCTGATTGCGGGTATCGAGGATGAAGGGCTTCATCTTCGGATTCCAGCGCTTGGTCTGGTGACCGAAGTGGACACCAGCTTCGACGAGTTCGGCGAGGACTTGGGACATGTAGTTTGTTTGAGGTGCTTGTCTTCCGCACGCACACGCTCAGCGAGGCGGGCGCTCAAGGCAGTGAGCCCTGATCCGGGAGACCGGCGGTTGATGGTTTGCTGAAATCCCCTCACCAGACCACAGGGCCGGGCGAAAGGGCGGGCATGGTAGGGGCGAAGCGCCGTGCGGCAAGCGGTTTTTCCGGCACATTTCGAAGGGACACTGCGGGGTGCTAGCCTACGCCTCCGGGTTGATGAACATGTACCCTGCACTTC
>CAYMHJ010000096.1:0-20530 GCA_964390165.1 uncultured Prosthecobacter sp. | reverse complement strand
GGCGCGGGCGGATGTAGTAGAAGGCACCCATGTTCCGCGGCTCCTCCTGACACCAGATCCACTTTTTCTGCGCGCGCGGATACTTGGCGACGATGCTCTTCAGCATCTCGTAGTTCAGCGGGTAGAGCTGCTCCACGCGGATGATGGCGGCGTTCTTGATCTTGTTCTTCTCGCGGAAGTCGAGCAGGTCGTAATACACCTTACCGGAGCAGAAGATGAGACGTGTGACGCGGTCGGGGCTGATGGTGAGTAGATCGTCATCCAGCACTTCCTTGAAGCTGGTGCCAGCGGCCATTTCATCGAGCTTCGAGACACAGCGCGGATGGCGCAGGAGGCTCTTCGGTGTCATGACCACGAGCGGCTTGCGGGTGTCGCGCTTCACTTGGCGGCGCAGGGCGTGGAAGTATTGGGCGGGCGTGGTGAAGTTGCAGACCTGCATGTTGCCGCCGGCGCAGAGTTGCAGGAAGCGTTCCAGGCGGGCGCTGCTGTGCTCTGGGCCCTGGCCTTCATAACCATGCGGCAGAAGCAGGGTGATGTGGCTCGGGCGCTGCCATTTGCTCTCGGCGGAGGCGATGAACTGGTCGATGATGACCTGCGCGCCGTTCACGAAGTCACCGAACTGGGCTTCCCAGCAGATGAGGAGGTTTTGCGCAAGGAGCGAATAACCGTAGTCAAAGCCGAGCACGGCGGCTTCTGAAAGGAGTGAATTGTAAACACAAAACTTGGCCTGGCCTTCCTCGATGTTGTTCAGCGGGATGTGGCGCTCGCGGGTCTCGGTATCATAAAAGACACTGTGACGATGGCTGAAGGTGCCGCGCCGCACGTCCTGACCGGAAAGGCGGACGCCATTGCCCTCGGTTAGCATGGTGCCGAAGGCGAGTGACTCGGCGGTGGCCCAGTCGATGCCTTCACCGCTCTCGATGGCCTTGCCACGCGCTGCGAGGAAGCGCCGTGCGATGGTGGGATGAAGGTGGAAGCCTTCGGGAGCTTCGAGGAGTTTTTTGCCGACCTTCGTGAGCTGTTCGTGGGCGACGCCGGTGTCGATGACGTTGTAGTCGTAGGCGGCCTGGGGCTGCGCGGTGGAGCCTTCGAAGGGGTTGCCGCCATTCCTGCCCTCACCCTTGGCGAGGGTGTTCACACCATCTTCGAGCTCGTCTTCGAGTTCCTTTTGCAGGGCATTGGCACTCGGTTCATCGAGCACGCCGGTTTGGATGAGCTGCTGGCGGAAAAGTGTGGCTGTGGAGGCGTGGGCGCTGATGCTGCGCGCCATGTTTGGCTGCGTGAAGGCGGGTTCGTCAGTCTCGTTGTGACCGTAGCGGCGGTAGCAGACGATATCGATGAAGACATCGCAGCCAAATTTCTGCCTGAAATCAAGAGCGAGACGGGCTGCAGCGGCGACTTCCAGCGGGCAGTCCCCATTCACATGGATGACAGGCGCGTCGATGAGCTTGGCGACGTCCGTGCAATAGTTCGTGGAACGGGCATCGGCTGGCAGGGTGGTGAAACCGATCTGGTTGTTCACCACGATGTGGATGGTGCCACCCGTGCGGTACCCGGGTAGCTGGGAGAGATTCAGCACCTCAGCCACGATGCCTTGACCGGCGACAGCAGCGTCGCCGTGGAGCAGGATGGGCAGCACTTGCTTGCGCTCGGTGGTGTCACCGAGGAAGCGCTGGCGGGCACGGGCCATGCCTTCGACGACAGGATCGACGGCTTCCAGATGGCTCGGGTTCGGCGCGAGCATGATGGCCACTTTGTCTCCGCTTTTCGTGTCGCGGATGGTCTCGAAGCCGAGGTGATACTTCACATCTCCATCGCCGCCGACGGTGTCGGGGACGTAGTTTTCGCTGAATTCATAAAAGAGCATCTCCAGCGGCTTGCGGAGGAAGTTTGCCAGCACGCTGAGGCGGCCGCGGTGAGCCATGCCCATGACGATTTCCTTGCCGCCAGTGGCGGGGAAGCTTTCCAAAATGGTCTCCAACGCAACGAGCATGGACTCACCACCCTCGACGGAGAAGCGCTTCTGGCCGACGAAGCGGCGGTGCAGGAAGCGCTCGAAGGTTTCGGCTTCGAGGAGCCAGCGGAGAGCATCGACCTGGGATTCCTTGGATGGAGCAGGCTCAAAGGTGCGGTTTTCGATGCGCTCCAGCAGCCAGCTCCGCACTTCCGGGTTGTGGATGTGCATGAATTCATAACCGCTGGTGCTGCAATAGACGCGCTTCAGCTCGGCGAGGAAGTCACGCAGCTTCATGGTCTGGCCGCCACGGAACATCTGCGTCTGCACATCACGGTCGAGATCTGCATCAGTGAAGCCGAGCGCCTCCATGGTAAGCTCAGGAGCCGTGGGCTCGCTGGTGCTGAGCGGGTCAAGCTTCGATGCGCGATGGCCGAGGGCGCGGAAGGTGAGCAGCGCGTTCGTCACACGCATGCGGAAGTTCAGCGCGGCTTCAGAGAGGGTGGTGTCTCCACCTGCGGCAGGCGCGCTGCCCGGCGCAGTTTTACGTTTGGCCAGCTCGGCCATGCCGAGTTCGAATCCTTCGAAGAATGAAGCCCATCCGGTCTCAACGGAGGAGGGGTCTTTGCTCCAGTCATTGTATTTGGAATCGAGAAGGTCTTGGTTCGCGCGGAACGGCAGCGTGGCACTCATGAGGGACGTTAGGGGGAGCGGCAGATTGGTTGCTTTCGCTACGCTTGCAACTGGGGAAAGGGTTGTTTTCCAGATTTGCTGAGGACTTGCCCGAGTGAGCGGGAAGCGCCAGTGATGGTCAAACGCCCCGCCATGAAAACTCCCCATGCCTGTCTTTGCATCGCCATTCTGGCCCTTTCCTCATTCGGGGCCGAGCCTCCGGGCCGCTGGATCACCCCTGATCCGAACGGAAAACCGTGGAAACACAAGCCCACCAGCCTGGCCTTCCCCGTCATGCTGGGTGGCTACCGGCTGGCGGGAGAGTTCAAGTATGAGCAGGGAGGAGGCTGCTTCATCCGATACGAAAACCTTGAGGAGCGTGCCCGAGGGGACATTTTCTTTTTCCCCACCCAGGGAAAAGTGACCACGATGGAGGCAAAGCAGGGCCTCATTTTACAAGAGATGGATGGTGTCATGAATGATCTCCGGGCGATGTCCAAGGAGGGCCGATATAAAAATCTGGAGATCGGAGAACTTGGTGCGGCGGGCATCGATCTCTGGCTGAAGGAAGATCTGCCCCTCGCTGTACGTGTCTGTACCATGACTAGGATCGCCCAGACAAAGGAGGGCACTGAGCAGGTGAAGATCAAGCAATGGGTGGGCATTACCGTGCTGGATGATCACATCGTCACCATCCGCCAGATGCGCCCCACCAGCACAGGAGATGATGGCGAGGCCGGGCTGAAGACCTTTGCCAGCATGGTGATCCAGGTCATCAAAGACCCACCCCTCCGTGCCGGACTCAATGAAATGATCGACAACTACATGGCCGATCCCTTTTCCGAGGACAGCATCCAGGCCACTGGAGCCGTGCTGGCCTACCTGAAAAACACCCCTTTCTACCCCATCAACATTCCCGAGTACCCCGTGCAGGACTGGCTGGCACACTGCCAGAAGCAGGCTCCTGGCACCGAAGAGCAGCTTCTCAGCGCCTTCATGCTCGGCTCTGCGAAGGCCGCCTTTGCCGAAGGCGATGCCAGAACCTGCCTGAATGCCGGAGCGAAGCAGTTCGCCATCATTTACCAGAAGCTCCTCGCCAAGCACCCGAACATCGCCGTGCCTGAACTTCCCCAGTTCCTCCCCGAAGCCCTGAAAGGCACCGGTGGCGACTGGTTGCTCACCTATGCCGGGATCAAGCAATAAATCGGCAAACTATCCTCAATCCCCCCGTTTCACCGTTTCCCATCATGCGCGTCCCAGCTCTTCTACTCTCGTCATTCGTCCTTCTGAATTCGGCATTCTCGGCACAGCCGAACGTCCTATTCATGCTCTGTGATGACCTCCGGCCAGATGCGCTCGGCTGCTACGGCTCAAAGCACGTCAAGACTCCGAACATCGACCGCATCGCCAAAGAGGGTGTGCTTTTTAAAAACACCTTCTGCACCACCTCCCTCTGCTCCCCCAGCCGCGCCAGCATCCTCAGCGGCCTCTACGCCCACACCCATGGCGTGACGAATAACTTCACCGAGTATCCCGCCACCATGCCCAGCTTCCCCGGCCTGCTGCATGACGCAGGGTATGCCACCGCCTACTTCGGCAAATATCACATGGGTGAGGAGAATG
Organism: uncultured Prosthecobacter sp.; assembly: GCA_964390165.1. GTDB lineage: Bacteria > Verrucomicrobiota > Verrucomicrobiia > Verrucomicrobiales > Verrucomicrobiaceae > Prosthecobacter. The sequence continues at coordinate 16,281 of CAYMHJ010000096.1, read as the reverse complement.
ACGAACCACGTCCCGGCTTCGACACCTTTGTCACCCACAAAGGTCAGGGCAAATACTTCGACACCGAGTGGAACCTCAACGGCAAAGAGCGGAAAGTCATCCCCGGCTACTACACCACTGTCGTCACAGATATGGCCATGGACTGGCTGAAGCAGCAGAGCCCTGACAAACCCTGGTGCGCCTTCATCGGTCACAAAGCCCCACACAGCTTCTACACTCCTGAACCGAAGTATGAGCACACCTTTGACGACGTCCGCGTGCCCTACCCCGCCACAGCTTTCCAGCTCGATGACAAACCCGCGTGGATGAAGCAGCGTCTGCACACATGGCACGGCATCTACGGGCCGCTCTTTGAGTGGCGGAAAAAGTTCCCCGATGACCGCCCCGAAGCCGTGAAGGATTTCGAGAACATGGTCCACGGCTACTGGGGAACCGTCCTCAGCGTCGATGACAGCGTCGGACGCATGATGAAATGGCTGGAAGAAACCGGTCAGCTCGAAAACACCCTCATCATCTTCATGGGCGACAACGGCCTGCTCGAAGGTGAGCACGGCATGGTCGATAAACGCACCGCCCACGAGGCCAGCCTGCGCATCCCCGCCGTCGCCCGATTCCCCGCCATGGGCCGTGGAAAAACCATCCAGCAGCAGGTCCTCACCGTCGATATCGCCCCCAGCGTGCTCGAACTCTGCGGCGCCGCCCCATTGCCGAAGAGCCATGGCAAATCCTGGGTAAAACTCGTCAAGGAAGGCGACTCCGACTGGCGCACTGCCTGGTTCTACCACTACAACTACGAGAAGCAGTTCCCCTACACTCCAAACGTCCGCGCCATCCGCACCGACCGCTGGAAGTACATCCACTACCCCCACGGTGATGGCAGCCCGGACAAGCACCTGGCCGAACTTTACGACCTCCAAACTGACCCCGAAGAGACAAAGAACCTCATTAGCAAACCCGAACTCGCCGCCCAGGTCGGCGAACTCCAGGCCCAACTCGCCAAACTCATGCTCGCCACCGGCCTCGTCACCAAGACCGACATAATGCCCCTCGACGAAGGAGTGAAGAGTGAGCTCCCAGACGCGAAGATCCGGTGAGCAAGATCAAGGCTTGCCAGGCTCATCGGCTTCGGATTATTTTTCTCCCATGAAACGCCGATGGGGCATCCGACTGGTCCTGGCCGCGCTGGCCGTTTGGCTGGCGTGGAAGGCTTGGCGGTTGGTGGAGGGAGACCCGATTCTGATGCTGCTGTTTTTCATCGTGAGCGGGGCGGTCGCGTCCATGGTTTTCGTGAAGGTGGTGCTGGCACGGATGGCGGATGCCATTGGCAATGCCGTCTTCCTCTCAGGCGGACCCCAGACTCCCGAGGACGCGGAAACCAACAATGAGGATGAGGAGGATGCGGCGGCGGGTGGAGCCAAAGTGGAGGAGGCCAAAACGGAGACGCCTTGATGGATGACGGACCTCCAGAGGTGGGGCAGCTTCCCTTGCGGCAGCGTCTGTCGGGATGGTTTTGGGAATCGCTGCGCTGCCGCCCCCTGCTTTGGATGGGTGTCGTGGCAGTAGTCGGGGTGATCATGGCTGATCTCGGCGTGCCTGTTTCAAGAGGCTGGATGCCCGCCTGGCTTTTGATGGCGCTTCTGGTTGGCCTTTGGTGGAGGCGGCTGCCGGCCTGGGTGCCTTTCGTCTTGGGGCTGTTTATGGCATTGCATGGCTGGCGGCTGCATCAGACTTTCGAGCATCCGCTGCGCTTGCGCCTGCTCGCACGGCCAGACATCCCGGTGGAGGTGGCTTTGAAGGCGAGGCTGTACCCATGGTCGGATGGGGCGGAGCTGGACGAGGCGCGCGCGGTGGCGGAAATCACGGAATTAAGCTGGGGAGATGGCGGCGATTTCGTGCCGCTGACGGCCCGGGTGAAGGTGTCACTCCCTGATGGCTGGCGGCTGGAAAAAGCTGGCTTGTATGAAGTCCGCGGTACGCTTTCCCTTCCGAAGCCGCCGATGAATCCAGGCCAGTTTGATCCGGTGGAATTCAGTCTGCGGAATGGCTGGATCGCCTATCTGCGCGCTCAAAGCGTGTCATTGATCCGCGAGGAACCGATCTCGCCCAGGTTCCACCTGCTCTACTGGGCGGAAAATTCGAGACGATGGATCGCGGAGGCGCTTTCTCGTGGCATCGAGGATCGCACGGAAGACAAGGCCGTTCTCCTGGCGATGGCGCTCGGGGCCTCGGATGCGGCGGGAGAAGACATCGAGGATGCCTTTCGTGACAGCGGAACCCTGCATGTCTTCGCCGTCAGCGGTCTGCATGTGGTGATGCTGGCCGTGGTACTGGCCTTTGGTCTGCGCTGGCTGGGGCTGGGGAAGACGCGCTCGGTGGGTCTGATCATCGTGATCGTGTTTGCCTATGCCTACATCACGGGCTGGAGACCCTCGGCGGCACGCGCGGCTTTCATGATCGCCATCGTGCTCGGGGCGCTGAGGTGGAATCGGAGATCGGATGTGCAAAACAGCCTCGGGTTTGCTGTGCTGGTACTGCTGGCCTGGGATTCGCACCCTCTCTTCCAGGCGGGGTTTCAGCTTTCCTTTCTCGTCCTGTGGTCTATCGCCTCCCTGGCCTCGCCGATGTTGCAAAAGATGCGACCATGGACGGAGCTGGATGAGTTCCTCCCGCCCTCTCTCGCCTCATGGTGGCAGTGGCTCGGGCGCTGGGGTCGCCGACAGTTCGCTGGTCTGGCCTGCACGTCTCTGGCGGCTTGGCTCGGGAGTCTGCCGCTCATGCTTGGGCACTTCCATACGATGACGCCGGCGGGCCTGCTGGCCAATCTGCTGCTCGTCCCCATGTCAGGCTTCAGCATCGGCTGCTCATGTGTGAGCCTGCTGGCGGCGGGGGCAGGCTGCACGCCCGTGCAGGTGCTGGCAAACTGGCTGAACGCGGGCTTCGCCCGCGCCATGGTGCTGAGCGCGGGCTGGTTTGCAGGACTGCCTGGGGCGAATGTGACACTGGACCTGCGCTTTGAAGAGGCACCGCCTCCGATGGAGATGCAGGTCTTTCATCTCCCTGGCGGTGGCTCGGCGGGCCATCTGCGGGTGGAGGATGCCCACTGGCTGATCGACACTGGCAATGAGCAGGCTTGGCGCCGCGTGCTGCGCCCCTTCTTCCGTCATCAGGGGATCAATGATCTGGACGGCGTGCTCCTCACCCACGGTGACACGGCGCATATCGGTGCCGTTTTCATGGTTATGCCAATGGGACGTCCACGACTCTTCACCAGCGTGCATGAGCCGTGGGAGCTCGATCCGAAGTTCGCGACATTTCACCTGCTGAGAGACCTCACCAAGGTGGACAGTGATGCCTGGCACAGACACGAGGCGGGAGATCGCATCCTCCTTTCCCCACTCGCTCCATCCGCCGTGGTGACGGTCCTGCATCCGATGAAATCGGACCTCTATGATCGTTCGGATGACCGTGCGCTCGTGTTGATGCTCCAGTTCGGTCAGACGCGTGTGCTCTGGACGGGAGATGCGGGATTCACCACGGAGAAGCGGCTGCTGGAGCGCGGCACCGATCTGCGCTGTGATGTGCTGGTGTCCAGCCAGCATCCCGTGGATCCAGGCGGCCTGCCTGAGCTGCTGCTCGCCGCCCGGCCGCGTGTCATCATCAGCACGAGTGACTCCCGCTTCCCCGAAGAAACCATCCCGCCGCGTGTGCGGGAACATTGTGAGCGGGAGCATGTCCGGCTCTTCGATCTCGAAATCTCAGGCAGCGTGCGGATCGGCATCTCGGCGAAAGGAGTTAGGCTGAGTGCGCACCGTAGCAGTGAGGAGGTTTTTCTCCCGGTGCAGGCACGATGAGCATATAAACAGAGGGCCGCTGCCACTGCCTCATGCCCGCCGCATTCATTCCAGATAGGTAAGAGGAGGTGCCAGTGTGGTTCAGTCCTCCTGCCGCTCCTTCGCCAGATCACGCACCTTTCGTCTCATGGCCGACTCCAGAGCGGCCAGCACGGGGGCTGCGGCGCTGACGCCACTGAGTTGATTGATGTTCATCACCATTCCAAAGCCACTGCCCGGCGGCGGTCAAGATCCTTGGTGAAAGTGGTGATAAGTGCGGCAGGATAGTTTCCTCAAAGAGAAAGCTCGCCCTCCCCCTGCGAAGCCGGATAGCCTGCGATATTATTTTTTGCCTGTGGAAGATCTCGCCACCCAAGCTCTCAATGACGCACGCGTGCAGAATGCACGGCTGATCAACAGACTCCGGTTTGCCACACTCTCGGCGCTGCTCGTCATCCATACGCTGGTGCCTCAATACACGGGCAGGGAGACAGGCGAGCAGGTGCAGGCCGGCGTCGCCATCGCGGTTTGCGTGGCACTGGTTATTTGGAGAGCGGGCTCACACTCCACCCGGTTCGCACGCATCAGCGTGCTGGCTGTCCCGTTTTTCGACATGCCGATGACCTTTGCTGTGCAGTGGCTGAGCATGTCGGGAGTTCAGGGAGATCGCGCCATCGCCAACTGGACTCTGGCTGCCTATGTCTGCCTTCTGATGATGTCAGCCCTGTCACTGGGCAGGTTTCTGCTGCTGGTTTCCGGCTTCTTTGCGCTGGTCTTCACCCTCGGCCTTCAATGGCATGCGGATGAATCGCCGCTCGGTATGATTGGAGGTGTCATCCTTCTGGCCTTCTCCCTGATTGTGAGCCACAGCCAGCAGCGCAATCGCATCCGAATGGTCAGGCAGGTGTGTCTTGAGCAGGAACGAAGACAGAGGCTGGGACGTTATTTTTCCCCTGAAGTGGCACGTCAGATCGCGGATTCCCACGAGGGGTTGGCAGCCGGTCAGATGCGGCACCTGACGGTGCTGTTTACAGATCTGCGCAGCTTCACCGCCATGTCGGAAGTACTCTCCGCATCGCAGGTAGTGCCGCTGCTGAATGCTTATTTTGAGGAGATGGTCTCCGTTGTTTTCAAACATGAGGGCACTCTGGACAAGTATCTCGGAGATGGTCTCATGATTTACTTTGGGGCACCGTTACCACAGCTTGATCACGCCCTCCGCTCCGTACTTTGTGCCCAGGAGATGATCGAGCGGCTGGCTCTTCTCAATGAGGCGTATCTCGCAAAGGGGCTTCCCGCTTTGCGCATGGGCATCGGCATCCATACTGGAAACGCTGTGGTCGGCAGCATGGGAGCTTCGCATCGCCAGGACTACACAGCCATCGGCCCGACGGTGAACCTCGCCTCACGTCTGGAACAACTGACCAAAGAACACGGGGTGGACATCCTCGTGTCGGAAGAAACAACGAAGGCTCTGGCAGGCTTGCTACCCATGAGAGAAGTTGGTTTGGGCAGAGCAAAGGGTCTGGCCGTTCCCCTGAAACTTTTTACACCTGCAAAACACGGCAGCGTGACTTCGTCATGACCGGCCAGTGGCGATTACAACACCTTCAGAAAGATGTCCTACCCCGGCCCGCCCTCACAATCTGCCGCACAAAACTGGTGGGCGGGCCTCCGAGATGGAGCACTGGAGCTGGTGTATCCGAGCACCTGCCGGGCCTGTGATGCCGGGCTGATGGTATCTGGCAAACATCCAGGTTTGGCGGGATGGCTCTGCAAGCCCTGTCTCGCTGAACTCACCGCCATCGTGCCGCCCTGCTGCTCGGTTTGTGGCGAGCCCTTTGCCGGAGCCATAGACCGGGCCTTCAAATGCTCCAATTGCGACGGAAGGCGGATGGCCTTCAACTTCGCCATTTCGGGATTCAGGGCAGCGGGGCCTTTTAGAGAGCTGATCCATCGCTTCAAATACAGCGGAGATCTGTCGCTGCGCGGAGTACTGGCAGATGCGCTGATCCATACGCTGGAAGAACCGCGCCTCGCGGTGGAGGATCTCTCGGCCTGGCTGCTTGTGCCCGTGCCACTGCACTGGCTGCGGGAGATGCGGCGGGGCTTCAATCAAAGCTGGGAGCTTTGTCGGCAGCTTTCTCAGCGCACCGGCATCCCCGCCGCACAGATCATGCGCAGAAAACGGCGAACCTCCACGCAGGCGAAGCTGAACCGCCAGGAGCGGCTGGAAAACCTGCGCGGCGTTTTCTCCCTGAGGCGTTCTTTGCCCCTGCCAGGGTGGCGGCGGCCGGACATCCGTGGGAAAAAAGTGCTGCTCGTGGATGACGTGCTGACCACCGGTGCCACAGCCCATGAATGCGCCAAGGTGCTGAAACGAGAGGCCGGGGTAGAAAAAGTGGTGGTCATCACCGCTGCGCGTGGCTAGTCTCTGCCTCGCGTCCGGTTCCAGCCGGGCCGTTTACCTCTGCCGGACAGGTGTTCCGGCGCTCCGGCGGTTTGCCAGTCTGCGGAGTTCGAGGTCGGCGGCCCCACGAAACCGGACCACACAACATCACAACCATGGGATTTTTCAAAAAGCGCTCCGTCAACGAACTCGGGGAAAAGAAGAAGGACATGCCGGAAGGCCTCTGGACGAAGTGCCCATCCTGCAATGAAAGCCTCTTCGAGCAGGCTTTGGCCAAAAACCTCCGCGTCTGCACGAACTGCGGCTACCATTTCACCATTAGCAGCGGGGAGCGCATCACCAGCCTCGTGGATGAAGGCACCTTTGAGGAGATGGACCTCCAGCTCGACTCGGTGGATGCCCTCGGCTTCAAAGGTTATGTGGACAAGGTGAAGGCATATCAGGCTAAGACCGGCCTGAAGGAGGCCGTGGTCACCGGTCGTGCAAACATCGAAAGCATACCCGTTCTGCTCGCCGTCATGGACTTCCGCTTCCTCGGCGCTTCCATGGGCAGCGTGGTCGGCGAGAAAATTACCCGCGCCATTGAGGCCGCCACGGCGGAAAGGAAACCCGTCATCGTTTTCTCCGCCTCTGGTGGTGCCCGCATGCATGAAGGCATCCTCAGCCTCATGCAGATGGCGAAGACCAGCGGTGCTCTCGCCCGCCATGCCGAGGCACGACTGCCGTACATTTCAGTGCTCACGCACCCGACCACGGGCGGAGTCACCGCCAGCTTTGCAACTCTCGGAGACATCATCATCGCCGAGCCAAAGTGCATGATCGGCTTCGCCGGTCCGCGCGTGGTGAAAGAAACGACGCACGCCGATCTTCCTCCAGGATTCCAGACCGCAGAATTCATGAAACAGCATGGCTTGGTGGACATGATCATTGATCGCAAAGACATGCGAGCCAGGCTAGCCAGTGTGCTGCGCTACACGGTGAACGGCTGATGCCATGCGGCATCGTCCGCATATTCATGGCACAAAAAACACCTTGCAAGCCTGCCTGCCATCCCGCAGACTCCAACTGTTCACGGTTCCCTCAGCGAGGCGAACCTCTGGTGTCCGCTCCGTTGATTGGAGCTGCGGTTTCTGATGGTGGCAATCCTCACGAAACCCCATTCTGCGTCAGGCTCCCCCGAGCTTGGAATGAGCGGAGACCGCGGCAAGGCCGCTACGTCATTTTTTAGTCGCAACCTCCGATCCCCACTCCAGGGACTCCCGCCTCACCGCGTGGATCACCTCTGATCGGTTTCACCCCACTCACCAACTCTCCCGAAAAGCACCATGGCAGGTCACAACAAGTGGTCCAAGATCAAGCGCAGCAAGGCTGTGATCGACGCCAAACGTGGCGGCGTCTTCTCCAAGATGTCGAAGGAAATCACCATCGCCGCGAAGCACGGCGGCGGGAACCCCGACCTCAACGCCCGCCTCCGCAGCGCTGTCATCGCCGCCAAAGCCGCCAATGTCCCCAATGACAACATCGAGCGCGCCATCAAAAAAGGCACCGGTGAACTCGGCGGCGCGACTATCGAAGAAATCACTTATGAATCCTACGGTCCTGGCGGAGTCGCCTTCATGGTCGAAGTCGTGACGGATAACCGCAACCGGGTCGCCAACGACCTGCGTGTCCTGCTTTCCAAAAACGGCGGCACCTTTGCCGATGCCGGCAGCGTGGCCTACCAGTTCACCCGCAAAGGCGAACTCCGGCTGGACAAAGGCAACCTTACTGAAGACGCCGCCATGGAACTCGCCCTGGAAACCGGTGCAGACGACGTGCAGGACGAGGGTGACGAATGGGCCATCTACACCGCCACAGACCAACTCTTCCAGGTCGTCGGGGCCCTTCGTGAAAAAGGCATCACCGCCAGCTCACCCAAACTCATTTACAAGGCCAACACCCCCATCATCCTCACTGACATCGAAGCCGCGAAGACCGTCATCAAACTTTATGACCTCCTCGACGACTACGACGACACCCAGAACGTCCACTCCAACTTCGAGATCGACGACAGCATCGCCGATTCACTCGAGTAAACTCCTTTCCCCCCTACCCACTCCCATGAGCGACGAACTCCCGCCCGAGGACAAACCGAAGAAAAAAGCCGCTGCCAAAAAGACCGCTGCGAAAAAAGCTCCGGCCAAAAAAGCAGCCATCAAAAAGCCTGCCATCAAAAAAGTCGCTGCGAAAAAAGTCGCTGCGAAAAAAGCTGCCAAGGTTGAGCTTGTCGAAGTCGAACTGCCGCTTGATCTCCCGGCCGCACCAGAAGTCGCCCCAGCCAAAGTGCCGGTGAAAAAAGAGCGGAAAACAGCCCTGCAAAAGAAGGCCGCCGAGATCCTCGCTAAAATGCAGGAAACCATCGCCGCAGCCCACACGCCGGCCGAGCCCGCCGCCTCTGCATCGGTGGATTCCTCCGCTCCTGCGCCCGCACCGGAACCGCCTCCTGCTCCAGCACCTGAGCCAACGCCCGCAGCCGCTCCCGCCCCTGAGCCCCCCCTGCCCGAAGCGGCATCACCTGAGGGCTCCGCGCCCGATGACGCGCCTGATGACGAAGGACCCGAAGAAGTCTCCGCCCCAGGTGCGCCAAACGGCGAAGGCCAGCGTAAAAAGACCCGCTGGGAACGCTGGAAAGAACGCCGCGAACGCTTCAAGGCCGAGAAGCTCGCCCGCCGTCTAGCTCAGCAGGGCGGCGGCCATCAGGGTGAAGGCGGAAATAATGGCCACCATCAAGCCCGCGAGCAGCAGCCACAGCGCGAGTATCAGCAGCGTGATCACCAGCCATCGCGCGGCCAGCAGCAGGGCAATGGCAGACATCCGCAGCAGAATCATGAAGACGACATGCCCATGGCTCCCGAGACACTTCTCGGCCCGCCTGAGCCTGCCGAAGGCGTGCTCGAACTAAACCCTAAAGGCCATGGCTTTCTGCGCATGAGAGAGCGCATGTATGCGCAGCATCCCCTGGATGCTTTTGTCCACGCAGACACCATCCGCCAGATCGGCCTGCGTGAAGGCATGCTCATCAAAGGAACCGCCCAGAAAGGTCCGCGCGGCCTCCAGATCACCAGCATCAGCGAGGTCAACGGCCGCGTCCCCGAATCCGTGCGCGACCTACCCTTGTTCGAGGAACTCAAGGCCATCAATCCCAACAAGAGACTTAGCTTTGAAACCACCAAGGAACGCGCCACCACGCGTGTGATTGACATGTTCACGCCCGTCGGTCGCGGCCAGCGTGGGCTCATCGTCGCCCCTCCGCGCACCGGCAAGACCACGCTGCTCCAGCACATCGCCGAAGCCGTCGTGCATAACCATCCAGGCATGCACCTCATGATCCTGCTTGTCGATGAGCGGCCTGAAGAAGTCACCGAGTTCAAGCGCGTCTTCCCGAACGCCGAGATCTACGCCAGCTCGAATGACCAGGACATCAAGAGCCACACCCGAATCGCCACCTTCGCCATCGAGCGCGCCAAGCGCCTCGTCGAAGCCGGAGACCACGTCTTCATGCTCCTCGACAGCATCACCCGCCTCGCCCGCGCCTTCAACAATGCCAAATCCGGCGGTGCCACCGGCAGCGGCGGCATGGGCGTCGGCGCCATGGAGATCCCACGTCGCCTCTTCGCCGCCGCGCGCAACACCCGCGGCGCCGGCAGCCTCACCATCCTCGCCACCGCGCTCATCGAGACCGGCAGCCGCATGGACGACGTCATCTTCCTCGAATTCAAAGGCACTGGAAACATGGAACTCGTGCTCGATCGCAAGCTCGCCGAGCAGTACTACTACCCCGCCGTAAACATTGCCAAATCCGGCACCCGCCGTGAAGAGTTGCTCCTCCCGCCCTTCCAGATGGAAAAAATCCACATGCTCCGCCGCGGCCTCGCCGGTGGCAAGCCGGTGGATGCCATCCAGCGCGTGCTCACCCTCTGCGAGCGTTACCCCAGCAACGCTCAGATGCTCGTCGATCTCCCAGGCAAAGCAGGCTGATCATCGGCCCGATAGTTCTCCCCGCTTGCCATCACGTTCCGATCCGGCTCCTATGGTCCCATGTCCACTGATGCCGAACCACCTGCCGACTCTACCTCAGAAACCCTCCGCATCCTCTTTTTGGGCGATGTCGTGGGCGAGCCCGGTCGAAAAGGTGTGGCGACGATGCTGCCGTTTTTGAAGGAGGAGCTGAAGGTGGACTTCGCCATCGTAAACGGGGAAAACGCCGCTGGTGGCCGCGGGATCACGCCGAAGATCGCCATCGGCCTCATGCGGGCGGGGGCTGCTGTCGTGACCACCGGAGACCACATCTGGGATCAGCGGGAAATCGTCCCCTTCATGGCGGATGAACCCCGCCTACTGCGGCCGATCAATTACCCCGGCAACCCTCCCGGTCAGGGCAGCGTCGTGCTCGAAACGAAGAAGGGCAAAGTCGGCGTCATCAACCTTCAGGGCCGCGTTTTCATGAAGGAAGGCATGGAAAACCCCTTTCCAGCCATCTCCAAAGCCGTCGAAGAAATGCGCCAGGAGACGCCCATCATCTTCGTGGACTTCCACGCCGAGGCCACGAGTGAAAAAGTCGCCATGGGCTGGCATCTCGACGGCCTCGTTTCTGCCGTGATCGGCACCCACACCCATGTCCCGACCGCTGACGAGCGCGTGCTGCCGAAGGGCACCGCCTTCCAGTCAGATGTGGGCATGTGCGGCCCCATGGAATCCGTCATCGGCAGTGAAATCGAGCCCGTGCTGGAGCGCTTCCACACGGCACTGCCCGCCAAATTTGGCGTCGGCAAAGGTGCCGTGCGCATCAACGGCGTGCTCATCACCATCGACCCCACGACCGGCAAGGCCACGGCCATCGAGCGTGTGGCGCGGACGTGGCATGAATGATGTTCTCATCCGAACGGACATGCCCAATCGCGTCTTGATCCTCTTCGCCCATCCCGCGCTGCATCGCTCGCGGATGAATTTGGCGATGATGGAGGCCGTGCGGGATCTCGAAGGTGTGACCTTCCATGATCTTTACGAGATCTACCCCGATCTGCACATCGATGTCGCCACGGAGCAGGAGCTTCTTTTGAAGCACGATGCCATCGTCTGGCAGCATCCGTTCTACTGGTATTCGGCTCCGGCGCTGCTGAAGGAATGGATGGATGTCGTGCTCGAATACGGTTTTGCCTATGGCGATGAAGGTCGCGCGCTTCATGGCAAGAAGGTGATGAGCGTCCTGACCACGGGCGGCCCTGCGGAAGCCTACCGAGCGGACGGTTACAACCGCTTCACCATGCGGGAGCTGCTCGCGCCCTTTGATCAAACGGCCCATCTTTGCGGCATGGAGTATCTGGAGCCCTTCATCCTGCACGGCGTCAATCTCCTGAAGCCTCGCGAAGTCGATACGGCGGCGGCAAGCTATCGCCAGCGCATCCAACAACTCATGGCATGACCTCCGACTTCCTCTTCCAAGCCGTCATCTACCTCCTGGCGGCGGTGATCGCCGTGCCGGTGGCAAAGAGGCTCGGACTCGGCTCCGTGCTCGGGTATCTGATCGCAGGCATCATCATCGGGCCGTCGCTGCTGAACCTCGTCGGGCAGGTCGAGGACGTGCAGCACTTCGCGGAGTTTGGCGTGGTGATGATGCTCTTCGTCGTGGGCTTGGAACTGCGTCCCAGCCTGCTTTGGAGGCTTCGCGGGCCCATCCTCGGCACAGGCAGCGCGCAGGTCATCGGCACCACGGCGGCGGTGATGGGCGTGGCCATACTTTTCGGACAACCCTGGCCGGTCGCGCTCACCATCGGGCTCATTATGGCGATGTCTTCGACCGCCATCGTTATCCAATCCCTGGCCGAACGCGGCGTGCTGAATACTCGCGGAGGTCAGGCCTGTTTTTCGGTGCTGTTGTTCCAAGACATCGCCGTCATTCCCATACTGGCCGTGTTGCCCTGGCTGGCTCAGGCCAATGGTGGAGCAGCAAGCAAAGGCGAATCTCATGGGCACGAGTCAGCGCTCGCGGATCTGCCGCACTGGGCGCAGACCTTGATCACGCTCGGCGCTGTCGTGGCCGTAGTCTTCGTGGCGCATTACGTGCTGAAGTATGTCTTCCGCTTCGTGGCTGCGGCAAAGCTTCGCGAGCTTTTCACCGCCGTGGCACTGCTCGTTGTCGCGGGCGTGGCCTACCTCATGAACCTCGTCGGCTTGTCGGCAGCGTTGGGCACCTTCATCGCCGGAGTCGTGCTGGCAGAGAGTGAGTATCGACACCAGCTCGAAGCCGATGTGGAGCCCTTCAAAGGCCTGCTGCTCGGGCTCTTCTTCATCGCGGTGGGTGCAGGACTGGATCTCGGACTCGTGGCGGCAAAACCCGGCCTCATCGCCGCCCTCACGCTGGGATTGATCGCTTTGAAATTCGCCGTGCTGCTCGGCATCGGCGGCTTGTTTCGACTCGGCGGAGGCTCGTCCTTTTTGTTCGCCTGTGCTTTGGCTCAGGGTGGCGAGTTTTGCTTCGTGCTGCTCGGCATGGCGGGGCAGCAGCAGCTTTTGAAAACGGACATCGCCGGGCCACTCGGGGCCGCCATCGCCCTCAGCATGGCTTTGACGCCAATTCTGCTGATCCTGAATGATCGCGTCATTCAGCCGCGCTTTGCCAAACTGAGCCCACCACGCGAGCACGACGAGGTCGAAAGCCACGATGATCCCGTGATCCTCGCCGGCTTCGGACGCTTCGGGCACATCGTCGGCCGTTTGCTGGAGGCGAATGGCTTTGGCGTGACCGTTTTGGACAACGATTCCGATCAAGTCGAGCTGCTTGGGCGCTTCGGAATGAAGTCCTTTTATGGCGATGCCTCCCGCGCCGACCTGCTCGCTGCGGCTGGCGCGGAAAAGGCAAAGATTTTTATCTGCGCCATCGACGACGAAGCCAAGAGCCTGGAGATCATCGACCTCGTCCAGCACGAGTTCCCCCACCTGCGCATCCTCGCACGTGCCGTGAACCGCAGCCACGCCTACGAGCTCATCAAGCGCGGTGTGCATGACTTCCGCCGTGACACCCTCGGCAGTGCGCTCGACCTCGGCACGGACGTACTCCGCGCGCTCGGCTATCGTGCACATCGGGCAGTGCGGGCCACGCAAGTCTTCCGCTGCTACGAAGAAGAAAGTGTGCGCGAGCTGGCGAAACATCACACGGACGACCAGGACGCCTACATCTCCATAGCCCGGCAGCATTTGAAGAACTTCGAAGCACTGCTCCAGCAGGACATGAAGCGCCAGCACCTCGACAACGACGATGCCTGGGACAATGCCGGTCCGCCGAAGGCGTAACCTTTATCTCACCACCATCGCCTCGCGAGGCGTCTGCTCCGTCAGAATCTGGGAGGTCTTTACCTCGACCAGACTTTCCCGCCCGAGGAATTCCATGAGGATCTTCACGCGGTCATCGCCATTGCGGATGCTGTTCACGATGCCTTTCAGCCCGCGCATCGGCCCATCAGTCAGTTCCACCGTATCGCCCACCTTTACGCCGATGTGGATTTCTTTGATGATCTGCCCGTCCATCTCCTCACGGATCGTTTGGATCACCGAGTCCGGCACGGGCGTCATCTGCCCACCGAAATCGACGATGCGGATCACGTTCTGCGAGTGCTTCACCGCACGGATCGAGTTTGCCGGGACAAATCGGGCGAAAAAGTAACTCGGAAACAGCGCCTCTATGAACCACACCTTTCCACGCTGGGTGTTGCGCTGAAATTTGATCCGTGGGCAGTAGGTCTCCACGCCCGGCAGGCCGAGCATGAGCCCGGCGGCGAGGTGCTCGCACTTCGGTTTTGAGTGGATGACATACCAGGCGGCTGTCTCAGAAAACTTCATGGCCCGAGGTAGCCGTGGGCGGGTGAAGGGGCAACCTCAAACCCGTTTGCGCAATCCGTGCCCCTGCGCCAGTCTGCGCGCCGCCTGCCCCCCAACCCGCATGTTTAAAGAACTCCACGACTACCTCTACCATCTGGCCCCAACTGGCGGCCTGCCGATGAAGCCCGTGGGCATCGTGATCGGTCTGGCCCTGCTCGCCACCCACCTTTGGGCCTGGAAAAACGCGGACAAAACCAAGGCCTTCCTGCGCGCCTTCCCACGCCATTACGGCTATGGAGCGCTACTTCTGACCATCGACTTCATCTGGGGCATGATCGTGCTGGCAAACATGGACATGGGTGAATTCTTCTTCCTGCGGAAATGGTTCCTCACGCTGGTGCCCATCGGTTTCGTCGCCGTGCTCATCTATGTGAAGGAATTCCTGGCCGTGCGCGCCCTCGGCTGCCTCATGCTGCTCGTCGCCGGCCCGGTGCTGGCCTCCGCCTTCCTCCAGCCTCAGCTCACCCGCCTGCTCCTGCCCACACTGGCCTATGTCTGGATCATCGTGGGCATGTACTTCATCGGCATGCCCTACCTGATGCGTGACTGGATCGGCTGGCTGCTCGCCAAAGAAGGTCGCTGGAGTCTCGCCATCTGGTCCGGCGTGGCCTACGGCGCGGCGCTGCTCGCGTTGGCCGTGACGACTTACTGAGCATGGACTCCACACGACCGCGTGTGCTCGTGATCCGTGGCGGTGCCATCGGCGATTTCATCCTCACGCTGCAGGCCATCCGTTTGCTGCGGCAAAGCATCCCGCAGGCTCATCTCGAAGTCATGGGCTACTCCGGCATCGCCGATCTCGCGGTAAAAGCCGGTATCGCCGATGCCACCCGCCCGCTCGGCGACCTGCGCATGGCTCAATTCTATGCCAAGAACGCCCAGATCGACCCCGCACTGGCCGATGACATGCGTAGCTTCAATCTCATCGTCAGCTACCTCTTCGATCCCGATGCCATCCTGCGGGAAAACATGGATAAACTCGGGGTGAAAACATTCATCGAGTGCCCGCATCGAGTGATCGTCGGCCAGGGTCATGCCTCTCAACAACTCGCCCGTCCGCTGGAGCGGCTCGCCATGTTTCTCGAAGAACCAGCATGGCGGCAACCGCTGCTCCGCGAAACCAAGCCGCAGACCACGACGAAGCGTATCGCCATCCATCCGGGCAGCGGTTCTTTGACCAAAAACTGGCCCGCACTCGGCTGGCAAAGACTGGCGGAGGAAATCCACACCGCACATCCCGAAATGGAGATCATCTTCATCTCCGGCGAAGCGGAGGCCGAACGCGGCACGGTGCCACAGGATCTGCCATTCACACGCTGGCATGGCCTACCCCTCACCCAGCTCGCCCACCACCTAAGCACCTGCGATCTCTTCCTTGGTCACGATAGCGGCATCTCACATCTCGCCTCAGCCTGCGGAGTTCCCAGCCTGCTTCTTTTCGGCCCCACCGATCCTGCCACATGGGCTCCACCGCAATCCACCGTCCGCGTCATTCGCGCTCCGGGTGGTGATCTCCATAAGCTCCCGTTTGAAGCCGTGCGAGACACCGCATTCTCCATACTCGGGTAACAATAAGGCCGAAACTCGCCCCAAGCCCAGCTTGTGACGACTCCGTGACGTGCTAAAACCAAGCATCATGTCTGACACACCCCGTTTCCGCACCCTTCTCATCCTCGGCGCACCAGGCAGTGGCAAAGGCACGCAGGGCAAGGTCCTGGGTTCCATTCCACGCTTCCATCACTTGGCCTGTGGCGATGTCTTCCGCTCGCTCGATACCCGCACGGCTCTCGGGCAGAAGTTTGTCGAATACTCCAGCCGTGGTGAACTCGTGCCTGATGATCTCACCGTCCAGCTCTGGCGCGCCAATATCAATCAGCGCGTCGATGGCCACGTCTTCAAGCCGGAGATCGACTTCCTGGTGCTCGATGGCATCCCACGCAATGTCGAGCAGGCCAAGCTCATGGAGAAGGACATCGAAGTGCTGAAGGTCTTCCACCTCAGTTGTCCCGACCGCACGGAGCTCACCCGACGTCTGCGCAAGCGTGCGCTGAAGGACAACCGCTTCGATGACGCCAACGAGACCGTGATTCAGCAACGCTTCGCCACCTATGAAGCCGAGACGAAGCC
>CAYMHJ010000095.1:0-20566 GCA_964390165.1 uncultured Prosthecobacter sp. | reverse complement strand
ATTCAAAGCCCTGCTCACCCAGCATGCCGACAAGTCCTTCCAGCTCCGCCTGCCTGGTGGCGATGAAGTGCCCGTCTCCTTTCACATCACCGAAGTCGGTCGCGTGACGAAGACCTTCCTCGACTGCGGCGGTCAACATCGCCAGACAGACACCTGCCAGCTCCAGGCATGGGTGGGGGAGGATGGAGACCACCGCATCGCATCGAGTAAGCTGCTCGGCATCTTCCGCAAAGCCGCCTTCCTTTTGCCCAATGAGAGCATCCCGGTGGAGATCGAATACGAGGCAGAGGTCATCTCGCAATACCCCATCGCCAGAGCCGAGATCACGGACAGCGCCGTCATCCTGCACCTCACCACGAAGCACACCGACTGCCTCGCCAAAGAACTCTGCGGCCTGCCCACGACGGGCAAAGCCGCCGCTGAAGGCTGCTGCGGCCCTGGATGCTGCTGAATTTCACACACCCCATGAAAAAGCTCCTCGCCGAGTGTCTTGGCACCTTCACGCTCGTCTTCGCAGGCACAGGTGCCATAGTCATAAATGAAGTGTCCGGTGGGGTCATCGGCCACGCAGGGATCGCGTTCACTTTCGGTTTAGTCGTGCTGGCGATGATCCACACTTTTGGCGATGTCAGCGGCGCGCATTTGAATCCCGCCGTCACCACCGCCTTTGCTGCCGCAGGGCGAATCCCCTGGCGGCAAGTGCCCGGTTATATCGGCGCGCAGCTCACGGGTGCCACCGCCGCGAGTGCGCTGCTGTGGGGTCTCTTTCCTCAAACCACTACTCTTGGTGCCACACTGCCCGCCGGACCACCGATACAGAGCTTTGTGTTGGAGATCGTGCTCACCACCGTGCTCATGCTCACCATCCTCAGCGTCTCCACGGGCGCGAAGGAAAAAGGCATCACGGCAGGCATCGCCATCGGCGGCGTCATCGCGCTGGAGGCCATGTTCGCCGGGCCCATCTGCGGAGCCTCCATGAATCCCGCCCGCTCCCTGGCACCCGCGCTCGTCTCCGGCTCGCTGGAGCATCTTTGGATCTACCTCGCCGCACCCATACTCGGCGCTCTCATAGCCATTCCCCTTTGCATCGGCACTCGCGAGCCGGGCTGCTGCCGCTCCTGCTAATTTTCCCTCCCATGAAACCCACCATCCTGATCCTCTGCACGGGTAATTCCTGCCGCTCCCATCTCGCCGAAGGCATCCTCCGCCAGGCTTTGGGAGATCAATACAACGTCGCCAGCGCCGGCTCGAAACCTGCCGGTTACGTCCACCCGCTCGGCATCAAAGCCATGGCCGAAATCGGCATCGACATCAGCTCGCACGCGAGCAAGCACATGGATGAGTTCCTCAATCAGAACGTCGAAACAGTGATCACTGTCTGCGGCAATGCCGATCAGGCCTGCCCCATGTTCCCCGGCCAACTCAACCGTCACCACTGGGGCTTTGACGATCCTGCCCACGCCACGGGCACCGAGGATGAAATCATGACCGTCTTCCGCCGCGTGCGGAATGAGATCAAACGCGTCTTTGATGCCTATGCCGCTGGTCGCAAAGATGAGGCAAAAGTCTCTGCTTAGACTCCCGATGTCGCACGGGACTCTAAGCCTCGGCCTTGCAGCATGTCGGCACACGGCCGCAGCCGCTTTCACAGGCACATGCAAACAACGGTGACAGACACTTCCTGCGATACTGAGGCCATGGAACGCAAAATAAGCACAAAGCCTGGCCTTTATCCCGGCCATTTTTCCAAACACGTTCCCACACCATGAAAACCCTCCAAGTCTATGACCCGCCTATGTGCTGCTCCACAGGCATCTGCGGAACCGACATTGATCCCGATCTCGTGAACTTCGCAGCGATGCTCTCGCAGCTCGCCAACGCGGGTGTGAAGGTGGAGCGCTACAACCTCGGCCAACAGCCCACGGCCTTCGTTCAGAATCCGGCGGTCAAAGACGCGCTTCAAAAGGAAGGTCCCGAGGTGCTGCCGCTGATTTACCTCAATGGTGACGTGTACATGAAAGGCCGCTATCCCAATCATGACGAACGTCCGCCCTTCTTCCGCGCAGCGATGGGTGTGAAAGAGGAGGTCGCGTCATGAACCTGCCGCATTACCAGCCTGATCCCGTCACAGCCACACGCTTCCTCTTTTTCACCGGCAAAGGTGGTGTGGGTAAAACCTCCCTCTCCTGCGCTGCGGCGCTGAAGCTCGTCGATGCTGGCAAACGCGTCCTATTGGTGAGCACAGACCCGGCTTCGAACCTGGACGAAGTGCTGGAGACGAAGCTCACAAATGCGCCCACGCCCATCACTGGTGCGCCGGGGCTGGATGCGCTGAACATCAACCCCGTGGATGCCGCTGCGGCGTATCGCGAGCGTCTCATCGGCCCCATGCGTGGACTGCTGCCGGAGTCGGCACTGCGCAGCATGGAAGAGCAGCTTTCCGGTTCCTGCACCGTGGAGATAGCGGCCTTTGATGAATTCTCCGGCCTCATCGGCAACCCCGATGCAGCGAAGGACTACGATCACGTCATCTTCGACACCGCCCCGACCGGTCACACGCTGCGCTTGATGAGTTTGGCGAAGGCATGGGATCAGTTCCTCGACAACAACACCAGCGGCACCTCCTGCCTCGGACCGCTCGCGGGTTTGGAAAAGCAGCGCGTCATTTATGAAGCCACGGTCAAGACGCTCGCCGATGAAAAAGCCACGACGCTCGTGCTCGTGAGCCGTCCGCAAGGTGCTGCGCTGCGCGAAGCGGAACGCACCTCCAAAGAACTGCGTGCCATCGGTGTGGGCAATCAATGCCTCGTGGTGAACGGCACCTTTGAAACCCGGTGCCCGGAAGACGTGACCGCACAGGCCATGCAGCAGCGCGGTTTGTCCGCTTTGAATGCCTCAGGAGAGTTTATCAGTTCCATGCCGAGCTTCATTGTGCCCTTGAGGCCTATTAATATCCTTGGCATCGGCGGCCTGCGCGTGCTGCTGAACGGTGATACGCAGGGCAAGTGCGTAAAGGCCGATGAAAGCGGCTGGGCACCCCCTGCTATGGGAAACCTCGAAGACCTCGTCGCCACTATGGAGAACCAGGACCATGGCGTAATCATGACGATGGGCAAGGGCGGCGTGGGCAAGACCACCGTTGCGGCCGCCATCGCCGTCATGCTGGCAAAGCGCGGACACTCCGTCCATCTCAGCACCACCGATCCCGCCGCGCATGTCGCGCAGACGCTGCATGGCAAGGTGGAGGGCCTGACCCTGAGCAAGATCGATCCAGCAGCGGAAACCGCCGCCTACCAGAGCGAAGTCATGCTCGCCCAAGGTGCTGCGATGGATGAAGCTGGCCGTGCTTTGCTGGAAGAAGACCTGCGTTCTCCCTGCACGGAAGAAATCGCCGTGTTCCGTGCCTTTGCGCGTGAAGTGGGGCAGGGGACGAATCGATTCGTCGTGCTCGACACCGCGCCCACCGGTCACACGTTGCTCCTTCTCGATGCCAGCGAGGCTTATCAGCGTGAACTCGAACGCCAGGCTCGCAGCACGCAGCCGGAGGAAGTTCTCAAACTCCTCGAGCGCCTGCGTGATCCTGACTTCACGCGCATCCTGCTTGTCACGCTGCCCGAGGCCACGCCCGTGCATGAAGCCGCTGCGTTGCAGGAAGACCTTCGCCGCGCCCGCATCGAGCCTTTCGCGTGGGTCATCAATCAAAGCCTGCTCAACAGCGGCTCCTGCGATCCCCTGCTGCAACGCCGCGAAGCCTCCGAGCATCGCTATTTGAGCGAGGTCGTGGAAAAGCAGGCCAAGCGCACCGCCTGGCTCCCTTGGCAAGCAGAAGAGCCTGTCGGCCCGGATGCTTTGGCAAAGCTGGCTTCGTCAAACCGCCATCCTGTGATGGCATAAAACGCATCGTAACCTTCGGAGCCAACTGAGGGAGGTGTAGCCATAGGGGAGACCTCGCGCACCGCTGCTGGCCCTTAAGTGCTAGTTCGAGAAGGTCAACGATCCAATGAAAATTCATCGAATCCGATCCGCCTGAGGAATCTGCGCGGACTCAGCCCCTCTTCATCACTCTCTTGTAGATGACGAGCACCAGGAGGGAGCCAAGAGCGGCAATGCCGATGCTGCGGAAGTTGATCCCATCGGTGGCACCCCAGCCGAGGAGATTGGTGGCGATGAGATTACCAACGACTCCGCCGATAATGCCGAGGATGATGGTGCGGAATATGCCATTCGAGTCGTTGCCGGGATGGATGAATTTGCCAAGAATGCCGCCAATCAGGCCGACGATGATCCAAGAGAAGATGCCCATAATTCTCCAGGCTACATAAAAACAACGTCAGCCGTCAATCCTCAAATACGTCACCGTTTATCTTTAAAATTTGAGATTGTTTTCTGCAGGCAAAATAAGTAGTTTGAACAGACCGCTCACCCGATGGGGCTCTTCATTATGAAAACGCAATACTTTGCTAAATGGATGCTCCCGCTTGGGATGATCCTCTTTTTTCAGTTTCAGCAGGCTCAGGCGCAAACCCAGCTGGGCCTGATCGAGAGTCCAGCTTCCAGCGGTTATTTTTCCGCAGATGTTCAAGACAGTCTGGTGGCGACTGGCTCTGCCAATGGGAAGACTTGGTTGTTCGAGGCAGAGGGAGGAGACCGGGTGACGGTGTGGGTGGTCACTGATGCCACGGATTCGTATCCACGCCTGCGTCTGCGCAACGCCTCGAACGCAGTGCTGGCGTCACACAATGGAACCCAGCAGGGAGAAGCCTGGGTGCAGAACTACACCATCACGACTCCTGGAACGTATAATCTGCTCGTTTACAGTGACCACAAGACCACAGGGCTGCGCATGAGAGTGGAGTTTGGCAGGGGATACCAGTTGGAGTCGGAGTCCAATGATACAGCCTACGCGGCATCTGAACTGACGGTGAGCCCCACTGGCGGTGGATTCGCCGCCAAAACGGCAGGCACCCTGCGGCTTGAGGCTGATTACTTTGACCTGGGCACTCTGGGTGTGGGAAATGCGATCAACATCAGCCTGGGGCTGCCCACGTCTTCGACTTTGGCAGCCGGCGATGCCGAGATGACTGTCTTCAAGAAAGGTTCCGAAGCCAGCCCACTGAGTTCCACGACGACCGCCACACTGAATGGCACGGTGATTGAGGCGGGTGAGTATCTCCTGCGAATTCGTAGCAATGAGGCGCTGTCTGGCAGGGCTCTGCGATTCGATGGCAGTGATGACGGAGTGAGCCTGGGAAATCCGGCTGCTCTGCAAATGACTGGAGACCAGACCATCGAGATGTGGATCAAGCCGGATGATTTTGGCTCGCGCCGCAGTCCCTGGACCAAAGCCTATGGCGGGGAGGGGACGATGGCGATCGAGACGGGTGGCGACCTCACTTATTACTATGGAACTGGTGGTGGGAACAACAGCCCGTACCAGACTTTCAATTCGCTCAAGGATCTACTCCCGGGTCAGTGGCAGCATATAGCGCTCGTGAGGCAGTTGGGGGTCGAACCGCGAAAGTTGTCCTGGTACATCAACGGGCGTCTCGTCAATGAGGCGGACGCGAGTTACTTCCCGGCGGTTGCGAGTGCTCTTAATGCCCTTGTCGGCCATGGCTATGCGGGCCGTTTCAAGGGGGAGATGGATGAGTTGCGGATTTGGAATGTGGCCCGGACGGGAGTCGAGATTTCCAGTAATATGGACAATACACTGACGGGAGGAGAGAGTGGGCTGGTCGGCTATTACCAGTTTGCTGAAGGTGGTGGAACGACGCTGGAAGATGCAACAGCCAATGAGTTGGACGGCACCATTGATGGCAGCCCAGAATGGACGGGGAATGAGGGTGTGGGTACATTCAGCGCCGCCAGGACAGGATTGTATGCCAAATACACTGCAACTGTCTCCGTGACAGATGCCACACCGCCCACGGTGACGCGCGTCACGCCACTAACAGCCTATGGCCCGGCGTTTGAGGGTGTTCCCGGACTCCTTGCCAATCCTGGCAATATGACGGCCTATCGCGGACAGAACGGGACCAGTTTTAATATCCAGGTTACGGCAGATGGTGGCACCATCTGGGGAACAGAATTGTACACGGATGACAGCCCGCTGGCCGCCGCTGCACTCCATGCGGGACTGCTGGCGGTAGGAGAAACAGGCATTGTCACTGTCACCATACAGCCGGGGCTGGCAAGTTACGTGGGATCGACGAACAACGGCATAAGCTCTAACAGCCACGCCAGCCACCCCGGAAGCTACACGCTGGCCGCCTATGTGGGGGCACCGCCGACACTGAATGGCATTTACACAAGTATCAGAGTGGACTTTTCTGAATGGATGCTTGCTTCGAGCCTGCAAAATCCAGCCAATGTCGAGCTGCGCCATGCCGGTGTGGATGGCGTGCCGGGCAATGGAGATGATTTTGTTCACACGCTCTCCACGAACTATGCGGGAGAAAACCAGTCCGCCTATTTTTCAATCATGGACGGCCCCCTCCAGCCAGGTGTGCATCGTCTGCGTGTCACAACCGGTGTTCAGGACCGCTCTGGCAATGCTCTGGCTGAAATCAATGACACGACCTTCACCGTTCTTTCTCTGGCGGGCTTTGTGGCTGAGAGTCGGGAAAATGATACAAGAGGTGAGGCCGACACGATTAGCCTGACGCCTGGCAACACCTTTGATCGATCCTTTTTCTATGCCCATGACAGCCCCGTGGGGACCAATCCGCATCGTGTCAAACTGCTGGATATGACCGGAGATGGCAGGCTGGATGCCGTGGTGGCGACCTATAACAGCCATGAACTAAGGGTCTTCACTGGAAATGCGGATGGCTCGTTTTCCCTGACCAGCACGAACTATCCCACAGGCAACAATCCCTGGGATCTGGAGCTGATCGACTTTGATGCTGACGGCGACATGGATGTGGTCGTCGTGTGTCTCGGCAGCGATCAGGTGCGCCTTCACCGCAACAATGGTGCGGGAGCATTTGAAGCAGCTGGTTCCGTTTCAGTAGGGGATAGTCCGCAGCGGCTGGTGAAGGGGTATTTCAATGCAGATGCGCTGCTGGATCTGGCCGTGGTCAATCACGGAACTGGAAGCGGTGGACGTAGTCTGAGCATCCTGCTGGGCAATGTTTCAGGCAGTTTTGATGAGAGCAAGGTGACTGTGGCCGGAAATGTTTTCCGACCCTACGGCCTTGCTACAGGAGATGTGAACAATGACGGCAATGCCGACATTGTGGTGGGTGACTATGAGACGGATGACATGCGAGTTTTCCTGGGAGTTGGGGATGGCACTTTTGGAGCGCCAGCATCGTTTGATGTCGAAGATCTTGATCCGTCCTCGGTAAGTCTGGCTGATTTTGACCATGACGGAAATCTGGATGCCTTGGTGGCAACGGAATACCATGATCATCTCAGCATTTTAAAGGGCAACGGAGATGGCACTTTCCAGGCATTTGTCCGCTGGAGCATGGACGGCTTCGGCTATCAGTATTTTGTGGAGGCTATCGATGTGGATGGGGACACCTGGGTGGATCTGGTGATCCCACGCACGAATGGACTGGTGATCCGCTACAACCGGCAGAACACGACGGCTCCCATGTTCACGGATTTCACACGCTACGACATTGGTTACACGCTGGGTGCTGTCGTGGCTGATGTCAACGGAGATGCACGCCCGGACATCGTAGTCAATGAATGGAACAGCAGTCGCCTGCGCACACTGCTGGGCAATGGACAAAAGCCTCTGGCGGTGGACGCCACGCTGGGGCGGCTGCGCCACGGCTACGGACGTGGCCAGATCGGCAGTGACTCGGATGAGGACTGGTTCAGCTTTTCCGTGGATGACGCGAAGCGCATGGTCGTCGCTGTCGAGAATCCAGGTGCATTCAGCAGTGCGGGTCTGTATTTCTCCATCTTCAATTCGGTGGGAACGAACATCAGTAATTTCTACTCCGACGTCAGCGGGCGCGGGCAAAGCGGCCAGATCACAGTGGATGCCCCCGGAACCTACTATGTGCGTGTGATGCAAAATTATGGCTACCGGGGGGAATATCAGTTCCGTGTCTCTTTGTTTGATGCGCCGACAGTCATTGAAAGTGAAGGCAACAACAGCATCGGCGCGGCAGACGCTTCATCGCTGACATTGAATGTGGGATCTCTCACGGGGGCCTCCGCCGGCTACATTTCTGAAACTGACACCAATGGTGACTACTGGAGCCTGGGCAATCTTGGGGCAGGTGCAAACATCACGCTGGATCTGCGGATTCCTGCCACGAGTGCACTCTCGGCACAGATGGCCATCTTTAAATCAAACGGCACCCAGATGGCGGTCAGCAATGCGGGTGATCCGCAGCTCACTTTCGCTGTGAATGCAGGCGATGAAAGCGCCTACTACTTCCGCGTTTACGACGCTGCAAACACGAGAGGCCTGCATGCGGAGTATCTGGTGGACATCACCATCGCCGATCCTGTGGCACCGATGATCACGCTGGTTACTCTGCCGGAGGAGGGCAGCAACGTGACTTTTGTCTCTTCGAATTTCTCCATCAACTACAGTGAGGACATGCTGGCCTCCACCGTCATGAGTCCGGCCAGTTACGAACTCCGCCAGGCAGGTCCGAACGGCACTTTCGACAATTCGGATGACGTGCTCTACACCGTTACCCCTCAAGCCTACACCTCGGGACTGACAGCCAGCTACCACATCCCGGACGGTCCGCTCCAACCGGGGAATTTCAGGTTCACGGCAAAGACGACTTTGACGGACAAGTTTGCCAACCCTCTCGCGGCGGCCTTTGTCAGGCAGTTTTCGGTGGCTGCGGTGCCGGGTTTTGTCCTGGAAGGCCGGTCCAACGATGACACGGCGACGGCCGATTCGATCAGTCTGAATCCCACGACGGCTTTTGATGGTTCATTCACCGTCCTCGGCTCTACGGACGCTGGGACGAATCTCTGGGGACTGAAGCTGCTCGACCTGAATGGCGATGGCAACAAAGAGGCCATTGCCGCCAAATATAACACCAGCCAGATCGCCGTATTCCCGGGTAATGCAGACGGGACATTTGGTGCTGCGGTGAACTATGCGACGGGAGCGAATCCCTGGGACATCGAGTTGCTCGACATCGACAATGATGGCGATCTCGATGTGGCTGTCTCCTGCTACGCCAGCGATCAGGTGAGACTATTCAGCAATCCGGGGGATGGAACCTTGGTGGCCGGAGCTGTCATCGCAGTGGGTGATGGTCCCATTCACATGGTGACGGGAAGATTTAACAATGACGCTTTCCGCGATCTTGCCGTGGTCAATCACAACACGGGAGCTGGCGGGCGGAGCATCAGCGTACTGCTCGGAGATGGTGTCGGTGGTTTTACGGAATCCAAAATCACCATCGTCGGTCAAACGGTGCAATTTTACGGACTTGCCACAGGCAATTTCGACGAGGATGTGAACAATCTCGATGACCTTGCCGCAGGAGATTATGTCTCGGATGACATGGCGGTGTTTCTGAACTCTGGAGGGACTTTTTCCACGCCTGCCTTCTTTCCGGTGGATGACGCTGAACCAACAGGCGCGGCAGTGGCGGACTTCGACCATGATGGGAACCTGGACATGGCTGTTTGCACCGAATACCACGATCACATCAGCATTCTCCGCGGCAATGGCGACGGCACCTTTGAACCATTCACGCGAGTGTGGGTGAATGGAAATAACTACATGTTCCACATCGAAACCCCTGACCTGAATGCGGACGGCTGGGCGGATCTGGTGGTGTCACGCTATGGCGGCAGCGGCATTACGGTACTTTACAACCGCGGGAGTGGTTCCATCAATTTCAGCGACCCGATCCGTTATTCGGAAGTAGGTCAGGGGGCGGGGGTGGCGTGGGATGATGTGAATCATGATGGCAGAACCGATCTGGTGGCGAATTCCTATGATCAGGGGCGGATTTATGTATGGACGGGTAACTCCAGCCTCCCGCTGGCTGCCGATAGCGGCATCCCTGGAGTGCGGCAGGGTGCCTTCCGTGGCTTCCTGACGACTGATTCTGACGATGACTGGTTCTCCTTCACCGCCCAGGATCAGGACCGTCTTCTGATCACCACAGAGTCTCCAGGGGCGGGGGCAGCATCATCTCGAGCCTTCAATCTTTATGACAGCCGTGGCCAGCATCTGGGCGGCTTCACTCCAGACTATTACGGCTACGGCCAGTGGAGTGCGACCTTGAATCGTCCAGGCCGTTACTATGTGCGTGTCTCTGTTTATTACGGCGGCGTTAACGAGTATCGGGCGCGGGTCACGCTGGCGCGCCCGCCGACCTTTGTCGAGCAGGAAAACAATGACTCTTTGGTTCAGACAAACCTGCCACCATTGTCCCTTAGTTCGGGGCAGTTGACGGCGACAGTGCTGGGGGTGAGCCACATCAACGACGCGGCGGGAGATTACTTCAGCCTGGGCAATCTCTCTCCCGGAACCCAGGTCACTCTGACTGTCACGCCGACCCAACTCGCGGTGGATGAAATCGCTGCGCGCCAGGCATTGCAGCTTCAGCATCGATGGAGTTTTGGTGAGTCTGGTGGGGCCACTCAGTTTACGGACAGTGTCACGGGACTGACGAGTGCCGAGCTTCGTGGTGCGGGAGCCACGGTAGGAGCAGGGCAGGTGACGCTTCCCGGCGGTTCCCAGGCCACGGCAGCCTACATTGATCTTCCCAATGGAATCGTCTCCAGCCGCACTTCCAGCGCCACCTTTGAGGGATGGGCGGCGATCAATGGGTCTCAATCCTGGTCGAGGCTGTTTGATTTCGGAACAGGCACTTCGGGTGAAATTACCGGGCCCGGAGGATCACAGTCTGGCACCGACTACCTGCTTCTAACGGCTCAATACGGAGGAACACTCACAAACAACCGTGTCGAGTTTCGTTTGGATGGCTCCAGTCAGTATGCAGATCCTGTCGTGCCTTACAATGCAGGGGAAATGTTTCATTTTGCCGTGGCTTATGACGCCAACGGCAGCGCCCCAATGATGCGCTATTACCGCAACGGTCTCCTAATGGCGAACGTGCCGGTGTCGAAAAAACTGTCTGATCTGGACGACGTCAACAACTGGCTCGGACGCGGGCAATACACTGACCCCTGTCTGAATGGCGCCTACAGTGAGTTCAGAGTCTGGAACGGCGCCTTCTCAGATGCCCAGGCCATCGCCAGTACTGCCGCCGGTCCGGATACGCTTCCCGCTGCGGTCGATCCCGCTCTGCAAGCACTGCCGCACCTGACCTTGTTCAAAGCCGATGGCACTCAGATGGCGCAGGTTGCCCCCGGTTCAGGGCCGCTCTCCTTTATCCTGGCCGCTGAAGATGCCGCCTCGTATGTCTTCCGGGTTCATAACAATCTGCCTTCAGCCACGGCTCAGTATCAGGTTTCAGTGAGCATTGCAGATGTGACTCCCCCCGTGATCACTTCAAACTCGCTTCCCACCCAGGGTTCGACCGTCACATTCCCGTCTCCTGACTTCACGCTTGGATTCAATGAGGACATGCTAGCAACAACGGTGCGCAATGCTGCAAACTATGAACTGCGCTGTGCGGGTGCCAACGGCACATTCGACATGGGTGGCGGCGACGATGTCTTCTACACGCTCAGCCACGGCAATTACACCAGCGGCCTCTCGCACTCCATCCATATCGTGAACGGGCCTCTGCAGCCTGGTGCCTATAGATTCACTGCCAGCACAGGGCTGCAGGATCTTTTCCTCCAGCCGATGACTGCTGCGCATGTACGGGAATTCACGGTTATCGGAGTGCCTGGCTTCGTCACCGAAGACCGTGACAACGGCTCCCTGGCAACGGCAGATATCCTCTCGGGTGCGGGAATGGCCGGCGCAGCTTTTGATGGTTCTTATGCCGTGCAGCCAGCCATGGCCACCGGTGGCAACGCACCCATCGGGCTGCTGCTGATCGATCTCGATGCTGATAACGACCTCGACATGGTCGTCAGTAACCGGGACTCAGACTCGGTGACCACACGCTTGAACAACGGAACAGGAGTTTTTGGTCCCGTGGTGAGCTACCCAGTGGGGGACGGGCCGCATTACATCAGCAAATTCGACATGGACAAGGATGGTGACGAGGATGTCGTGGTGCCAAACGCCTACACTGACAATGTCACGGTACTTCGGAATAACGGTGACGGAACCCTCAGCGCACTTGCTCCGCTGCCCGCCGGTGACCATCCTCTGGGTTCGGCCACCGGGGATTTCAACGGCGATGACAATCCTGACTTCGTC
Source organism: uncultured Prosthecobacter sp. (assembly GCA_964390165.1). Lineage (GTDB taxonomy): Bacteria > Verrucomicrobiota > Verrucomicrobiia > Verrucomicrobiales > Verrucomicrobiaceae > Prosthecobacter. Next base: position 8,280 of record CAYMHJ010000095.1, on the reverse strand, counting down.
GTGACCAATCATCTCACCGGTACCAACGGCCGCTGTCTCAGCGTTTACCTTGGTGATGGTTTGGGAGGCTTCGTTCACAGCTTTGTCGGCGCGGGACTCAGCCCCTCATGGCGCACCTATCATGTCACGGTGGCTGATTTTGATGGCAACAACCTTGATGACATCGCGGCGGTGAATTATGACGGCAATGATGTCCTTGTCTTCCTCTCCACGGGCGCGGGCAGTTTTGCGGCACCAGTGAGCTATGCTACAGATCGTGGGAATCCCACCGGCATTGCGGTCACGGATTTCAATGGGGACTTCAAGGCCGATCTCGTCGTGTGTTACGATTATTATGATCGGGTCAACATTCTCTCGGGCAATGGTGATGGCACCTTCCAACCGTATGTGAACTGGTTCCTGGATGGCTATCGAAACCAGTATAACATGCGTGTGGGCGACATGAATGCAGACGGGTATCCAGACCTGCTAGCTCCGCGATGGGGGATGATGGTGGCGCGGCAAAATAAGGCAACCCCAGCGCTAAGCTTCAACAGCCCGACAGTCTGGTCCGAACCGTATCTGGCAATTGATGCCGCTGTTTCTGATCTGAATGGCGATGGCAGACGTGACATGGTCGTGCTCTCGCATGACCAGAATCAGGCATGGGTCTATCTCGGTCAGGGAACTTTCTTCCTGAATCCTGACGGAGCCATCGCAGGCATGAGGCATGGCTATGGGCGCGGGCAGTTGGATGTGAACGGAGAGTATGACCACTTCAGCTTCTCTGCGCGTGGAGGGGAGAGACTTGTGGTCGCAGCAGAATCACCCGGCTCTCCAGGCAGCAGTGGTTTTGCCTATGATCTATTTAATTATCGCGGTGACTATGTGCTTGGTTCCTCGCACATCTATAGCAATGGGTATGCACTGACGCAGCCCTACACTGTGCCATACGATGGACGATTTTATTTGCGTGTCGGGCCGTATTACTGGAGCACGGCCGAGTATCGCTTCCGTGTCAGCATCGTGGATGCCCAGACTCAGATTGAAGCTGAAGACAACAACAGCCTGGGGCAGGCCAATACACTTTCCCTCACTGCCGGCGTCGGCACGCGCTCGGCGAAGGTCTTTGGACATCACGCGCCAAATGATGGAAGCGGTGACTGGTTCCGTCTTGGAAATCTTGCTTCGGGGACGGACATCACTTTGACGGCAACTCCTCCCCAGGCGGCCATTGATGCGGCTGCTGGTCGTCAGTCGCTGGTGCTTCGTCATCGCTGGAGTTTTGGGGAAACCGCTGGTGCCACACAGTTCACAGATTCAGTGACGGGGATGCCCAATGCTGAGCTTAAAGGCACTGGAGCAACGGTTGGTGGAGGCTCTGTCACCCTTCCGGGAGGAACTTACAGTTCGGCAGCCTATCTTGATCTGCCGAATGGCATTCTCTCAGCTAGAACGGGCGATGCAACCATCGAAGGATGGGTTACGATTAATGGCTCCCAAACCTGGTCCCGCCTGTTTGACTTTGGAACCACAACGATCGGTGAGGTCACCAGCGGTGGTGGTTCTTACTCGGGGCAGCATTCCCTGATGTTGTCAGCTCAGGTGGGGGGCACGCAGACAGCGAATCGCCTGCAAATTTACAATACCACCACGCATAATTACACGGACCCAGGAGTTCCATACAATGCAGGTCAGCAGTTCCATTTCGCCGTCGTGTATGATGCTGATGGCAATGGCAGCAACCAGCCGCTGCTTCGCTACTACCGGAACGGTCAGTTGGTTGCAACCCTGGCCACATCCCTGCGGCTCAGCGATCTGACGGACAATAACAACTGGTTGGGCCGCTCCAACTGGTCGGGAGAGGGGAACCTCAACGGGGCCTACAATGAGTTTCGTGTCTGGGATGGAGCGTTCACGGATTCCGAGGCCATTGCCAGCTATGCCGCCGGTCCAGAAAGCCTGCCAAGCGCAGCTGCAGCTCCCATCGCCGCGCTGCCCATGGTGACACTTTACGCATCCAACGGTACTCTCGTGGAAACGGCCATGCCTGGCTCGGGGCCTCTGCATCATGTGGTTAGCTCCGCCGACGCCTATTACTTCAGAGTCTGGCACAGCGCACGCAGCCTGAACTCTGTTTATCAGATCAATGCCGCCCTGACCGATGTTCTGCCACCTCAGATCACGGGCACAGATCTACCTGACGAGGGCACATCTACTTTGACCTTCATTGATGGCTTCACCCTGAATTTTAACGAGGACCTGCTCTCCTCCATCGTCACCACAGCGGCCAATTATGTGCTCAAAGAGGCTGGTGCGGATCTGGTGATCGGCTCCAGCGACGATGTGACCTTTGCAGTGTCACCGGTAGCTTACGGCGCGGGATTGAGCAGTTCCTTCGGCATACCCAACGGGCCTCTGCCACCGGGCAGTTATCGCCTGACCGTGGCAGGACTGAAGGACACGTATGGCACCTCGATGTCTGCACCGTTTGTGCGTAACTTCAGTGTCGCTCAGGTGCCTGGCATCACCACGGCACTGCCGGGAAACAACACACCTGCCACGGCGACGCCGCTGCTCCAGGTGGAGAATCCTGCCGGCCTTGTAACGGCGGCGGGCCGCGGGCGCCGCACCTCGTCGGGAGATACGGATTACTGGTCCTTTATCGGCACTTCGGGTCAGCGTCTCACCTTTGACGTGGAGCTTGTGGGTGCCTCTGCCGGAACGCATCAGTACTGGCGCATACGCAGGCCGAACGGCACGGTGATCTGGGAGGGAAATCTTGGAAACAACAGCCAGGGAAGCTTCATCCCGCTGACTCTGGATGACACAGGAGTCTTCCAAATCCAGGTCAATGAATACAACGCCTGGACCAGTGAATACCGGTTCCGCGTCTCACTGATCAATCCGACGATCCTCCAATTGGAGACCGAGGACAATAACAACATTGCCTCTGCTGACGCAGTGACGTTGACGACCGAAGGCGGGATTGCATCGGCCAAAGTGGCGGGCCTTGTTCACAACACGGCGGATCTCGACTACTTAAATCTCGGCGTCATCCCGGCGGGCAAGACGGTCTTCCTCTCCGCTGCTTTGCCCTCCACCAGTTCCTTCCTGCCGGTGGTTGCCTTGTACAACTCGGCAGGTGTGTTCATGAGTGAGTTCAATGGCTCGACCGGTGATGGCTCCGCCGAGGTGCGCATCAACAGCCCTGACACTTATTTCCTTCTGGTTCGCTCCACGGGTCTGACAGGAAGCTACATGAGCCAGTATGTGACCGAGGTGCAGGTGCATGAAACTTCCTCCGTGACCATACCAAATCTTCAGGTCACTGCCGTGCCCATGCCGCCCGAGTCGGGACTGCAAAGCGGCTCCGCCTACACCTACAGCTTCACTGTCACCAATGTGGGCAGCGCGGACATAGCGGCGCAGCCCTGGAGTGATCGTCTCGTGCTCTCGCAAAACCAGGTCTATGGCGATGGCGATGACATCGAGGTCGGTGTTTTTCCCCGCAATGCAGCCCTGCTCTCAGGAGCATTCTACACAGTCACAGGACCGGCGAGCCTGCCCCAGGGATTGGTGGGCGACTATTTCCTGCTCGCGCGCACAGACATCGCTGATGAGGTGGATGAGCTTGTCCTCGAAAATGACAATACTTTGGCCACTCCTGCCACCTTCCCGGTTTCGCTGGCTCCATATCCGAACATCGTTGTGCAGAGTCTCGGTGTCACTGGTCCGGCATCCGACGTCTTCACCATCAACTGGACTCTGGCGAACACCGGCACTGGCAGCGCGCCCAGCGGATTCAAAGAACGTGTGCGTGTCGTCAACACCACAACAGGTCTGACGCTGCTGGATGAACTGCGCACTCCCGGAGTGCTCAATGCGGGGGCGGATCTCGCCCGCTCCGCCCAGGTGACCACGGCTGCTGCTGGCAGCTATCAGATCACGGTGACGGGGGATGCAGACAATGACTTGTTTGAGCATGACGGCACTTCACATGCCACGGCGGAGGTCAATGCAGCCACGACTTCGTTTAACATTCTTCAATACTGGAACATCGCTGCGTCCACACCAGATCCGGCCAAAGGTTCGGTTTCTGGCGGTGGCAGTTTCCTGGATGGTGCGCAGGTCACCCTGACCGCCACTCCAAACACCTCGACTCTGCCCTATCAGTTTGTTCGCTGGACCAGCGGTGGCAATTTCGTCAGTGCCAATGCTACCTATGCCTTCACGGCAAACGCCAATCGCAATCTGGTCGCCGAGTTCACTCTCGCCACCTATCAGGTGGCCGCCACGGTTTCGCCCGCCGGAGCCGGAACAGTCGCCGGAGGTGGTTTCTACCAGCATGGCTCCACAGCCACGCTGACCGCCACCGCAGGTCCCGGCTATCTGTTCGCCAGATGGGAGGAACTGGGTTCCAACATCGGCGGCAATGCCAGTTTGGAACTCACGGTAAATGGTTCACGAACTGTGCAGGCCATTTTCAATGAAGCGAACCCGACTCACATCGTCACCACGGCAACGAGTCCGGCGGCTCTGGGAGCCACCACTGGCGACGGCACTTTCAACAACGGGCAGACGGCCAACTTCTCCGCGCCTGCGAGCGTCATCCAGGGAGATACCGAATATCTGTTCAGTGAATGGAAGCTGAATGGAATCTTCTTCGGCACCCAACGTGTCTTTTCGAAGACCTTCAGCACTCTGGACAATGCAAGCATGGCTTTCGTGGCACACTACACCAGCCGCTCGCTGAAGCCGGTTGTGACTGGAGTGACAGTCAATTATACCAATCCTGTCAGGGCTGCTAACGATGTACGCTTCACGCTGACCTTTGACCGGCCGATGAACACCTCCATCAACCCGGTTCTCGCGCTCAGCAGTGCGAATGCCCCTACGGCGGCGACGATGCCCCCCGGTGGAACGTGGCTGACCAGCACTCAGTTCCAGTCCGCTGCTGTGACCTTCACCACGGGCAATGGAGGAGCCTATGTCCTCAATGCCAGTATTGCGGCTGACACTAACGGGCGCGTGATGGCGGTGGCAGATGTTCATTCGTTCGACGTGGATGTGACTCCACCTCCCGCACCGTTGCTGGCATTGACCTCTTCGACCGGTAGCTCTGCCACTGTGAACTGGAATGGCTACGCGGCACCTGGGGACATCAACGGCTTCCGCCTTTATCTCCAGACAACCGACTACACGAACATCACAACACCGACGGTGTTGCTGTCCGTCGGTGGAACGTCGGGTGGAGTGCGTAGCTTTAAATTTAACGGTTTGCAGCCTGACACGGACTATTTTGCAGCAGTAGTTGCCGTCGATCTGGCTGGCAATGCGAACCCTCAGGTGACGACGCTGCCCATCTTCCTCGACAGCACGGTTCCGCCTCCGGTGGCCGCTACCTTGACCAGGCCGACGCCGAATAGCGCCCGCGTGAACTGGGCCGGTTACAACACCAGTTCACTCATTGGTTTCCAGGGGTTCCGCGTGTATCGGGAAGAGACTCCGTTCACCGACGTCACAGGCCTGACTCATGTGGCACAACTCGCCGCCAATGTTTCCCAGCACGATCTGACTCCGCTGGATCGCACGAAGACCTACCACATCGCCGTGGTGGGATGCAACCGGCTCAATGAATTCAATCCTGCCGTAACCCCGCTGGTGTGGACTGATCCGTTGGCCGGTGACATCACCGCTGATCTGACCATCGGCACGGCAGGGGCTGATACGACGGTCAATGTGCTTCAATCCATGACCGTGAAGCCAGGGGCCACACTCACCCTTCTGCCCGGCACCACAATCAAATTTGCCGCTGCCACAGGGCTGACCATTGAGGGAACACTGCTGGCCGAGGGCACTCCTCTCCGCCCGATCAATCTCACCTCCGCCCTGGATGTGCCGGGCGGCTCACCCGCCCGAGGCAACTGGAATGGTGTCACGCTCAGTGGCGTCACCAATGCCACACGCCTGGGGCATCTCTGGGTCAGGTATGGACAAGGTGTCGTGGTCGCCGGAGGCACGCCTGTGATTGGGTCGCTGTTTGCCGTGTGGAATCAAAACCAGGGGCTCAGGGCTTCGGGTGCAGCGAACATCAATGTTGCCAACAGCTTCTTCGCGCTCAATGACCTTGGCGTTTCCGCGGCGGATTCCGCCCAGGTGATCGTCAGCCAGTCAGTCCTCAAAACGAACACCAACTTTGCGGCGGCACAAACTGGCGGTGCCACTCTTAACCTCGATAGCAATTGGTGGGGCACCACCACTGCCGGTGAAATCAGCGCCTTGGTCCAGGGGACGGTCAGCACCGGGGCTCCTCTGGCCACCGAGCCCGTGCTTGCCGCCGGATTTGCGGCCACGGGCGGCATCACCATCACTGGCTCGTCCAGCTTCCCAGTGACGCTGGCCTCGGCAAATGCCACGGCCTACCGTCTAAGCGAGAACTCACTCTTCCCCGGAGTGCTTTGGACGGACATCTTCCCGGTCGGCGAGGTCAACACCTTCAGTCCGTATCCATTTGCTGCCACTCACACGCTCTCCCCAGGCGGTGGGTTAAAGACTGTGTATGCCCAGTTCCGCAGCATCACCGGCCAGACCAGCGCGGCCATTCCGGTGAACGTCACGTTGATCACAGACGGTCCGACCATCAATGCTTTCAATCTCGTGGACGGGCAGACCCTCACTCGACCTGTCGTGGTGAATGGCAGCGCCAGCGCGCCGCTCGGGATGCAGAACATCCAGTTCTTTGTCGATGACGTGCTGCTTTCCAGTGCAGTCGGCGGTGCCCTGAATTTCCTGTGGGACATACGCACGCTGAATCCGGGGCCGTATCGTGTAAAACTGCTGGCGCGGGATAGTGCGGGCAATGTCAGCACCCGTGAGGTCAACGTGAATGTGGCCCCGGCACCGCCTCCAGCACCTGTCATCACCGTGCCTGCAAACAACAGCATCCTCGCGGTGACACCCACAACAGTGACGGGGAGTGCGGAGCCAGGCGTGACCGTTCGCCTTACACGCAATGGCAGTTCCCAGGGAACGACGACAGCGGGCGGCGGTGGCGCCTTCAGTTTTGCTGGCGTGCCGCTGGTGGAAGGAGCGAACGAACTCGTCGCCATCGCATCCGACAGCATCGGCTCACGGCAGTCAACGCCCGTCAACGTCACGCTCGACTCCGGCCCGCCCGCTGCTGTAGTTTTGGAGGAGCCGCCTGTCTATGATCCTTTCCGCGGCCTGTTGCTTGCCTGGAGTTTCGGGCCCAGTGGTGAGCGCCCGGTCAAATACAGGGCATACTGGCACAATGCAGCCTTTGCCAGCACGGCACAGGCCAGCGGACAGAGTGCGCTGCTTGACTTGCAGTCCTACACACTCAACGCCGCCCCGGATGGACCGCTCTATGTGGGAGTGGTCGGCTATGACGATGCTGGTAATGCCAGCCCCCTGTCCAACATCATCGCCTACACGCTGGATCGTGCCGCGCCTATATTCACCATCACCTATGACAAAGCCATGCCAGCGGGTCCCGGGGTGCTTGAAATCGTCTTGAGCTCCAATGAACCTCTGGCTGCGGCACCGTTGCTGACCATACGTCCAAACGGTCTGGCCGCCCCCATCTCTGTGCCTCTCACCCAGGTCAGTTCCACCACCTACACTGCCTCCTACAATGTTACCAACCTCAGCGCACGAACGGGTGACGCGGTCGTGACGGTCACAGGTTCCGATCTCACCGGCAACACCTTCACTGGCGCGCCTGGTGGCACTGCACTGAGCTTTGATGTCACTCCGCCCACGGGCGCGCTGACCTTTGACCGTGCCCTGCCGATCAAGACGGTCAGCAATGCCGATCCCGGCGTGCCAGAGGACGTAAACCTCAGCTTTACCCTCTCTCTTAGCGAGCTGCCGAAACCGGGAACCACGCCGTCTCTGACCTTCACGCCCCCCATTGGGGCGGTCATCACTCCGAGTCTCTCCGGCTCGGGTTTGAACTGGACAGGCTCACTTGTGCTCACCTCCTCCATGGGCAAGGGCATGGGCCAGTTTGTCTTCGGGGCACTCGACACGCGCGATAATAATGGATCGTCCATCACGCCGAATCAGATCGAGATTTACAACACTGAGCACCCAAACTTGCCAGGGATTCCGGTTAATCTGCGGGCTACCACTCTGGCCGGCGGACACATAAAGATAGAATGGGATCCGGTCGCGGATGCGCAGAGCTACCGTCTCTACCGTGAGCCCGGCAATACAGGAGTCACTCCGACCGTGCTTGTCGCCGATAGCATCCTCACCACCCAATTTACCGATCAA
>CAYMHJ010000094.1:0-20777 GCA_964390165.1 uncultured Prosthecobacter sp. | reverse complement strand
GTCGCTGTTTGCCAACGGCAGCGGCTTCAAATCTTTGGCGGCTACGCGCAGCAGTGCCAGATCCCAATGCGAGTCGGTGGCGGTGATCTCCGTGACCTCATGCTTCGTGCCATCGCTCATCTCGATCTCCAGCCGACGAGCCTCGCCGATGACGTGCAGATTCGTGGCGATCAATCCATCCTCACTGACGACAAAGCCGGTGCCGAGTCCATCCAGACCTTCCCGGCCTTCTTGCAGCACCTTCACCACGGAGGGCTTCACCTCCTCGGCGATGTCCTCGACCGACTTCTGTGCAGGTGTGGGAGATTTGCCAAAAGCACAGGGTGCCAGGACGAGCACGAGCAGGGGGAGGAAAAAGGTGCGCATGGGAAAACAAGATTACGCAGGAAACGCGCCGCAGGGGAAGAACTTCTCATGCGGGGTGAAGAGCAAGAAGCCCGCCCCGCCTTCGTATCCACGGCCCCATGTTGCGCCCATTCACCTTCCTGTTCTGCCTCGCTGCCTCCTCCCAGGCAGCGACGAAGCTCGACTTCAACCGCGACATCCGCCCGATCCTCAGTGACAACTGCTTCGCCTGCCATGGCTTCGATGCGAAGAAGCGGAAGGCCGACCTGCGGCTGGACACCCCCGAGGGCGCCTACAAAGCCATCGAAGGAAGCTTTCCCATCAAGCCCGGCGATGTGAAGGCCAGCAGCATCATCGAGCGCATCGTCAGCGCCGATCCCGATGAAGTGATGCCACCGCCGGAGTCGCACAAAAAGATTACGCCGAAGCAGCTCGAAACGCTCAAGCTCTGGATCAGCCAGGGCGCGGAATACAAGAAGCATTGGGCGTTTGAAAAGCCGGTGAAGGCACAGGTGCCAAGTTTCAAGTCTCAGGTTTCAAGTTCCCAAGCGGCGGCTGGCGGCAACTTGAAACTTGAAACTCAGCAACCTGAAACTCCCATCGACGCCTTCATCCAGGCCCGCCTCGCTGAAGAAGGCCTCTCCCCGGCACCCGAAGCCTCGAAGGAAACGCTGATCCGCCGCGTGACGCTCGACCTCACCGGCCTGCCGCCGACAACTGCCGAGGTGGATGCCTTCCTCGCCGACGCCAGCCCGGATGCTTATGAGAAAGTCGTGAGCCGCCTGCTGAAGTCCGAACGCTATGGCGAGCACATGGGCCGCTACTGGCTCGATGTCGCGCGCTACGCCGACACACACGGGCTGCACCTCGACAATGAACGCAGCATGTGGCCCTACCGCGACTGGGTGGTGCGCGCCTTCAATGACAACCTTCCTTATGATCAATTCACGCGCTGGCAGCTCGCGGGTGATCTTCTTCCGAATGCCACGCTGGATCAGCAGATCGCCTCGGGTTTCAACCGCTGCAACGTCACCACCAGCGAGGGCGGCAGCATTGCCGAAGAGTTCGTCTTTCGTTATGCCGTGGACCGCACAGACACCACCGTGGCCGTGTGGATGGGGCTCACCGCAGGCTGCGCCGTGTGTCACGATCACAAGTTCGATCCCATCACGCAGAAGGAGTTCTATTCGCTTTACGCCTTCTTCAACAGCGCCGCTGATCCGGCCATGGATGGCAACATCCTGCTGACACCACCCATCCTGCGTCTCTCCAACGAAGAGCAGAAAAAGCAGCTCGCCGATTACGATCAAAAGATCGCTGACACGCAGGCGAAGATCCGCGAGGCCATCTCGAAGCTCGCCTACACCGATCCCGCCACACTGACTCCACCACCGCCAGTGCAGACCAGCGAAGTCGTCTGGTTCGAGGATGGCTTTCCCGCCGGGGCCGATGTCGGAGTCGCAGGTGCGCCCACCGAAATCATCGGCAAGGACAAAGGGCCCGTGTTCAGCGGCAGTGCCGCGCTTCGCCGCACAGCCAAGGGCGTGGCTCAGGACTACTTCACCAAGGGCGCTAGCTTTGACATCCCGGCGAATGGCAAACTCAGCGTGCAGTGTTACCTCGATCCCAAAGATCCGCCCAAGGCCGTCATGGTGCAGTTCCACGTCGGCGGCTGGAACCACCGTGCTGTTTGGGGTGAGGAAGGCGCGATCCCCTTTGGCAAAGTGCGGACACCAGAGCGCGTGCTCGTGGGCAAGCTGCCTGAACTCGGAGCCTGGACGAAGCTCGAAGTGCCTGTCGAAAAGCTCGGCCTCAAGCCCGGCATGAAGGTCACCGGCTTCGCCTTCACGCAGTTCAACGGCACCGTGACCTGGGACCGTCTCGCCGTCAGTTCACGAGTCGATCCCGCCAAAGATCCGCAGTGGTCCTGGAAGGTCTGGACGGAGAAAAATCAGGGCAAACGCGTGGCCGAGCTGCCCTACGATCTGCAAACCCTCGTGCGGGGCAAAAAAGCCATCGAGTGGACCGAAGCGGAAACCAAACGCGTGAAGGAATGGTGGTATGAAAACGAGTTTCAAGGTGCCCGCGAAATCGTGCATGGCGCACGTGCCGAGAGGCTCGCGCTGGAGGCCAAACGCAAGACACTGGAGGACGTCATCCCCGCCACCTTCATCATGGCCGACCTACCGCAGCCGAGGGAGAGCTTTGTCATGTCGCGCGGCCAGTATGACAAGCCGGGCGAAAAGGTCACACGCGGCACGCCTGCCGTATTCCCCGCCTTGCCAAAAAAGGAACAGCCCACTCGTCTCGACCTCGCCAACTGGCTGCTTTCCCCCGAGCATCCACTCACTGCCCGCGTGCAGGTGAACCGTCTGTGGCAGCAGTTCTTCGGCACCGGTTTGGTCAAGACCAGCAACGACTTCGGCTCTCAGGGCGAACCTCCGAGCCATCCCGAACTGCTCGACTGGCTCGCCGTGACCTTCCGCGAGAGCGGCTGGGACATGAAGGCCTTCGTGAAGATGCTCGTCACCTCACATGCCTACCGGCAGAGTTCTCAGTTCACTGTTCTCAGTTCTCAGTTGGACCCTGAGAATCGTCTGTTGGCGCGTGGTCCTCGCTTCCGGTTGGATGGCGAAGTTGTGCGTGACAGCGCGCTCTTCGTCAGTGGTCTGCTCAGTCCGAAGATCGGCGGCAAAGGCGTGCGGCCTTATCAGCCCGAAAACATCTGGGAGCCCGTCGGCTTCGGTGGCAGCAACACGCGCAACTACGTCCAGGACAAAGGCGAATCCCTCTACCGCCGCAGTCTCTACACCTTCTGGAAACGCACCGCCCCACCGCCCTCGATGACCACCTTCGATGCGCCGAATCGCGAGTCCTACTGCCTACGTCGCGAGCGCAGCAACACCCCGCTCCAGGCACTGAACCTCATGAACGACGTGCAATTCTTCGAAGCCGCGCGGAACTTCGCCCAAAACCTGATCACCCAGCACCCCAGCATCGACAGCCGCATCACCGCCGCCTTCCGCGCCGTCACCAGCCGCTACCCCAGCGCCCAGGAAGCCGAACTCATCCGCAGTACGCTCGACCAACACCTCACCGCCTACAAAGCGAAGCCCGACTCCGCCAAGCAAGCCATCACCTACGGCGCATCCAAGCCCAACGAGAAACTCGACCCCGCCGAACTCGCCGCCTGGACGATGGTCTGCAATCTGCTGCTAAACTTGGATGAAATGGTCACACGCGGATGATCGGGCGAGTCACATTCAGGGTGTTTGTTACAAATCCGCTCTTATAAAACACATGCGTCATGATGGGTTCGCTGACTCAATAAACGCATAAATCTGAGTTACCAAAGCTTGAGCCTGCGGAGACACAGAGGAGTTATCGCCACCGTCACGCTCGTAGTTTTTCTCGGCGGTCAAGCCATGGGAGGCATTTTGCATGTTTCCGCAGAAGTCCATGATGGCGCGGAAGCGCGTGGCATCGGCGGCCTGCTGCACAATGTCGGGATCGTTGGCGGCGATGCCGAGGGCGGCCAGATGCTGGCCGATGTTGTCGCGGAAGAGGACGAAGAGGCTGGCTTTACCAGCGTCGTCCGTGGGCATGTAGTCTAGTTTAGGCATGGTTTTGCGTTTTGGTTTCGGGGTTGGCTGAACGGAAATGATCTGGCCGGGGTAAGGCACGAATCCCGGATCGTGCGGCTCGAGGTACATGCCGATGCCGTTGATGAATAAAGGGCATGCAGTTGATGGTTGATTTGAAAGCTGGGACTGCCACTCAGGGCATAATCCGGGAGACTTCGCGCCATGTCATGGCGCGGCTTACCCCAACCCATCTTTTATCTTATTTTACCTACCAGACACGCAGGCGTCTTTCTCGGCCCTGGCGCGTGAACGCATCCGCAACCGCTCGGCCAGCACCCTCACCGCCTGAACGATGGCCTGCATTTGCTTGCTGGATTTGGATGAAAGGGTGACAGGCTGGGAAATGACGCGCTCTCTTGCCTTTCTCGCTTTGGCCTTATCAGGCTGCGTGCAGACACGGACATCGACCACGACCAACTCTCTCGGCATGGAGTTCGTCCCGGTGCCCGCACTCAATCTCCAGGTCTGCCGCCACGAAACCCGCGTGCGCGACTATGCTCACTTCATCCGCCAAACTGGGCGCGAGTGGCCGGAAGCGGGGTTCCGCCAAACAGGCCTACACCCGGCCGTGAACGTCAGTTGGTTGGATGCCAAGGCTTTCTGTGAGTGGCTTGGCAAAAAGGAAGGCCGCCACTACCGCCTGCCCACAGATGCTGAATGGAGCATTCTCGCTGGTGTCCGCCATCTGGAGGCGCAAGGCATCGCACCGAAAGCCCAGCCAGCACTTCCAGGCCATCACCCATGGGGTCTGCGCCCGATGGAGAAGGGCGATGGCAACTACTGCGATGCCGCCTTTGGCCACAGCGACTTCGGCGAAGGCTATGGGGCTCAGTGGCTGAAGACCCATGACGACAGATTTGCGGCGACCGCACCCGTCGGCTCATTTAAAGCGAATTCGCATGGACTCTACGACCTTGGCGGCAATGTCTGGGAATGGTGTGAGGACTGGTATGACCCGCCAGAAAGCACGCTCAAAGTATTGCGTGGGGCTTCATGGCGCACGGGTAATCCCGAGCGCATCTGGAGCAGTTATCGCGGCCCGGACCCGCCCGACTGCAGACTCGACAGCGCTGGCTTTCGCATCGTTCTGGAGCCGTAGGCAAACATGACCCACCATGGACTGAACCGCCTTTTGACAAAGCACCCCAGCGCGGCACTCTGGACGTCCTTTGAAAAACGTCCTCTTTGTCTGCACCGGTAACACCTGCCGCAGCCCCCTGGCTGAGGCGCTTTTCCGTGGCTTGGTGAAGGGAAGGGAGGACATCAGCGTGACCAGCGCCGGAGTCGGGGCTTTCTCCGGTCAGCAGGCGAGCAAACACAGCATCACTCTGGCGAAGGAGGAAGGCGAGGATCTCTCCGGGCACCGCAGCAAGGCGGTGACGATCGACCTCGTGGAGAAGGCCACGCATATCTTTGCCCTCGGACGCGGGCATCTGGCCGCCATCCTGGACGACTTCCCCGAGGCTGAGGACAAGGTGTATCTCGTCACCGAATTCGCTGCTGATGACCGCCTGCGCGGCAAAGACATCGCTGATCCTTTTGGTGGCGACTTGGAGGACTATCGCGAGGTCAAAGAACTGCTCGAAAAGTGCCTTCCCAGTTTGCTCGCCTACATGGATCAAACCTGGAAAGACGAGGCCGGCCGAGGTAGTTGGCAGGGTGATTGAGCTTCCGATTTGATTCAGGAACGTTCGTCCCCTGCTGCTCCGCTAATTTTCAGTTCACAGCTTTCAATTCTCAATTTTCAGTCCCTTTGCTATATCATGTCAGACCTTCTTAAAACCATCGCCATCGCCATCGCCTCCGATCATGGCGGACTCGATCTGAAGAACGCCGTCTTCCACCACCTGCTGGACATCGGCTACACCGTCGAGGACCTCGGCGTCTTCAATACCGACAGCGTCGATTACCCCGACTACGCCGAGCTCGTCACTGCCCGTGTGCTCGATGGCCGTGCTGATGCAGGCATCCTCGTCTGCACCACCGGCATCGGCATGTGCATCACGGCGAACCGCCACGCCGGCATTCAGGCCAGCCTCGTGCATGATGCCGCCACTGCGGCCATCACCCGCGAGCACAATGCCAGCAATGTTCTCTGCCTCGCTGGCAAAACGACCAGCGTATCCACCGCCCAGGAAATCGTCGATGCCTGGTTGAAAACCCCTTTCGCGGGCGGCCGTCATGCCCGCCGCGTCTCCAAAATGAACAAACAAGCCCACCCCCTCAGCACCCTCGCCGCCTCAGATCCAGCCGTCGCTGCCATCATCGACGCCGAACAGCACCGCCAGCAGAACAACATCGAGCTTATCGCCAGCGAGAACTTCACTTCCCGCGCCGTCATGGCCGCCCAGGGAAGCTGCCTGACGAACAAATACGCTGAAGGTTATCCCGCGAAGCGCTGGTATGGTGGCTGTGAAGAGGTGGACAAGGTGGAGCAACTCGCCATCGACCGCGCCTGCCAGCTCTTCGGTGCCAAATACGCAAACGTGCAGCCGCACTCCGGCTCCCAGGCCAATGCCGCCGTCTATTTCAGCGTGCTCCAGCCCGGCGATAAAGTGCTCGGCATGAACCTCGCCCACGGCGGTCATTTGACCCACGGCAATCCGGCGAACTTCTCCGGCCGCTTCTACAACTTCTGCCAATACGGCGTGCGCCAGAGCGACGAACTCATCGACTACGATGAACTGGCCGAAGTCGCCAAGCGCGAGCAGCCGAAGATGATCACCGCTGGTGCCAGCGCCTATCCACGCATCATCGACTTCAAGAAGATGAGCGAGATCGCCAAAAGTGTCGGCGCTTACCTCTTCGTCGATATGGCGCACATCGCCGGACTCGTCGCTGGTGGCGCGCATCCATCCCCGATGGAATACGCCGACTTCGTCACCACCACCACGCACAAAAGCCTGCGTGGTCCACGTGGCGGCATGATCCTCACGAACAGCGACGAGCTGATCAAGAAGATCAACAGCCAGGTCTTCCCCGGCGTGCAGGGCGGCCCGCTGATGCATGTCATCGCTGCCAAAGCCGTCTGCTTTGGCGAATGCCTGAAGCCTGAGTTCAAAGACTACACCGCCCAGGTCGTGAAGAACGCCCAGGCGCTGGCTGCACGCCTGAGTGAACTCGGCTATCGCATCGTCAGCGGCGGCACGGACAACCACCTCATGCTCGTCGATCTCCGTCCGAAAGGCCTCAATGGCAAGATCGCCAGCGAGACCCTCGACCACGCCGGCATCACCGTGAACAAAAACGGCATTCCTTTCGACACCGAGAAAATCACCCTCGGCGGCGGCATCCGCATCGGCACTCCTGCGGTCACGACTCGTGGCATGAAGGAGGCCGAGATGGTCCTCATCGCCAACTGGATCGACCGCGCCCTCACCGGCAAAGACGATGCGGCGGTGCTCTCCCAGATCAAAGCCGAGGTCGCACAGATCAACGAGCGCTTCCCGGTGCCGTGAGGTGCCCTGCTTCTAAAATTGAATGCACAAACGAACGATTTAGTATGATCAAATTCATCGCCCTAATAACAGCTTCGTTTTTGACTTCATGTGTCACTAGTTATGTAGGTCCCCGCTATGATGAATCGACTACTGCCGTGGTTCGAGGGAGCAGTAGTCGACGGGGCGCATTTGATTGGGAACGTTACACAATCAACATGGTAGACGACAAGGCAGTGATCTACATCGTCCATTCTAAAGAAAGGGTAGTTCTCACTGCTGGAAAGCATCAAATTGTCGTAACCTCCGCATTTAATCGAGGTGGAGGCTTATTTGGAATCGGCCCTTTTGAAGCCATGACTGATTTCATTTTCGAGGCGATGCCTGGACGAGAATACATTGTTACAGGCCGCGTCGATGGGGCGAAAATTCGTGTTTGGGTAGCTGACAAATTTAGCGGCAAAAGAGTAACAGAGGAGGCTATTCTCCCTTATCGCAAGAGCACGTCCTCAGGTTCTTATCCTATTTTCATACCCGTAAGCAGTTGATCCTCATCGGCAAAGACGGCGCGACAGTGATCGCTCGATCAGAGCCGAGATGGGCCCAGATCAACGAGCGTTTCAGGTTTCAAGTTCTCAGTCCGCAGCGGGATGTCGAAAGACATCCCGCTTGCCATTTCAGGGCGAAGCAGGTCTCGCCCGGGAAATGCTGCTTCCTGCCGACAAATTAGCCGCACAGGCACAAACCGCCCACATCCTGTCATGACGGGACGCAAGGGCAGGAAACGCGTGTCGTTTAATGTGACGCATGACTCGTTCTCTCTTCCTCGCACTCACGGCCTTTCTCACACTCGCTGGCGCTGCTTCAGCACAAAACATCCGCGCTGGCATCATCGGTCTGGATACCTCCCACGTTCTGGCTTTCACAAAGACCCTGAACGCCGAACCGCAGAAGCCTGAGGTCATGGGCGTGCGTGTGGTGGCGGCCTACCCACAGGGATCGAAAGACATCGAAGGAAGCGTGAAGCGCGTGCCGGAATACACGGCGAAGGTGAAGGAGATGGGCGTGGAGATCGTGGAAAGCATCGACGCGCTTCTCGACAAGGTGGATGTGGTATTCCTGGAAACGAATGATGGCCGCCCGCATCTGGAGCAACTCCGGCCCTGTTTGGAAGCTCACAAACCTGTGTTCATCGACAAACCCATCGCGGGCACCTTGGTGGATGCGATCAAGATCTTCAAAGAAGCCAAGGCCGCAGGCGTGCCCGTGTTTTCCTCTTCCTCGCTGCGCTTTGGCAAGAACACCCAAGCGGTCCGTGGTGGCAGTATCGGCACGGTAAAGCAGGCATCCACCTTCAGCCCGGCTTCGCTGGAGGCAACGCATCCCGATCTCTTCTGGTATGGCATCCACGGCGTGGAGAGTCTCTTTACCGTCATGGGCACCGGTTGCCAGAGCGTGAAGCGTGACACGAATGCCGACGGCAAGATCCGCGTCACCGGGACCTGGGCCGGTGGGCGCACTGGCGTGTTTGAAGAAAACAAAGGTTATGGCGGCAAGGCCGTCGGTGAGAAAGGCGAGTCCGCCGTGGGTGCCTACGATGGCTATGATCCCCTGCTTTTCGCGGCCGTGCAGTTCTTCCGCAATGGCATGGCTCCCGTGACTCCCGAAGAGACCCTTGAGATCTACGCCTTCATGGAGGCCGCTGACGAAAGCAAGCGCCGCAGCGGGGCCGAAGTGACTCTGAAGGAAGTCATGGACAAAGCTCTGGCTGAGGCTGCGAAGTGAATGGTTGAGTGAACTCGTCAGCGTTGGTGTGACCGCCGTAGATTTCGCGACTCGGCAGCATCGTGGATGCGAGCCCCGGCTGGAGATGGGCTTTGGCTCCACTGAACTTCCGATTCCCACCTTCTGCGCTTCCGTGCTATGGATGCGCCCATGCCTGACCAGCCCGCCTACCCATGCCTTCGTGAAAACCACGGTTTCGCCCGCGTGGCTGCGGTGTCCCCAGAGCTTTTCCTCGGAGATGTGGCGGCGAATTTGGACATTCTGAAGCGTGAGATGAAGGCTCTCGCCGCCGAGGGCGCACGGTTGATCGTCTTCCCGGAACTCAGCCTCACGGGCTACTCCTGTGCGGACCTCTTTCACCATAGCGCCCTGTTCACGAGAGCCCGTGCTGCGCTCGATGAGCTGACGGAGTGTGCTGCTGGGCTCGGTTGCGCGGCTGTCGTGGGCCTGCCTCTGGCTGTCGAAAGCCGGCTATATAATGTCGCCGCCGTGATCGCTGGTGGGCGGGTGCTTGGCTTTGTGCCGAAGTGCTTCCTGCCAAACTCGGGCGAGTTCTACGAGCGCCGCTGGTTCTCCCCGGCGGCCACCCTGGTCGTCTCGGAGGTCGATGGCATCCCGATTGGCACTGACCTCGTCTTCGCCGCCGATGACCTGCCCGGTTTCGTGCTCGGGATCGAAATCTGCGAGGATCTCTGGACCGTGATCCCGCCGAGCAGCCATGCCGCTCTGGCCGGAGCCACCGTTTTGGCGAACCCCTCCGCCAGCGACGAAGTCTTGGGCAAGGCACCCTATCGTCGTGGCCTCGTGAATCAGCAGTCCGCTCGTTGTCTGGCCGCCTACGTCTATGCCGGCGCCGGGGCTGGGGAGTCGAGTACGGACGTGGTCTATTCGGGCCATGGGCTCGTCGCTGAAAACGGTGTCCTGCTGGCCGAGACGGAGCGCTTTTCCTTCCAAACTCAGACCGCAGTGGCGGACGTGGACCTCCAGAGGCTCCAGCATGAGCGCTTTAAAAGCGCCGCTTTCCGCGACGATGAAGCCCGCCCGGTCTTCCGCCGCATCGGGTTCAGCTTCAGCAAAGCCGCCGCAGGTGAAAAACTGCTCCGTCCGCTCTCGGCTCATCCCTTTGTGCCACCTGCGGGAGCCGACCGCCGGGCGGTGTGTGAGGAAATCTTCGCCATCCAGGCCACGGGGCTGGCTCGCCGCCTCCGGCAGACCAAAAGCAAGGCCGTCGTGCTCGGTCTCTCTGGCGGGCTGGACTCCACGCTCGCGCTGCTGGTTTTGATCGAGGCGCTGAAGCGTGCCGACATGCCCCGAAGTGCCGCTTTGACCGTGACCATGCCCGGCTTCGGCACCACCGAACGCACGAAGGGCAATGCCGAAAAGCTCGCGGAGACTCTCGGCATCACGCTGCGCACCATCAGCATCAAAGCGGCGGTGGAGCAGCACTTCAGCGACATCGGCCATCCCGCTGGGCTGCATGACATCACCTATGAAAACGCCCAGGCCCGGGAACGGACCCAGGTGCTCATGGACGTGGCGAACCAGACCGGCGGGCTCGTGCTCGGCACCGGCGATCTTTCCGAAGCGGCGCTCGGCTGGTGTACCTTCAATGGCGACCACATGAGCATGTATCACGTCAATGCCGGGGTGCCGAAGACGCTGGTGAAATACCTCATCGAGTGGGCCGCCACCGAGCTCTATGCCGCCGAGGCAGGCGACATCCTCCACGATGTCATCGCCACGCCCATCTCGCCCGAACTGCTGCCCGTGGGAGCCGATGGGCAGATCGAACAGAAGACCGAGGATAGCGTCGGGCCCTACGAACTGCATGACTTCTTCCTCTTCCACTTCGTCCGCCACGGCTGCCCGGCGGAAAAGATCCGCTACCTCGCCAGCCTTGCCTTTGCCGGCAAACACGAACCTGCGGTGATCGAAAAATGGCTCGCCGTCTTCCTCCGCCGCTTTGCGCAAAATCAGTTCAAGCGCTCGTCGATGCCCGATGGGCCGAAAGTCGGCTCCGTAGCCCTTTCTCCCCGTGGCGACTGGCGTATGCCGAGTGACTGGGCTGGAGCGCTGGCATGACCATCCTGGCCACTCGCTTGCAGGATTCAGGCCTGAATTCCGATCATGCCTTCCTGACGAGACGAGCGGCGTATGCGCCGTCAGTCAGGTCTTTGGGCGGGAAGAGGAGACGGCTTTCAGCGAGCTCCAGCTCGGGGTGGGCGGCGAGCACGGCTTTGACCAGCTGCTGGTTTTCCTCGGGGTCGATGCTGCAGGTACTGTAGACGAGGCTGCCACCGGGCTTGAGGTAACGCAGGGCGGACTCGACGATGGCTCGCTGGGTCGCAGCGAGAGTGGCGAATTCGTCCTCGGCAAGCCGCCAGCGGACATCGATGCGGCGGCGCATGACGCCCGTGTTTGAGCAGGGCACATCGAGCAGGATGCGGTCAAAGAGCATGGAGCCGAAAGGCGGGGGACTGCCGGAGAGGAAGTCATGCTGATGGACCTGGGCGATGTGGGCGTGCAGCCGGGTGAGATTTTCCCTGAGGCGGGTGAGGCGGGTGGAGGAGCTGTCACAGGCGATGAGTTTGCCCTCACCACACATGAGCTGGGCGAGGATGGCGGTCTTACCACCGGGGGCGGCGCAGGCATCGAGCACGGTCTCGCCGGGCAGAGGGGCGAGCATTCGCGGAGCCATGGCGGTGCTGGGGTCCTGGGCGTAGCAGAGTCCCTGTTTCAAGGCTTCACGCGGGGTGTTTTCACACTGGAAGAAGTCCTCTTCGTTATGCGGGGTGAGGCCGGGGAGCTGGGCGAGGCGCTCATCAGCGCCATCATGGAGGCGGTTGATGCGGATGAAGGTGGGCGCGAGGGTCTGATTCCACTGGCAGAGGGCTTCGGCCTTTTCCTTGCCCATGATCTTGATCCAGCGGCGGATGAGGAACTCGGGGTGGGAGTAAGCGACGGCGAGCGGCAGGCCAGGGCGCTGGGCGAGGAGTTTGTCGGATTCGCGTCCGGCTCGGCGGAGGACGGCATTGACGAGTGCTGCGGCGCGGCCAGCGGCGGCCACGGTTTCATTCACAGCGGCGTGAGAGGGCACACCAAGGATGAGAAGCTGGACGAGGCCGATACGGAGAACCCAGCGCGCGCGGTGATCGAGGTGTTTACCATTGGTTAGCTGGTCGATCCAATGATCCAGGAGGTTCAGATGCCGCAGGGTGGTGAGCACGATGTCGTGAAGGAAGGCTGCGTTGGGCCCGGAGAGGGCGGCCTGGCGGACTTTGTCATCCAGGAGCTCTATGGCGAAGCGGGGGCTTTTCTGCCAGGATTCGAGGACTTCGACGGAGAGACGGCGGATGTTCACAAGCGGGGAGGGGCGGGGGCCAAGGTGCGTGGAGGTCTCCTGGGCGAAGGCTGAGAAGACGGGGGGGCGGGAGTTAAGCCACGGTACATGGACTTGGGCAAGGAAGAGTTCGGAGCTCGCAGCCTGTTCCGAAAGGATGTCCGGAAAACCTCGGCGAGGCCTCCTTTTCAGAAGCATGAAAACGATGCCACACTCTCGCTCACTCCTCCGCCTGACCCGCAGTTTTACGTTTCTGGCTTTGGGCTCTATCTGCCTGACACTCTGGATCGGCTGCAAGGCTAAGAGCCGTCTCTGCTGGCTGGTGCTGGAATCGGCGAGGCGATTCAGCCAAAACGGCATCCTGATGGAAGCCGATGTGCATGGTGAAAAGCAGGTGGCGCTGGTGCTCGGCACTTCGATCCGTGGTTCATTTTTGAAGCAACGCGTGGAGGCAGCGGCACGTCTTTTTCACGCGGGCAAGGTTTCCCACCTCATCCTCAGCGGCGATGGCCGCCAGGCGAACTACCACGAACCGCGCGAGATGCGTCGGATGCTCACAGACCTCCGCGTCCCCGCCTGGGCGATGACGGAGGATGCGGCAGGTCTTTCCACCTTCGAATCGATTCAGCGGGCTGGGCAGATGGCGGCAGGCAGGCGTCTGATCATCGTGACGCAGGAACTGCACTGCCCGCGTGCTTTGCTCCTGGCGCGTGGTCTGGGCGTGGAGGCGCTGGCTTGCGCGCTGCCTTCGGAACCTTCCGCAGCTGGCATCACGCGTGAGGAGAGAGCCTGCGCCCGTGCTTTGCTCGATCTCGCCGGACTCCGGACCTGGACTCAATCCATGGAAAAGCAGGGCTCGATCCGGCTGGGAAAGTGGACTCTGGCCACCCTGTGATCGCTAAGATAGTGGGGCGGAGGTGAGGGGTGAACTGGTCCGAAAAACGAACACGGATCTCGATTACTTCCCCTTTGCCTTCTTCTTCGGTGCCTTCGCCTCGATGATCTGTGCGTCACTGGGGATCGGGTGGTTGGCGAAGTCGATTACGCCCCCCTCTGGCAGTTCTTTGAGCATCACATCCTTGATTTGAACCTTCATGGCCGGGCCGCGGTGAATCTGGAAGGCGATCAATCCTTCCAGCGAGCGCTTCGCCAGCTCGAAGTCGAGCAGATCGATGGTCACCTGGCCGTCGATCTTGTGAATGAGGTGGTTTCCCTGCGCGATGATGCTGTATTCATGCCACTCGGCGATGTCCACTTTCACGGGATCGTGCTCGCTGGCGAGCCAGCGCTTCGCTTCAGGGTCAATGACGACACCCTGGCCGTTCTGGCAGATGATGCCGCGTCCCTTTTCCTCATAGACCATCGCGTTGTTAGGATGTGCCGGATGAATGTCGCACTGGTAACCGCCGATGGACCACTTGCCGTTCTCCGGCAGTTCCTTGCTGCGATACTGAATGCCCGTGTTGTTGCCCACCTGCTTGATCTTGGCCTTCAACTCGAAGTTCTTCACCACACCGCCGCGCCAGATGAGAAACTGATTATACGCGAGCTGCTCCGGCCCCGTCGTGGTGCCGACGATCTCGCCATTCTCCACCTTCCACAGCTCAGGATTGCCATCCCAGCCTGTCAGGTCTTTGCCATTGAAGAGAGGCTTGAAGCCATCCTGCGCGGAGGCGGCAGAGAAAGCGAGGAGCGAGAAGAGAAGGAGTCGTTTCATGGTTGGTCGCGTGGTTAAACGCCCCGCCCTCTCAAAACATGCCAGCAAAAGCTGTGTCGGATCTGGCAAGGGTGGGCTCAGATTCCGGATGGTTGCAAAATGAACTTCGCCTGATTTGAATCAGGTCTTCCGCCCGTTCTATCCGCCATGCGTTACCTCGCCTTTCTTTTTCTCGCTGCTTCCGCCTTTGCCCAAAAGGCACCTTATGATGTCTTCCCGCCTGCCGAGGCTCCCTATTATCGAGTGCGCTATGAGGCATCGACGCAGCCCGGCGAGCTGATCTTCCCCGTGAACTACACAGCCTGGGTTCCTCCCGGTGTGAAGCAGATTCGTGGCGTCATTGTGCATCAGCACGGCTGCGGAGAGGGCTCCTGCAAATCGGGTCTCACGGGTGCTTTCGACCTGCATTGGCAGGCGCTGGCAAAGAAGCACCACTGCGCGTTGCTGGCCCCATCCTATGAGCAGCCTGATAAAGCCGACTGCCAGATGTGGTGTGATCCGCGCAATGGCTCGGGTGCGGCGTTTCAGAAATGTCTCGCCGATCTCGGGGCAAAGAGCGGCCATCCAGAGCTATCGAAAGTCCCCTGGGCTCTCTGGGGCCACAGCGGCGGCGGACATTGGGCGGGTGGCATGGTGCTGACGCATCCTGAGCGAGTCGCGGCGGCTTGGTTGCGCTCTGGCGTGCCTTTGCTCACTGCGAATCCGACCCGCTCGACCATCAAGACTCACACCATTCCAGATGCCGCACTCAGCGTGCCCGTGATGTGCAATCCAGGCACGAAGGAAGGTGTCACCGTCAAAGAAGGCCGCTTCGCCGGCGTGTGGCCTGCGAATGAAGAGTTCTTCACCGCGATGCGTGGCAAAGGCGGGCTCATCGGCGTCGCCGTCGATCCCCTCACGGCTCATGAGTGTGGAAACCAGCGCTACATGGCCATCGCCTGGCTCGATGCCTGCCTTAGCGTTCGTTTGTCGAAGACTGGTAGCAAGCTCAACCCGATGCCCGTTGACGGCGCTTGGCTCGCACCTCTGCTCGACACGGAAGCCTCACCCGCCGCGAATTTTGGCGGTGACAAAACCAAGGCCGTGTGGCTGCCGAATGAAGCCATCGCGAAAGCCTGGATGCATTATGTCAAAGACACCGCCATTCCCGACACCACCCCGCCTCCTGCACCGACAAACGTCCGCGTCACAGGCAGCGAGCTCACCTGGGAGGCTGAGGCTGACTTGGAGAGCGGCATCGCCCATTTCATCATCGAGCGAGATGGACAGGCCATCGGCACCGTGCCGGAAAAGCCCGCCAATCCTTTTGGCCGACCCATCTTCCAGGGCCTGCAATACAGCGACACCCCGGCCAATCCCCTCGTGAAGATGATCTTCAGCGACAAGAAAGCCGAGGCGGGCAAGGCGCATGAATATCGCGTCATCGCCGTCAACACCGTCGGGCTGAAGTCCAAGTAACATTCCCCCGTCGAGCGCAATTTTCGCCCCAGCCAGCGCAATCCTTGCAAGACCAAGCTCCAGCGCCACGGTTACAGGGCTGCCATTTCCGTCCGTTTGAGCCTTCGTCATTCGTCAATTCGGTTTTCGTCATTTCCTCCCCCCATGTCCACTGTCGCCGTCCGTTCCGCCTCCCTGCCACCCGTCATTCCCGGTCTCACCCGGGCTGCCCGTGCACCGAAAAAGAACATCCCCCAGACCAAGGCCGACCGCGACGCCGTGCTGAAGGCCGTGCGCGACTACATGGAGCAGACCCGCCTCGTCCCGCCCGTGCCGCTGGATGAGCTTCAAGTCCACACTGACAAAATCATGGCCATCCACGGCATCGAGCAGGTGTATCGCGACTACACCGGCGTCTTGCTGGCGAACGAAACCTGGCGCGAGTCCCTCGCGTCCGTGCCTTTTGAAAAGCGCCTCCTGCTCATGCCGAAGTGCCTGCGCGTGGAGAGCAAGTGCCCCGCGCCCTTTGATGAATTCGGCCTCCTCTGCAAACAGTGCGGCCTCTGCACCATCCAGGACTTCCAAAACGAGGCCGAAAAGCTCGGCTACGCCGTCCTCGTCGCCGAGGGCAGCGCCATCGTCATGTCCCTCATCCAAACGGGCAAGATCGAGGCCATCGTCGGCATCTCCTGCCTCTCCGTCCTTGAGCGCACCTTCCCCTACATCGAGGCCGCCGCCATCCCCGCCGTGGCCGTGCCTTTGCTCCAGGATGACTGCATCGACACCACCGTCGATATCGACTGGGTCTGGGACTACATCCACCTCACCAACGAGGACAAAACCCGCCGCCTGAACCTCACCGCCCTGCACGATGAAGTGAAGACCTGGTTCGAGCCAGCCGCACTGGAGGCCCTGCTCGGCAAACCCACCTGCCAGACCGAAGTCATCGCCCGCGAGTGGCTGGCCCGTGCAGGCAAACGCTGGCGGCCCTTCCTCACCATCGCCGCCTATCAGGCCCTGCGTGAAGACCCCGAAGCCCCCATCTCCGACGACCTCAAGCTCGCCGCCATCTCCGTCGAGGCCTTCCACAAAGCCTCCCTCATCCACGACGACATCGAGGACAACGATGCCGAGCGCTACGGCGAGCCCACCCTGCACTCCGAGCACGGCGTGCCCGTCGCCTTGAACGTCGGCGATCTCCTCATCGGCGAAGGCTACCGCCTGCTCGCCGAGATGCAGTGCGCCAGCCACATCCGCAGCGCCTGCATCAAAGTCGCCGCCGAAGGCCAGCGCGAACTCTGCCGAGGTCAGGGCGCCGAGTTGCTCTGGAACAACCACCCCGTCGCCCTCAGCGGCACCCAGGTGCTGGAGATCTTCCGCAGCAAGACCGCCCCCGCCTTTGAGGTCGCTTTAAAAGTCGGTGCCGCCATGGCAGGCCAGCTCGAAGAGACCGCCGACGTCCTCCACACCTATTCCGAGAACCTCGGCATCGCCTACCAGATCCGCGATGACCTCGACGACCTCGGCGACGACTCCGCCGCCGACAACAACGTCAGCATCCGCCCCAGCATCATCCTCGCCCTCCTGCGCGAGCGTGGCAAAGACCAGGTCAAAGAAGTCATGGAAGCCCTCTGGAACGGCCAGGCCACCGCCCTGCCCGACAAGCCCACCATCCGCCAGTGGGCCGAGCAAACCGGCGCGTATGAGAAGTCCAACGTCCTCCTCGAAAGCTACAAAGAAGCCGCCATCCGCGCCCTCTCCGATGTCGAGATGCCGAACCTCAAAGGCCTGCTGCGCCGCGTGATCGGCAAGATCTTCAACGAACTCGAAATCAAAGGCTGGTGCCGCGAGATCGAGCAGGAACACTCTGCCGAAACCGCCGCCCGCCGCATCGAAGCCGCCAAAGAAGCCGAGCACCTCGTGGCAATGCCGAAGGTGGCGTAAATGAAGTGGTCGTCATCGGCGAAGCAGTGAAGCGCATCCTCTGTGTGGAGGCACCTCGTGGGGAGCATGTTTTGCCACGCAGTTGCCGACCCCTCAGCTCACTTTTGCTTCTCCGTCTTGGGATTGCCGCCGACCAAATGAAGTGCGGTCTCGTAATCTCCACCAAAGCTCACGCGAGTAATCTGACCCAATCGGTATGACTCTGACTCATCTTCCCATGTGGCATTCGGAGTGATCCCCAGCAGCGACACGCGGCCACGCTCCATACCGAGCACCCGGCCAATCCAACATACGTCTCGATCGACCTTCTCTCGGTGGATCGTCACAAGCGGAAACTGACGGCTTGCCGAGAGCAATAGCTCCTCAATACTTGCGACACTGACACGCGGTTTATGCGGCATGCGAACGCGCCTCTTCTTTAACGCGGACTCCACGAATTGGGCGTAAGGGTCTGGACGCAAACCTCGCACGTCGCCAACGCGGAAACATTCAAAACCGTCGAACCAAATGCGGTCGCTGACCAATGCGAGAAGGAAAAACTTTGGCCCCACGTCAAGGACATAGCCACGCACCGATGAATCGACGAACCGCCGATCAAAGCGCACTAGCTGCCGCTTGCTCATTGCGGTGAGGAGTCGGGATGGCCGTGGCGTTGTCATCTTCAGGCTATCAATTCAGATGTTTAACAGATTGTGAGGTGGGCGCACTGCTCGATCTCCGACGAACGGGCGGAAATCTCACACACTTGGATGTTCATGGGCGTGGGTTTACACCCAAAGAGCGGAGGTGGGCGATCAAAATTTGGGTAAATTCCATTAGTAAGGTAAATTCTTCCCAAGCCCCTGGGCCGTGGCTGGAGGAACGGAAGCGGGACGGGCGTGGGGCGGATGTGTTTGGCGGGGGACTTTGGCCAAACCTAACGTTTCAAGACACCGCAAGACACTGGAATGGCATGTTTCAGCCGGGTTAAGGGGACGTGGCGGACCTCTGGCCCCCTCTCCCCGGCGATGCATCTGACATCCTCGCGGCTCTCATTCCGGGGAGAGGGTCGGGGTGAGGGGCCGACGCCTCACCGACCTCTCGAGTAGCTCCCCTCACCTAACCTCCACTGCCATTTAGATAACCAGGATTTGCCGCAGATTCAGGGAAGCCGCAGATTTCTTTTCAAACTCATGCCATCTGTGGCTTTCCTGAATCTGTGGCAGAAACTCTCCCCGCAAGGGTGCTTGGCGACGAAACTCATCCACGGCGGGGAGAGGGACCAAACTCCTGGCCTGCCATCCAAATCGGTGAATCACCACGCATCTCTGATGAAACAAGACGCCACCCTCTTGGGCTGAAAAATCTGGATGAACTTTTGATCTTGACCTTTTTTCGATTTTCCGCTGTAATCTTCGTTATGGCTGCGAAATTCGTGCGCCTGACCACCCGAACGGCTCGCTGGGCGAACTTGGAACGTCTCGGGCACGGACGTGTTATATCTGGAGGGTTTCACCAGATTTCCCCAGCAGAAGGGCCAAAAAAGGTCCCCAGAACGACTGCAGGCGGCTCTGAAGCGACATTTTGCGCCACGGATTTAATCAAGTCCGTCAGGAAAGCGGTTAATTCCGTCGCGGAATTAACTCAATCCGTCACGGATTCAGTTCATTCTGTCACGGAATTAACTAAATCCGTCGGCTGGCATGGCATGGTGAACAGCGTTTTGATTCGTTCTGGCGTGGATTTAACTCAATCCGTCATGGAATCGATTAAATCCGTCACTCAATTAACCCAATCCGCGACGGAATCGGTTAAAGCTGTGATGGATTTAATCAAATGGTTCACGGACTTGATTCATTCCGCGACCTTATTTTCCGCTTTCGACAGGGACGGGCATGCCGCCGCTCTGCCAATGACACTTTCCGTCCCGGACCAGAATACCTCCGCGACTGATCAGCCACGTCACCGTGAGCGTGGTTTTAGAACCCCGGCCCGGGTATCCTGATGGGCCACCTGTCGCCATGCCTGTGTGGGCATGACTTCTTTGTTCCAACCTAAACATCACGAAATACCATGGCAAAAATACCAGTCACTTGGGACGGCGTAGATTCGCAAAACCAGCCTTTGCGCTGGAATAGCGGCCTAACTTGGAATGGCTTTTTGCCTGATCCAGCTCCTGTTAAAATGACACAATTACGCGTTTTGTTAAGCTTTGCCAGCGCGCCCGACCATGCCCTCGAAGAACGAGCCATGGCTGTGCACGGTGGCCTCTACGGCCAACCGGCCTACCCCACACCGCCTGTGACCCAGGCGGCCCTGCTTACGGCGATCACGAACTTCTCCACCGCCATCGCCACCGCTGAAATGGGCGGACCGGCAGATACGGCGGCGAAGAACAACCTGCGGGAGATCCTCATCGGTCTGCTGCGTCAGCTCGCCACCTATGTGCAGGAAAATCATGGCAACAACTTCGCCACACTGCTCTCCAGCGGCTTCGAGGCGGCCAGTACAAACACCACCTCCATCCCCTTGGAGACACCCAGCATCAAGGACATCATCAACGGCATCTCCGGCCAGCTCATCCTGCGCGTGGAGCCCGTGGAAAACGCTCGCGGCTACAACGTTCGTTACGCCCTTATCGGCCCGAACGGTGCGCCCGGCCCTTACGTCGGGCCTGTGTTTTTCAAAAGCACCCGCCGCATGGAGATCAATGACCTGACGCCCGGCGGCAACTATGTGTTCGAGGTCTGCGCCCTCGGCGGCAGCACCGGTCAGAGCGACTGGAGCAATCCCGTCAGCCACATGAGCCTCTGAAGCTCATGCCCAGATAACGAAAGCCAGACCGGGCGTGACAGGCCCGGTCTGGTGATGGGGGAAGGGATAGCTTCCCGAGAGTAGTGGCGGACATCCCGGTCACTCAGAGGATCGCTGGAGGTGCCGGATCGTGTTTCACAGTTCGGAAGAGCGATGGTCGTGGTAAGATCGGGATGTGCCCGGCATGCGGTGCCCTCTTTCATCCCTGCCGGGACTCTCGGCGATGGTGGCATGTCGCCCACGCCTACCCACAGATGAATCCGTGGGCTATTGCCTGCCGCCTCTCCGAGGCTGGGAGCCGAAGGCGGGATGGTAGTCAGGTCCTCTTTGGATGA
>CAYMHJ010000093.1:0-20796 GCA_964390165.1 uncultured Prosthecobacter sp. | reverse complement strand
CGACGACTTCCTCCTCCTCGACCCCGCCGCCGTCCGCCTCCGCTACCTCGAAGTTCAGCGCGCCTTTCAGGAGCAGCTCAAAGAAGGCTTCCGCAAACACCAAGTCGATTACCTCCCCCTGCCGACGGATGAATCACACGCGGCGGCGCTGAGGAGTTATCTGGCACTGCGGATGCGGTGAGAGCTCTCTCGACAACCTGCAACAAAATGGATACCCTCACCCCATGACTGCCACCGTCGAACGCATCAAGAATGACATTCGCCGCCTTTCACCTGAAGAGGTCGATGAGCTGCTCCGTGATCTTCAAAGTGAATACACCTTCCCTCCACATGATGTCGAGGAAGCCTCGATCCAGGCAGAATGGGATGCCGAGATCGATCAGCGGATGAAAGAGGTGATGGAGGGCAAAGTCGAACTCATCTCCGGGACTGAACTCCGCCACAGCACAGACACTCTTTTTGCCCAAATGGGTCTCAAGCGCTCCGCATGACCGAGGATTTTCACATTCATCCTGCGGCCCGAGACGAGTTTCACGACACGCTCCGTTATTACGGTGGCATTGATCTAACGCAGCAGTCGAAACTGGCCTTCGATTTTGAAGCTGTGTTTTTCGATTATGTGGATGTCATCCTGGCGAACCCACGCCTCTACAACCTCCGCCAACACAGCACCCGCCGGGTAAACCTTCTGCCTCGATTCGGGGAATACTACATCGCTTACATGATCTGGCAGGAGAAGGTGGTCATCCTCGCCGTCGCCCACGCCAAGCGCCGCTCCTACTACTGGCGTGACCGCATCACCCAGGCGAAGGAGCTTTTTAACTAATGACCTTCCTCAACGCCATTCTCCTCGCGGGCGCTGCGGCCTTTCTCATCCCGCTCCTGATTCACCTGCTGAACAAGCGCAAGGTGCAGACCGTGCGTTGGGGGGCCATGCATCTGCTTCAGGAAGTGATCCGGCAGCGGAAGCGGAAGTGGAAGATCGAGCAGTGGCTGCTGCTAGCGGTGCGCATCGCGATTCCCATCGTGCTGGCGCTGTGCTTGGCGCGGCCGGTTCTGACGGCACTGCGGGCCTTTGGACTGGGGAAGACCTCGCTCGTGATGCTGCTGGATGATTCTTTCTCCATGCGCGCTCCGGCGGCGGGTGGGTCACCCGCAGATCGAGCACGGCAGGACCTTTCGCGGATGCTGGAAGTGCAGCCGAAAGGCAGCGACGTGCAGATCGTCCTGGCCGGTGGCAACTCACGCAAGCTCCTCGATCAATCCACCACAGCTCTCGATGTGCTGCCAAAGCAACTCGCCGACGTGCCGACGCAAGCTGGGCCAGTCAAAGTGAACGACGCGCTGCAAACCGCCGCAGCCTCACTTTCCAAAGCTACGAACGGTGCTCGTGAACTCGCCATCGTGTCTGACTTCCAGGCCAGCGATTGGCAAAGTGTGGCCGATGGCGCAGCGCTTCCCGCTTTGGAAACACTGCTCAAGCAGG
Organism: uncultured Prosthecobacter sp.; assembly: GCA_964390165.1. Lineage (GTDB taxonomy): Bacteria > Verrucomicrobiota > Verrucomicrobiia > Verrucomicrobiales > Verrucomicrobiaceae > Prosthecobacter. Next base: position 19,310 of record CAYMHJ010000093.1, on the reverse strand, counting down.
AGCCGAAGCCGCAGGTGACCTTCTACCGCCTCGCCAGCGATCTCACCGAGAACCTCAGCATCGCCAGCGCGGATCTTTCCGCACTCGTCGTGGCAGAAAAGCAGCCCGTCGGTCTTCGCGTGCGCATTCAAAATCATGGCAAGCGGCCCTGGCAGGATGTCGCCGTGCATCTGGAGGCCGATGGAGCCCGCCTGCGCACCTCACGAGTCAGCTTACCACCGGAGGGCGAGGCCGTGATCGCCTTCACGCACGCCTTTGATGCCGTAGGTGATCACTCGCTCGCCGTGCGTCTGGAGGGTGACAGCTTCGCCGATGACAATGCCTTCTATTCCGTCGTCCAAGTGCGCAACCAACTGAACGTACTGCTCGTCGATGGTGATCCCAGTGCAGCCCCGCTCGAAGGTGCTGCCGACTTCCTGGAGCTGGCTCTCACGCCCTATCAGGCCGCTGAAAACACCACGCTCAAAGACCTCATCCGCATCACCAAGTTCGAAGCCCGCCGCTTCCGCGATGAAGATCTGAAAGGCAAGGAAGTCGTCATCCTCGCCGATCTGGATCGACTGCAAGGCAACCGTCTCAACGACCTCGACAAATTCGTGAAGGCAGGGGGCGGACTCATCGTCTTCGCCGGACCGCATGGCGATCTGGATTGGTACAACCGCGACTTCTTCCGCAAAGGCGAGGGCCTCTTCCCTGCCAACATCAAAGGCCTGCAACGCGCCACCACCGCCTCGCCAGCTCGCATGCTCCAGCAGCGTCTCACGCATCCCGCCACCATCTACTTCAACGACGCCCGTGGCGGACGCCTGCAAGACGCCGAGTTCCAGAGCTGGTGGGAGTTTGAAACCAGCGACAAAGCTAAGCCCATTCTCCAGCTCGACCGCGGCACGCCGCTCTTCATCGAAAAAGCTCACGAGCGCGGCCGCGTCATCGCCTCTGCCACGACGGCCGATGCCGAATGGACGAACCTGCCGCTTCAGCCCTTCTTCGTGCCGCTCATGCAGCGCCTCGTCACTTATCTGGCCACGCAGAGCACCATCAGCGCCTGGGATCAGGTCGGCGCACCGCTCCGAGTCATCATGGGCAAAGAACGCATAGGCGTGGAATATACCCTCCGTGATCCCACCGGCCAGACCGAGACCATCAAAGTGCGCGCCGATGCCGACAAGTCCCTGCTCGAATCCAAGCCCATCGCCGCGCCCGGCATCTACAAACTGACGCAAGGTGCCGAGACCCGCCTGCTCGCCTACAATCTCGATCCTGCCGAATCGAACCTCGCCCCGCTGGCCGCCGACAAAGTCCAGGCTCTCTCCGAAAGGTATGACGCCTCCTTTGTGGACAGCATCGACTCCTGGCAAAAGCTCGACCGCACGCGTCGTCACGGCAGTGAGCTATGGCAGCCGTTTTTGATGGGGCTCATCGCGCTGTTGTTCCTCGAAGTCTTCCTCCAGCAGCGCATTGCCAGGGGATAACCCATTTGAAACCCGACTGCCATCGCCGTATTGAATCGCATGACTTCTGCCACTGCTACCTCAAACCTTCGACTCACTGACCGGATCGTTATTGATCCCGAGATCTGCCATGGGAAGCCCGTCGTCCGCGGGCTCAGGTATCCTGTGGAGACGTTGCTGGAATACATGGCTGCTGGCGACAGCTTTGAAGACGTGCTTGGCGAATTCCCTGATCTTGAACATGAAGATCTGCTAGCCTGCATCCAGTTCGCCAATCAATCCCTGAAACTTCGGAGCTGGCAGCTCGTCGCCGCATGAAGTTTCTGATTGATGCCCACCTGCCTCCAGGTCTGCGCCAAATCTTCACGGCAGCAGGACACGACGCTATCCACACCCTCGACCTACCGGCACAAAACGCGACGCGCGACGGCATCCTCAATCAGGTCTCGATGGATGAGCAACGGGTGGTCGTCACCAAAGACACCGACTTTTACTACTCCCACTTGCTGCATGGACGCCCTTGGAAACTCGTGCTCCTCCGCACTGGCAACATGAGACTCAAGGACACGCGAGAGATGTTTGAGCGACACCTCCCATCCATCGTTCAGGCCCTCGCTAGCTGCACCTTGGTCGAGATTGATCAGAAAACCGTTTCCGTCATCGCGTGACTGCCACTTCCAACTAAACACTCCCTCCCCGCATGACCCCGACCACCGAAACCACCCTCCGCTTTGCCGGTGACTACCCCGTCATCGGAGTCTGGGTGCTCGCGTTTGGTTTGGCAGCGGCGATGTGGTTCCTTTATCGCCGAGAGATGAAGTTCCTGTCGGGAGCACTCGCCTGGGTACCAGCGGCTTGCCGCACATCGGCTGTGTTTATTCTCGTGCTGGCTTTGTCAGGCCCGACGCTCCGTCGCGAGACGACTCAGCGGCAGCTCGGACGCGTGGTACTCGCGGTGGATACATCGGCGAGCATGAAGCTGGAGGATGATGCTTCTGACAAAAAGAACGCATCGGCTGATTCGCGGCTCGCTCGTGCAGAAAAGATCCTCCTCGGCGGCACGACACCCCTTTTAAAGAAACTCACCGAAACGCAGGATGTGGAACTCGTGCTCCTGCGCGGCCAGCAAACGCAGCGAATGTGGTGGCACCGTCAGCAGGGCAAGGACACCTCGGGTGATCTGCCGACCTCCCTCCAGACGCAGGCCGATGCTCCGATCACGAATCTCGACTCGGCACTGCGCGATGCCCTCGGCCCCGTGACGCCCGGCACCGCGCTCGTCGTGCTCACGGACGGTCAGCACAATGGTCCGGGATCACCGGAAGAGTTCGCCACGACGATGAAGCAGGCGAACACACCCGTCTTCACCGTCGGTTTCGGCACTGAGGTGCCACCGCTGGACCTCAGCGTGGTCAATGTCATCACTGCCGAGTCCGTGTTCAGTGAAGAGAACCTCCAAGGCCGCGTCATCGTCCAGGACTCGCTTCCCGCAGGCACACCGGCACAGGTCCGTGTCAGCAGCGCAGGGAAGATGCTTTGGGAGCAAAACTTCACAGGCGAAGGCAAGGGCGAGCGCCGCTTCGACTTCGCTTTCCCGGTCAAAGCACTCCCACCCGCAGCCACCACGGAGCGGGACAAAACTCTCCGCCTGCTCAACGTCCAAGTCGCTGTGCAGGGCGACCGTGCGAACCTGGAAAAGACCCGCGCGAACAACAGCCGCGAGATCGCGCTGCATTTGCTCACGAAGAAACGCAAGGTGCTCATCCTCGATGGCCGTCCACGCTGGGAGACGCGCTACATTCAGAACCATTTTGATCGCGATGACCGATGGGAAACGAAGGTCATCTTCGACAACTATGCCGCGAAGCCCGAGGACGGTTCGCTGCGGAAGAACTTCCCCAAGTCCCGCGAGGAACTGCTCAACTACGATCTCATCCTGCTCGGCGATGTCGCCGCATCCCGCTTTGATTCACTGCACCTCGACTGGCTCGTCGAGTTCGTCGAAAAACGCGGCGGCGGTCTCGTGCTGATCGACGGCGTGCGCGGTGGCTTAAAAGACTGGGCCAAGGGCCGCACCGCAGGTCTCATCCCCGTAAACTGGCCCGCGAACCCCGCCACCGCCAAAACCTACACCTGGCAGCTCACCACCGATGGTGAACGCCAGCCCGGCCTGCGCCTCAGCGACAGCCCGAGCGCGAACATGACCCTCTGGCCTACCTTGCCGGAGATGACCTGGGCAGCGCATGTGACTTCCCTGCCCGGTTCCCAAACCTTGGCCGAACTAAAAAGCGGCCGTGCCACGACCCCCGCCATGATCTTCCGTCAGGTTGGCGCAGGTGCCGTGCTTTACCTCGCTACCGATGACCTCTGGCGCTGGCGTTTCCAGGTGGCGGATCTTTATCATCAGCGGCTGTGGATGCAGATGGCTGCATGGATCGCCGCCCCGCCCTTCCAGGCGGAGGATCAGAAGCTCTCCATCGGCACCGACAGACTCCGCTACACGCCCGGCGAGCAAAGTGAGATCCGCGTTCGTGTCCGCAATGCCAAAGGCGAACTCGTCAGCGATGCCGAGCCGCGCGCCTTCGTGCTGCTCGATGGCAAAGAGATCGCCTCTCTCCAACTCGAAGCCGATCCGACGCACTTCGGCATCTACCGAGCCCAGACACCGCCTTTGAAAGCCGGAGCCTACGAGATCGCCGTCGCCGAAAGCACCTCCGCCACGCGCAGTGACCTGCGCCTTTCTCTTCGTGTCGCCGATGCGGGCAATCCCGAGTGGGCCACGCTCACGATGAACCGCCCACTCCTCGAAGCCATGGCCAATGCCAGCGGTGGCCGCTTCCTCCGCGAAGAGCAGGCCGCCACCGAGCTGCCGAACCTCCTGCAATCCATCGACCGCAAGCAAGTCACCGTGAAGGAGACGCTGCTCTGGTCGAGCTGGTGGTGGTTCGGTGCCGCGATCCTGCTCCTCACCATCGAGTGGCTCATGCGGAAGCGCCTGAAACTCGTCTGACATGGATCTGGCGACGAATCGTCGCTCATCCATCCAACCTTCATGACATCACGCTCCGGCGCGAGTCGTGCCAGACTTCCACTGAACGCCCCAAGGCCACGCCTTGTCTCCCGTCCTGCCTTCTGGTAAAACCCACCTCGTGGCTATGAAAAACCTCCCCTGGCTCCCCGCCCTCCTCCTCGCCGTGCTCCTCCCCACCTTCAGCCAGGCTCAAACCGCCGCCGAAGCCCTGGCCCAGGTGAAGAAACTCACCGAGCAAGGCAACCACCGCGAAGCTGCCGACCTCGGCAAAGCCGCGCTCGCGAAGCCGGATGCGACGGGCGAGCTGCTGGAGGTGACGGGCGATGCGCTAGGCCAGCTCGGAGCGGCTCAGGAGCAGGAGGAGGTGATCGAGGCTGCGGTGAAGGCGCACCCGAAGAAGTCGGATGTGCTGCTCGCTGCTGGCACTGCCTACCTTTCTCTGCCGCACACTGGCACACTGACAGATGGCAAGTTCGTCCGAGGTCAGACTCGCGACTGGAACAACCGCAAGACCACGGAGCTGAGGGATCGTGTGCGGGCTCTTCAGCTTCTCGACGCCGCGTGGAAGAACTTGCCTGCTGAGGCTGACAAGTCCGTCCGCAAAACGATCCTCGAATCCTTGGGTGAAGCGCTCAATGGACACGACTATACCAGAAGCGCTTGGTCATTCCTTTATCTCACCGATCTCACGACACTCCCTGATTTCGATGATCAAAGTGGCCTCGATGAACCTGCGAGCGGCTATCCTGTAGATGAAACAGGCACACCCCATTTTTTTAAAACCCCTAACTCATGGGATGAAGCGCTTTCCGATGGCGAAAGGCTGATGTGGGTTTTTGAAATCCAGTCACAGCTTGATCACGATAACCTTGTCCAGATACGACGGTATAGAGCGGCATTGGCCCAACGATGGTTCTCCGCAAAGACACTCGCCGACTACGGTTTTCGCTTCGATGCCGGGGAGGATGAGTGCAGCACAAAAAGCAGCATCGCCATGCTGCACACGCTGAAGGATGACGAGACCGTCGCAAAGTTAGCGACAGGGCCAAAAAAATTTAAGCTGCCTCCAGACTGGGATTTCTTTAGCCTCTTACGAACAAACGGTGAGGATGAACAGGCCATGAAAATCATCCGTGTGCGTGACTGGATGGACATTGCAGAGGAACACCTGAAAAGAAGACAGTTCAAGACGTCCGCAGAAATACTTCAAAAGGCTGCCCTATTGGTCCAACCTAAACCCGAGCGGATCAAAGAGTTGAAGAAACCCTTTGGTTGGTCTGGTCAGACAGAAGAAGAGAACCTGTTTATTGAGATCACTAACAAGCTCGACCAGATCACCGGCCACTGGGGCCGCTTCGAGCCGCAAGCAGCGCAGCCCGCCCTGCGTAGCGGAAGGCGTGAGCATTCCGACTCCCCGAAGCCCGAGAGCGCACCAGATTCAAAGAAGGAAGACTCACCTCTTCCTCTACAACGCACGCCCTCGCTCTCGCTCGTCTTCCGCAATGCCAAGAAGATCAGCCTCACCGCCCGCAAGGTGGATGTGGCGAAGCTGCTCGCTGACACGGAGGCTTATCTTCGCAGCGAGCCTCAGGAGAATGACTGGCAGAAGACGAACATCTCCGCCATCGGCCAGCGGCTTCTGGAAAAGGATGGCGAGAAGTATCTGAGTAAACCTGCCGCAGAGTGGACGCAGGAACTCGAACCACGGGCGAACCATTGGGACAAGCGCGTGGAGGTGCCGACGCCGCTCAAGGAGGCGGGTGCCTATCTCGTCGAAGGCACGTTTGAAGGGAATCCAGAACGGGCTGAAGCCCGAACTACAAACAAAACCCGAGTGCTGGTTTGGCTGGAGGGCCTGGTGATCGTGAAGACGATGCAGGCGAACGCAGCGCATTATTTCGTGGCGGATGCGGTCACGGGCGCACCGGTCGCTGGAGCCACGGTGAAGCTCTTTGGTTACCACATGCAGTGGGGCCGCCCTGGTGTGCTGAATCGCGAAAAACGGATCTACAGATTCAAAGACATTCAGGCCACCACGGACGAGCACGGCGTCATCCACATGAAGGATGGGAACCTGAATGATTATCAGTGGCTCATCCGCGCCAGCACCGCCGATGGACGGCTGGCCTTCCTGGGCTTCGAAGGCATCTATTTCAACGACAGCCGCGAGAACTTCAGCGAGCAGACACGCCTCTACTCCATCACGGATCGTCCGGTATATCGCCCGAATCAGGAGGTGAAGTGGAAGGCCTGGGCACGCCTCGTCGGCTACGATCCGAAGCTGAACACGAACAAGTATGCAGGCAGTTCCATTGAGGTGAAGTTTTACGATCCGCGTGGCGAGGAGTTGCTGAAGAAGACCTACAAGGCGGATGACAGTGGAGCGGTGAATGATGCTCTCATGCTCGGCGATGAAGCGACGCTCGGGCAATACAGCATCGACTTTACTTGGAAGCGCGCCATGAAAGGCGATACGCATCTGGGCGTACACACTTTCCGCGTGGAAGAATACAAGAAACCCGAGTTTGAAGTGAAGGTGGAGGCTCCTGACAACCCTGTGGCACTCGGCGATACCTTCGAGGTGAAGGTGAAGGCGGATTACTACTTCGGCGGGCCGGTGAAGCAGGGGAAGGTGAAGTATAAAGTGCAGCGCAGTGCGCACACGGAGCGCTGGTTCCCGATGGGGCGCTGGGACTGGCTCTTCGGCAGCGGCTATGGCTGGCGGGCGAGCTATTACGACTGGTATCCCGGCGCGCGAAACTGGTGCTTCTGCATCCCGCGTTATCCATGGGTTCGCTGGCACAGTGATCCGCCCGAACTCGTGGCCGAAGGTGAAGCTGCGCTCAAAGAAGACGGCACCTTCAGCGTGAAGATCGACACCGCCCTTGCGAAGGAACTCCACGGCAATGAAGATCACCGCTATGAGATCGAAGCCGAGGTCACAGATGCCTCCCGCCGCACCATCTTTGGCAAAGGCAGCGTGCTCGCAGCTCGTCGGCCTTTTGAAGTCTATGTCTCGCTGGATCGCGGTTACTACAACGCTGGTGATAGCGGTAGTGTGAGCGTCCACGCCCGCACTCTGGATGGTCGTGAGGTCAAAGCCACGGGGGAACTGGTGCTGTATCGGGTGACTTATGGGAAGGATGGAACACCGAGCGAAGAAGGCGTCAGCAAAGTAGCCATCTCGCTCCGCGAGATGAGCGACAACGCCTCGATCACACGCCTCACCATCCCCCGTGGAGGCCAATACCGTGTCTCCGCGAAGCTCAAAGACGAAGCCGGGCACGAGATCGAAGGCACCACCTTCATCACCGTGCGTGGCGAGGGCTTTGATGAGGGGAAAGGCTTCCGCTTTGATGACCTCGAACTCATCACCGAGAAGGACGAATATGCCCCCGGCGAGGAAGTGGAGATCACGATCAACACCAACCGCCCCGGCAGCACCGTGGCGCTGTTTTTGCGCACGCAGAACGGCACCTATCCCGAGCCGTTCTGGCTCAAGCTGGAAGGCAAGAGCACCACGCATCGCTTCAAGCTCACGGAGGCGGATCAGCCGAATATGTTCATCGATGCCTACACCGTCAGCGAGGCGAAAGTGCATCAGGTCACGCGACAGATCATCGTGCCGCCGAAGAAGAGAATCGCCACGGTGGAACTGATGCCGGACGCGGAGACTTACCTGCCGGGTCAGGGGTCAAAGGTCAAGGTGCGGGTCAATGATGCGGATGGGAAACCCTTCACGGGGCAGGTCGTGCTCACGGCTTATGACAAGGCGCTGGAATACATCTCCGGCGGCAGCAATCAGCAGGACATCCGGCCTTTCTTCTGGGGCTGGAAGCGGAGTCATTATCCGTATGTGGCGGACTCGCTGCGTGAGGTGCAGATCGGCATTCACAAAGATGGCGAGATGGGGATGGATGTTCTTGGGGTGTTTGGAGACGAAGCTCCTGCGATGTCATCTGATCCGTTTGGCGCGGCACCATATCCGTTTGGCTCGGCACCTGGCAACATGCGCGGAGGTATGATGAGAAAATCAGCCATGCCAATGGCCGCGATGGCTGTAGCCGCCCCAGCTCCAGAAGCGAGGGCTGACCGCTTTGAAGGCGGCGCTCCGCCTCCAGCTCCCGAAGGATATTCCTTTGCATCAGGCGCAAGAGCCCCAACAGAATCACCATCTGGAGGTGGCTCAGAAAGCCCCCAGCCCATGATCCGCACGAACCTCGCCGACAGCGCGGTGTGGGTGGCGGATTTCGTCACAGATGCGAAGGGCGAAGGCGAGCTGAATTTCAATCTGCCGGAGAACCTCACCACCTGGAAGCTGCGCTCCTGGGTCATGGGACCGCAGACGCAGGTCGGCGAGGCCACGGTGGAGGTCATCACGCGGAAGAACCTCATGGTCCGCCTGCAAGCCCCGCGCTTCTTTGTGGAGAAAGACGAGGTCGTGATCTCCGCCAACGTCCACAACGAGATGGACGTGGCGCAGGAGGTGAAGGCGGTGCTGGAGCTTGAGGGTGGGGTGCTGGAAAAAGTGGCTTCGGCTTCAGCCGAATCAGAAAAAGACCTTTCGGCTAAAGCCGAAACTACTTTGGCCGCCCACTCCGAGCATCGCTTCGACTGGCGCGTGAAAGTCACGGGCGAAGGAGAGGCAAAAATCCGCGTCAAAGCCCTCGCTCAAAAAGACAGCGATGCCATGGAGATGACCTTCCCGGCTTACACGCATGGGATGCTCAAAACCGACTCCTGGAGCCTCGCGCTGCGTCCTGATCAGGCGAGCGGCAAGATCACCGTCAACGTGCCCGCCGAGCGGAAGCCCGAGCAGTCGCGGCTGGAAGTGCGCTACTCACCGACATTGGCAATGGCGCTCGTCGATGCTCTGCCCTACCTCGTCGATTACCCGTATGGCTGCACCGAGCAGACGCTGAACAAGTTCGTGCCGACGGTGATCACCTTGAACGTGCTCAAGGATCTCGGCGTGGATCTCAAAGCCGTGCGCGACAAGCGCACGAACCTCAACGCCCAGGAGATCGGTGATGCCGACAAACGCGCGAAGCGCTGGCAGGGCAAAGATAACAAGGGCAAGCCCAAGGAGCCGGTCTTTGACGAAGACGAAGTGCAAAAGATGGCGAAGGCCGGGCTCAAGAAGCTCGAAGCCATGCGTGGCGGTGACGGCGGCTGGGGATGGTTCCCTGGCGGGCGGGAATCATCGCCCCACATCACAGCGCTGGTCCTGCATGGGCTGAAGGCAGCGGAGCGGGCGCGTTTTGATCTCAATGATGGCATCGTGCGGAATGGGATCGACTTTCTCAAACGCCACGAAGCCGAAGAACTGCGCCGTTTGAAGCTGCCGGAGAAGGACAAGAAGCACAAGAGCAGCCCCGACAACCTCGATGCACTCATCCACAGCGTGCTCGTGGAGTATGCCAGCGGCGACAAAGCCATGCGCGGCTTCCTTTACGAAAAGCGGAACAACCTCTCGCGCTACAACCTCTGCCTTCTCGGGCTCGCCTGCCATGCTGTGGGTGAAAAAGATCGGCGCGACATGTGTCTGCGCAACGTGCGGCAGTTCCTGAAGCAGGATGACGAAAACCAAACCGCCTGGCTGGAGTTGCCGCAGGGTGGCTGGTGGTATTGGTGGGATGATGCCATCGAGACGCAGGCTGCTTTCCTGCGCTTGCTCGTGACGGCTGAGCCGAAGGGCGAAACAGCGGCAGGCATCGCCAAATACCTGCTCAACAACCGCCGCAACGGCACTTACTGGAACAGCACGAAGGACACGGCTGCCGTGATCGAGGCACTGGCGGAGTTCGTGAAAGCCAGCGGAGAGTCATCGCCGAAACAGACGGTGGAATTGCTCGTCGATGGCAAGTCGCAGACGAAGGTGGAGATTACGAAGGAGAATCTGTTCACCTTCAACGGCAGCTTTGTGCTCGAAGCCGACGCTTTGACCACCGGCGAGCACACCATTGAGCTACGCAAGCTGGGCGAATCACCGCTGTATGCGAATGCCTACCTGACCGTGTTTTCCCAAGAAGACATGATCCCCGCCGCCGGGCTGGAGGTGAAGGCACGGCGGAAGTTCTACAAGCTCATCGAAGAGAAGCCTGATCAGCAGGTCGCGGGCTCAAGGGGCCAAGTCGTGACGCAGCGCGGGCTGAAATACCGCCGCGAAGAGATCGCCACCGATGCGCCGATCAAGAGCGGCGACCTCATCGAAGTGGAGCTGAGCATCGAGAGCAAGAACGACTACGAGTACGTGCTGATCGAGGACATGAAGCCCGCCGGATTCGAGCCCGTGGAGGTGCAGAGCGGCTGGAGTTATGAGGGCCTCGCGAGCTACAAAGAGTTCCGCGACGAGAAAGTGGCCTTCTTTGCCGCGAGCCTGCCCCGAGGCACCCACAACCTCAGCTATCGCGTCAAAGCCGAGATCCCCGGACGCTTCAGCGCCCTGCCGACGAAGGTCGAGGCGATGTATGCGCCTGAGCTAAAAGGCAACTCCGACGAATGGAAGGCGAGGATCGAGGAGTGAATCCCCCAGCAATAACTGCTAGCCCCAGCCCCCACCCCGCCTACGCTCGCGCCCACATGCCAAGCCAATACGACATCGAATACGCCGTGGAGAACACGCAAGTTCTCCACGAGCCGGATCGACGCATCGACACTTTCGGAACCACCCGCTTCGAGTTTCAACTCGTGACGGAGTTGATGGATGAGATCAACACCACCCGAATCCGCACCGGTCAGATCACGGCGGAAAAGCCACTCATCCTCCGCCCAGACCCGGAGTCGGTGGCGAACTTCGACTTCGACGGCTTCGGCCCCCAAGGACAGGCTTTCGGCGACTTCCTGAAGGAGAACCTGCATCGTCTGGCCGTGCTGAAGTACGGCTTCCGATTCCAGATGCAGGACATGCAGGAGGAAATCGTCCACGAGTCCATGGAGGCAGTCTGCGACAAGCTGGTGGCCGAGATCCGACACACCGGAAACCCCATGCGGGCCATCATCACCGGGGTGGATGAAAGCTGGGAGATCAGCCTGCTGAAATTCACCGTCGAGATGATCGAAAAATCTCAGAAGATCAACCTCTTCGACTTCAAACGCCGCGGCCTGCTCGGCTGACGACTAACATCCGAATGGCCAAGACGCAGCTCAAGCTTCTGCTCTTCCTCATCGTCCTGGGAATCACCCTGGGAAGCATGGCGACGGCATACTATATCTACGACAAGATCCTGCGGCCTGAAAAGGTCATCCAGGCCGAGATGGCCGGGATGAAGAAGAGTGACATGCCGCGCATCGACCCCGGCGCGAAACGCTTCGAAGTCGCCGTGGAACAGATCAGGCAGGGCCGCATCAACGAGGGACGCGAACTGCTCTACAAACTCGTCCAGCAATTCCCCGACTCAGCCACCTGCAAGGAAGCCAAACGCATCATCGGAGAGATCAATCTGGACGAGCTTTACTCAACGAATCACAAGGTCGGCAAAAAGGACTACATCGTGCAGCCGGGAGACTCGCTCGCACTCATCGCATCCAGACAGGGAACGACAATGGACATGATCATACGGATGAACGGACTGATGGGCATTACGCTCCAGCCAGGGGACCATCTGACGCTCGTGACGCTGGAATTCTCAGTCGTCGTGGATGTCTCCGAAAAAACCGTGACCCTACGGCGCATCGTCGGCGGCAAAGAATACTTCTTTAAAGAATACCAGGCCACTGAGGTGCGCCTGCCTCCGGGCATGAAAGTCCCGGCACCAGAAATGCAGATCAAAGGCAAGTCTGCTGTGGCAGATGGAAGATCGGTGCTTTCCACCGACCCTCGCTACATCGATGCCGAGAAATGGCTGCCAGGCAGTCGCACCGGCGTGGTTTTACGCACACCACCCGTCGCCAAAGCCGTTCCCGTCGGCGCTCCTGAATCCAAGAAATCGGCATCACCCACGGCAGATCTCATTGAGGTCGCTCCAGAAACCGGAGTCTTTTTAGAGCGTTCCGACCTCGAAGAATTGTTTGCGCTCGTCCGCAACAGCTCAAAGCTCTCCTTTATCCGATAAGCCAGTCCAGCCATCCCTTTTCCCCGCCCATGAAACAAGTTTTGGAATTCGAAAAACCCGTCGTCAAACTCCGCGAAGAAATCGAAGAAGCGAAGAAGAAACTCGCCAGCAAACCCAGCGACAAACTGGCTACCCAAGTCGCTGAATTGGAAAAGAAGGCCGACGCCCTACAACGAGACATCCACACCAATCTCAACCCATGGCAGCGCGTGCAAATCTCCCGACATATCAACCGGCCCTTCATGCTGGATTACGTGAAGCACTGCTGCGAGGAATTCATCGAGGTCCACGGTGACCGCCATGTGGGTGATGACCACGCCATGCCCGCCGGCTTTGCTACCTGGGGTGGGAAAAGGATTGCGGTGATCGGCCATCAAAAAGGCCGGGACACGAAGGAAAACCTCCTGCGCAACTTTGGCAGCGCTCATCCCGAAGGCTACCGCAAGGCTCTGCGAGTCATGCGTCTGGCCGAAAAATTCGGATTGCCCATCGTCACCCTCATCGACACCCCAGGTGCCTTCCCCGGTATCGGTGCTGAGGAGCGCAACATCGCCGAGGCAATCGCCTTCAATCTTCGTGAAATGATGACCCTGCGCACACCCGTCGTCGCAGTGGTCATCGGTGAGGGGGGCAGCGGTGGAGCACTCGGAATTGGTATCGCCGACCGTGTGCTTATGATGGAAAACGCCTACTATTCGGTCATCAGCCCAGAGGGTTGCGCCGCCATTCTCTGGAAGCACCGCGAACATGCCCCAGAGGCAGCCTCGGCACTGAAACTAAGTGCCCAAGATCTCTCCCAACTCGGGATCATCGACGGAATCGTGCCCGAGCCGCTCGGCGGAGCCCACAACGATCACGAAACCGCAGCCGCAGCACTCAAAGATGCCGTGCTGGAGGCACTCTCACATCTGGAGAAGCTGCCCACCACACAATTGCTCGAAGAGCGCTACCAGAAGTATCGCGCGCTCGGTAAACACACGGAAATCTGATTCACCTCAGCGTGCGGGGAACGAAGACCCACTTCATCCCCGCTGCCTCTGCAGCATCGATCCCGGACTGCCCATCCTCCAGCACGAGGCAATCTTCAGGCGCAATGCCCATGCGCTCGGCGGCTAGTAGAAACATGTCCGGAGCAGGCTTACCGTGCATGACGAGCCGGGGAGTGATGATGATGTCATCGAAGAGGTGCAGCAGATCATTGGCCGAAAGGCAGCCACGAACGATGTGCTCCTCGCTGCCTGAGGCCACGGCCATGGGCAGCTTCCCGTGCATCCTGCGGGCATAATCGGCCACTGGACGCACTTCGGAGACTTGGGGGATCATTTGCGCGAAAAGCTCGGCTTTGAAGTCCGCCACCGAATCCGGGTCGATCTGCGTACCATATTCGGCATTCAGCAACTTCACCACATCCTGCTCACGTACTCCAGCCTTCGAGTAAAAGTAGTCCTCAGTGAAATCAAAGGGAGCCTCATGGTGCTCCAATGAGGCCACCCAGGCACGATAATGCAGCGGCATGGAATCCACGAGAGTGCCGTCGCAGTCGAAAATCAGGGCGCGGAAAGGATGATCTGGAATCTGAAGCATGAGTTCAGGCGGTTACAACATGGGGTAAAAATTGCAATTCGCATCCGGTGCGTATCTGGCTAGAACCGGCGCTCGCGGAACTCCGCCTCCCCACTCACTCCCATGAAAAATCTCCCGACTGCTTTTCAAAGGAACGCCCTCTGGACCGCCGTGACCGCCCTCTCACTGACTGTGATCGGCACGCTCGCCATCGGGTTCATCTACCTCGGCACTCAGATCCTCAGCTTCCTCCAGCCCATCCTCGTACCCTTTGCCGTGGCTGCCGTGCTCGCCTATCTGCTTGAGCCCGGCGTCGCCTGGCTGGAGCGTCGCGGGCTGAAACGCCAGCCCTCCGTGCTGCTCGCCTTTGTGCTCTTTTCCCTCGTTCTCGCGGGGCTCGGCATGTGGATTATGCCAAAGATCGCAGATCAAACAGCCAACCTCGCCAAAAAAGTCCCCGGCTACACGGTCAAAGCACGCACCGCCGTGCTCGACTTCGCCGCGAAAGTGGAGTCCGACTACGGAGTCACCTTGATACCTCACACACCTGTCGAGAGCGCCCCCAGCCCACCAGCCCCGACCGAGCCAGTCTCATCTGATGCAACTCAGCCACCTGATACCGCCGAAAGCAGTTTCGACATCGACTTCAAGACTCTCCTCACTGGTGAGTGGGTGCAGACCACTCTGCCCACCGTGCTACGCAATGTGAGCAAGTTCATTGGTTCCAGCGTCGGCGGTTTCCTCGGTGTCTTTGGCTTCATGCTGGGCTTCATCATTGTGCCGCTCTATCTCTACTATTTCCTGATCGAGAGTGCGAAGATTAAGGAGCAGTGGTCAGACTACCTCCCTCTGCGTGCCAGCGCTTTCAAAGATGAGCTCGTCGCCTGCCTGACGGAGATCAACAGTTACCTCGTTGCCTTTTTCCGCGGCCAGCTATTCGTCAGCGTGATCAACGGACTCGCCACTGGTGCCGGGCTGATGATCATCGGCCTCGACTTCGGACTACTTATCGGCCTGGCCCTGTGCATCGCCGGCATCATCCCGTATCTCGGCATCGCCTTGTGCTGGATTCCCGCCGTGATCATCGGCGCCGTCCAGGGGGGCAGCGCACTTGTTCCAGGAGATCCCTGGTGGGCTCTTCCACTTGCGGTGACCATCATCTTCATCGTCGTCCAGCAGATCGACGGTTTCTTCATCACTCCCCGCATCGTGGGCGAGGCCGTGGGCCTGCATCCCATGACCGTGATCGCCAGCGTGCTGGTCTGGGCTCTGCTCCTCGGCGGACTGCTCGGCGCAATCCTGGCCGTGCCCATGACAGCCAGTGTGAAGGTCCTCTTCCAGCGCTACATTTGGAGGGCCAGGCTAGCCCCGCAGACCGTGGGCGGCGCGAGGACAGGAGATACAAAACCTGCCCACGACGGCAAATGAAACCCGCCGAGGCCATAACCTGGGCGGGCGATCGAAGAACAGGTCGAGCAGCTTTTACCAGCGCAGACGACCGCCTGCTTTGAAGCCTCGAGTCTGATCGCCGAAATCAGCACCAACGTTCAAGTCAAACATCGGCATCACACGGAAATAACCACCGACATCAATGACTTTTGAATCGTAATCGTCAGTGCTCGCCACCGTCACACCAGCCTGCAGTTCGACCCGATCCATCAACTGATAACGCAGGCTTGGACGAACATAGAGACCGCCATCGGTATAGCTTTTATTGATGCCATCCGCCTGAAAGTTGGCATACACGAGGCCGATCTCGCCGACGAAGTGCAGCTTTTGCGTGATCGGCATGAAGGCCCCACCACCGATGGTGATCGTGGAGAGGTCATAGTCTGCATTCGCCGCCCCCCGGGCTGTCTGCTCGCCACTGCCGCTGTTCCAGGTGAAAGAACCTTTGAGGAAGAAAATGGTCGGAAGATCCATCACCAACGCCACACCCAGACCGTGGCTGCCATTCATCTCGCTGTCCTTTGGATCAGTGAAGCGATAGAAGGCTTCCACATACTTGTAATTCAACATCGACGGGCTCGTGCCGCCCATGCTCTGCTGCACAGTACTACCCCAGCTATTCGTCTGCGCGGGCTGCTGGTAGCCGTAGTTTGCATACGGGTCAGCCATCGTCGGCCCTGCATAGGGGGAACCGACCGTCGGCGCTGACAAGGTTGGAGACATACCTGTATAAGCTGTGTTGGAGTACCCCATGCTTGGGGGAGGTGTCGGTGGAGTTGGCGGTGCAGGCATCATCGGTGCGCCAAGGCCAGACCCAGCGGCCGGGTAGCCTTGCCCGAAAACAGTCGAAGCACAGGCGCTGATCGCCAGAGCAAAAAGCAAAGAAGTAGTTTTCATGAGATTTCTAGCAAGACTCCATTTGTTCGGATAAGTTAATTAATTCCTTAATTTATCTTAACCTTCAAGTCTTTTTCATTCCTTCTAGCTTTTCGACTGCCAGTCTTCCTGGATTAGCCGTTCCTCATTGCTCTTTTCGTGCTATTCCCCTGCCCTTCATGTCTGGCATTACCGTTTCCCAGCTCCAATTCACCTACCCGGGCAGTCTTTTCAGACTCAGTGTCGCTGACTTGTCGGTAGCTGAGGGTGGTGCCTTTGCCCTGCTCGGCCCCAGCGGCGCGGGAAAAACGACACTTTTAAGGCTGATGTCTGGTCTTTTAGCCCCTGATAAAGGAGAAGTTCGGCTCGGCGGCACCACGCTCAATGGCATGTCTGAGGCCAACCGACGCGCCTTCCGCCTTCGTGAAATCGGTCTCATTTTCCAGGACTTTGCTTTGCTCGACTACCTGACCGTTGAGGAAAACATCCTTCTGCCCCAGCGCTTCGGCATTGCCAAGCCCATCACATCTTGTGCCTCTGACCTCGCCGAGAGACTGGAGATCTACCCGCACTGGAAAAAGCTCGCAGGTCATCTTTCCCAGGGGGAAAGACAACGCGTCGCCATCGCTCGAGCACTGGCGCACAGCCCCCGTTTTATTTTCGCCGACGAGCCCACAGCGTCCCTCGATGCCACCCGCCGGGAGACTGTGATGGATCTCCTCCTGGACTACACCCGGAAAACTGGAGCCTGTCTCGTCATGGTCACCCATGATACCGACCTGATCCCACGTTTCCCCAATCACGCGAGCGTGGAGGACTTCACCTCATGATCACGCCCGCTTACCAGCTCGCCTGGCGCTACGTCGCCCGTCACCGTCTGCAGACGCTACTGCTCGCGGGAGCTCTGTCTCTCGTCATCTCACTACCACTCTGCCTGCGAGTGCTCGTGCAGGCCACCGAGACCGCCATGCATGAACGCGCAGTCTCCACGCCACAGCTACTCGGCGCGCGCGGTAGTGCACTGGATCTCATGCTCTCCGCGCTGTATTTTAAAAAGCAGCCCCTTCCCGCCATCGAGATGAAGCATCTCGATGACCTTCGAGCCACCGACCTCGGTACCGCCATCCCGCTCGATGTCCGCTTCCACGCCCAAGATGCGCCCATTGTCGGCACCGAAATCGAATACTTCGACTTCCGCCACCTCCGCCTCGCCCAGGGAAAAATGATCGCCCGCCTCGGCGACTGCGTGCTCGGCGCTCGACTCGCCGCTCAGCGCGGCCTGAAGCCGGGCGACTCCATCTTTTCCACCCAGGAGCAGGTCTTCGATATGGCAGGCGTCTATCCTTTAAAAATGCGCATCACGGGCGTGCTGACTGCCAATGGCACACCAGATGACGACGCCGTATTCGTCGATCTTAAAACAGTCTGGCTAATCTCCGGCTTAGCCCACGGGCATGACGATGTCGCCACCGCTCAGGAGGCGGTGCTGAAAAAGGAGGGCGATAACACCGTCGCCAACGCCAGCGTCCGCATGTTCAACGAGGTCACCGACCGAAACATCAACAGCTTCCATTTTCATGGTGATACGGGTGCCTATCAGGCTAGCGCCATCATCATCGTCCCGCGAGATGCCAAATCCGAGGCCCTGCTGGCCGGGCGCTATTTAAAGGGGACCTTGCCCGTCCAGCTCATCCGACCAAGCGAGCAGTTCGCAGCCCTCATGAGTACTCTTTTCCAGATGCAAAGCCTCGCCATCAGTGTGCTAGCCATCACCCTTGGAGCCGCCCTGGCCATTGCGGCACTCGTTTTCGCGCTCTCTTTTCGCCTTCGCCAGAGAGAGTTCACCACCCTGGGCGACATTGGCATCTCTCCGGGAGCCCTCTCTCTTACCAAACTCCTTGAAATCTCACTCGTCGGCAGCGCCGGTCTCCTCATTGCCCTCACCATCACAGCACTCGTTCAAGCCAATGCACAGGTCTGGGTGAGACTGTTGTTGGCATAATTGGACGAAAAAAACCCGGTCACTTCCGTGACCGGGCTTTTCAAGAAGTTAGAGAGTGTTCAGTTCCAGCAGAGCCCCTTACGGCACCACCACCCTGGCATGGGCCTGTACTCCGCCACTGAAAGTCAGAAGCAGGGTGAGCTGGCCATCTGCCAGGAATGCCCGGCGACCCAGAGCTCCGCCAGTGGTCGTCCCATTCAGCAAAGCTGTGATCGCCGTCACCGTGCGGTCTGTTCCGCCAATGTTGATCACATCGCCCTCTCGCACCGCGAGCTTCACTTCACCGCCTTCGTTGATCACCCAAAGACCGGTGTCATTGGCCGCGGTCACACCACCAGCTCCAGCCGTCATTGATGCCTGGAACATCGGCTGCGCGGTGCCCGGCAGGGCGATCTGAGTCAGCCTGAAGAAGGTGCTTCCTGCCACTCCAGGTGCTTCGCTACCTTCTCTGGCCACCAAGACAAGGCCGTTGGTGGCGTGCTGCGCCCAGAGACCCTTGTCATTCACGTTCACGGTGACTCCGCTGCCTCTGACTTCTCCTTTGACGAGGAATTCATAATCGCCGCCGCCGAGCACGAGGTCGCTGAAGTCGCTGAAGACAAGGCCGCCGGTGCCAGTGGCCACATCGTTTTCACGCAGTTGCAGGGTGAGTACACCTGGGGCGGTATCGACGAAGACGCCGACATTATTCGTGCTGGTGACCCCAGCCAGTGTGTTGGTGACCATCTGGCTGATGAAGCCGTAGTAGTTGCCTGTGTTGTCGAAGCCGGGGCTGCGGAAAGTGCTCCACATTGCCAGCGGGATCACAGCCGGAGCGGCGTAGGTGTCGGCGAGCTGCTGGCTGGCTCCGTAAGTGGCGCCGAAGCCGGTGTCGCTGGTGCCGT
>CAYMHJ010000092.1:0-20818 GCA_964390165.1 uncultured Prosthecobacter sp. | reverse complement strand
TGCTTCAAAACGTCGCCAGCCACATGGCCGCAGGCAAAGTCGTCGGCTGGTTCCAGGGCCGCATGGAGTTTGGCCCGCGAGCGCTCGGCTGCCGCAGCATCATCGGCGATCCTCGGAATGTGCAGATGCAGTCGCAGATGAACGTGCGCGTGAAGTTCCGCGAATCCTTCCGCCCCTTTGCTCCCTGCGTGCTGCGTGAGGATGTGCAGGACTACTTCGATCATGATCGCGATTCTCCCTACATGCTCATGGTGGCTCCGGTGAAAAAGGAACTGCACATCGACCTCGCGCCCGAGCAGGCCGCGCTCATGAAGGACCCCGACCTGCGCAAGCGCGTGAACGTCCCGCGCTCCAGCATCCCCGCCGTCACCCATGTTGATATGAGCGCCCGCGTGCAGACCGTGGATGAAGAGCGCCACGGTCGTTACTACCGCCTCATCAAAGAGTTCAAGCGCCAGACCGGCTGCGCCGTCATCATCAACACCAGCTTCAACGTGCGTGGCGAGCCCATTGTTTGTTCGCCCGAGGACGCCTACCGCTGCTTCCTCGCCTGTGACATGGATGTGCTCGTGCTGGAAAACGCCGTCCTGCTCCGCGAAGATCAGCCGCAACTCGATGAAGCCACGCGGAAGAAGTACATGGAGAGCTTCAGCTTGGATTAAGTATGGGTAAAGTTCGCGCCATGATCGCGAAGGCGGCACTCGTTGCCGTGACTCTCGTGATCGCCCTGCTCATCGGCGAGGTCGCCGTGCGCTGCATCGCTCCGCAAAATCTCAGCGGTGCCTGGCGTGTCACTTCACCAGCAGGAAACCTCATCAATGACGCTGGCCGAGTCGCCCGGCATCAGTTTGGCGAGCGAGTCGTCAGCTATCGGATCAATGAGCATCACCTGCGCGGCGGACCTCTTGGGCACAGCAAGCCTCGCGTGCTCTGCGTGGGTGACTCCTACACCTTTGGCTGGCTCGTGGAGGAGGAGAAAAGCTTCGTCTCGCAGCTCGCCACACGCGCCACGAACGTCGAGTTCCTCAATGGCGGTGCCGGTGGCTGGGGCACGGCGCAGTATGTCTCATTTGTTGAGGAGTTTGGCCAAAGCCTGGCCCCCAAAGCCGTCGTCGTTTTCCTGAACTTCGATGATATCCGCCGCAGCATGGAGGGAGGACTTTGGACCTGGCAGGATGAAACCACACTCAAGCCCGCACCGCGTCAGAACTCCGAGCGCCTGCTCAAGCAGATCGTCAGGAAGCTGCCCTCCTACCAATGGATGCTTGAGCACTGTCACCTCCTCCAGCTTGCGCGTAGTGCCGCCCTCAATGCTGGCCCAGGCTCTTCCCCAGCCGCATTACCTGATGAGAAAACAGTCGCCGATGGAGTTCGCCTCGCCCAGGCGCTCTTCACCCGGCTGCATCAGTGGTGCCAGCAGCATCAGGCCAAGCTCATCGTCATCAACGTCGGTCTCGGAGAGGTTCATTGGTCTCCTAAGCTCGCTGACAAAGAAGACGACATGAACCGCGCTTTCGTCACTGCCGCCCCGGCCTTCTTCGCCAGCCTCGGAGTGCCCTTCGTGGACATGGCGGCAGAGTTGAAAGCCGCAGCCAAGGGTGATCTCGCCCCCTTCCGCATCCCGGTGGATCTGCATTTCAATGAAGCCGGCCATGCTCTTTTTACCGATGTCACCTGGCCTCATCTCGGCCCCTTGCTTGAGCCTCTCGCTGCCTTGCGTTCTAATTGAACCTCCACAACCTTTCGCCCGTGATCAATCCCTTCAAAGAAGTAAACTGGAACCCCAATGCTGCCGAGCGACGCTCATTCGGCAAAAGCCTCATCATCGGCTTCCCATGCCTCGCGCTTTTCTGGCTTATCATCGGATGGTTCGGTTCAGGTGAATGGCATCTGGTGACCGCTGCAAAGGTCGCAGGCATCGGCGCAGGGCTGGGGGTGATCTTCGTCATCCTGCCAGCCATCGCTCGTCCCTTCTATGTCGTGTGGTATTGCTTCGCCTGCTGCATCGGCCTCGTGATGGGGAATGTGATCCTCTCGGCCGTGTACTACCTTTTTGTCACCAGTCTTGGCCTCATGCTTCGTGCCTGCGGGAAGAAGCCCATCCGCAAGACCCTGGACAAAGAAGCCACCACCTACTGGCTCGATGCCGGCCAGCCGACTGATCCGCGCCGCTACTTCCATCAATTCTAAACCTCCAAGCAAACATCATGAGCGACGAAAAACGCAATGCCTTCGAACAAGCCGGCCAGTCGGGTCAGACCAGTCTGGTGGGTGAGTTCGTCCACTTTCTCAAGCACAACAAAAAATTCTGGCTTATCCCGCTCCTTCTGGTGCTGCTGAGCATTGGTCTCCTCCTCATCCTCGGCGGCACCGCGGCGGCCCCCTTCATCTACACGCTCTTTTAATGTAGCCCGACTCTTCAGAGTCGGGTCGGAGTCTCCTGAGGTCAAAGCCACGCATGAAATCCATCCACCTCTGGGTCAGCGGCATCGAAGAGACTGGAGGCATTCAGCATTATTCAGCCTGCTGCGTGCAGGCGCTGCGGGAGATTTACCCGCAAGCTCGGCTGCGCATCTTCAGCAAGAATGATGCGCAGTCAGACACCGCCAACGGACTTCATGCTTTCGGCTCTTGGCGTGGAAAACTGCACACGCCTGTCTTTGCCGCTGCTGGACTCGCGTGGGCACTGAGGGAGCGGCCCGACTTCATCTTCGCCACGCATCCACATTTCATGAAGGCACTGGCACCGCTCACGCGTCTCGGCATTCCCTGCCTGACGGCGGCTCATGGCATCGAGGTCTGGGGACAGATGAACGGGCGATTCGGAACAGCGATGCGAGCCGCTTCTGGCATCCTGCCGGTGAGTGCTTTTTCGCGAGATGTGATCCATCGAGAGGCTCATGTACCCATGTCTCGGATGCGGGTCGTGCCAGACACCTTCCGAGAAGAAGGCTTCAGGCCGGGGCCGAAGTCAGCAGCTCTGCTGGAGCGCTATGGTTTGAAGCCTGATCAGCCCGTCCTGCTCACCGTGGGGCGTCTTTCCGCCAGCGAGCGCTACAAAGGCCAGGATCAAATCCTGCTCGCGCTGCCATCGTTGATCCGTGATCTGCCTGATATGCGCTACATCATCGGCGGACGTGGCGATGATGAGCCGCGACTTCGCGCGCTTGTGGCTGACCTTGGTGTTGAGAAGTGCGTGACCTTCACTGGATTCATTCCCGAGGCCGAACTCGCCGACCACTACCGCCTTGCCGATCTCTATGTCATGCCGAGCACGGGTGAAGGTTTCGGCATCGTTTATCTCGAATCGCTGGCCTGTGGCCGTCCCTGTCTCGTGGGTGATCAGGATGCTTCGCCCGAGGCCATTGATCACGGCAGACTCGGATTCATCGTGTCGCCGCGAGAGCCGGCACAGATCGCCAAGGCCATCATGAGTTTCTTCCGCCGTCAGCATGACAAACCCTGGCTGCATGAGCCTGAGACACTGCATCGTGAAGTGGTGATGCTTTATGGACAGCAGGCGTTTAGGGACTCTTTGCAGCAGGCTTTGAGCGAGTTGCTGCCTTTTAAATAGATCATGTGCGGAATCGCAGGCATCTTTTCGACAACTCCAGGCATGGAAGCTCTGGAGCAGCGACTCATGCACTGTCAGCGTGCGCTGCATCATCGCGGGCCGGATGATGCGGGGCTTTGGATGAATACAGCGCGCAGTGTCGGGCTCGCGCACACGCGGCTCTCCATCCTCGACCTTTCACCCGGCGGGCATCAGCCGATGATCTCGGCCGATGGTCGCCGTGTCATCTGCTTCAATGGCGAAATTTATAACTTCCGGGAACTGCGCACTGAGCTGGCGCAAAGTGGAGTTGTGTTCAAGACGGAGTCCGACACCGAAGTGCTCCTTCAACTTTACGAGCGCGATGGTGAAGCCATGGTCGGGCGTCTGCGCGGCATGTTTGCCTTCTGTCTCTGGGATGAGGACAGGCAGCAGGCTTTGCTCGCGCGTGATCCGCTTGGCATCAAGCCGCTGTATGTTCACGAAGGTTCTGAAACCCTGGCCTTCGCCTCCGAGCTTCGGGCGCTGACCGCCTGCGGTGTTTTCCAGCCTTCGCTGAACCCCGAGGCAGTGCGGCGATACTTTGAGACGGGCACGGTTCCCGAGCCGCTCACGCTCATGCTTGAGGCTCGGATGCTTGAGGCAGGGCACACGCTGACTTGGAAAGCAGGCGCTTCCACCCGCCGACGCTTCTGGCAGCTCAAGTTCGCAGACAGCTTTGCGGGCGATGCCGTGGCGCACACGCGCGCAGCGCTGATCGACAGCGTGCGGCATCACTTCGTGAGTGATGTTCCAGTGGGGGTCTTTCTCAGCGGTGGCATCGACTCCACCGCCATCCTTGCTCTGGCGAATGAGACAGGTCATCGCGGTATCGGCTCCTTTTCCATCGCCGTCGATGACGAGGCGGCGGATGAGAGTCCCATCGCCCGCCGCAGCGCCACGCATTTCGGGTCTGATCATCATGAAATGCGACTGGATGCCGATGGTGCGAGCTGGATTTTCGAGCGATTTCTCAAGCATCTCGACCAGCCGACCATCGACGGATTGAACACCTTCACCGTGTCATCGCTGGCTCGTGAGCATGGCATGAAGGTGGTGCTCAGCGGTCTCGGCGGTGATGAACTTTTCGGCGGCTACTCCAGCTTCACCAAGATCCCGAAGATGCTGCGCCTGCATCCTGTGCTCAGCCGTGTGCCTGGTCTTGCCGCCCTGCTCCAGTGTGGGAAGCCACAACATCGGCGCATGGCGGACTTTCTGCGTTCTGCAGGGACCGTGGAGGATGCGTATGGTGCGCTGCGCGGGATATTTTCGAAGGGGGAGGCGGCAGCGTTGACGACGTGGATCACGGAGGGGAGTTCCCGGTTCTCGGTTCTTCGTTCTTCGTTTGATGATGCAATGGCGAACGGCGAACGAGCAACAGAGAACCGCGAACCGGGAACGGAAAACCGTATCAGCGAACTCGAACTCACCCGCTACATGCGCAATCAGCTCCTGCGTGACAGTGATGTGATGAGCATGGCTCATGGTCTGGAACTGCGTGTGCCATTCGTGGATCGTGTGCTGTGTGAGCAGACCAGCATGATCCCGGCCGCCGAGCGGCTGCGCGGTCACAAGTCACTGCTCACGGATGCCGTCCCCGAGGTGCCCGAGTGGGTGGTGAATCAGAAGAAGCGAGGCTTTCTCTTTCCGTATCAAAAGTGGCTCGGCAGTGAATGGGGAATCGCCTTTGCCGAAGCCGCCGAAGGCGCGCCGGTCGCGATGCCAAACTGGTATCAAAAGTGGAGTGTCTTCGTGCTGCGCCACTGCCTCAACAGCCTTGAACTTCGTTGATGAAAGTGCTGCACGTCATTCCCTCGCTCTCGCCCTCGCAAGGCGGGCCGAGCAAGGCTCTGCCCGAGATGGCACGGGCGCTGGTTCAGGCTGGAGTTGGTGTCGATGTAGTCTGCACAGATGATGATGGCGCAGGCCTTTGTTTGAGCGGTGTCAGTCATGGTGTGCCGGTGACTCATGCGGATGGCTTCCGCGTCTTCTACTTCCAGAAGCAGACGGAGTTTTATAAAGTCTCCCTGTCACTGCTGCGCTGGCTTTGTCGTCATGCGCGGGAGTATGATGTGATTCATATCCACACCGTCTTCTCGTTTTCCACGTCGGCCGGTGCGCTAGCGGCCAAACTGGCGGGCGTGCCTTACCTCGTGCGTCCGCTTGGTGTGCTGAATGCCTGGGGGATGAAAAACCGTCGCCGCTGGGTGAAGGCGCTGTCCTTCCGTCTGCTCGACAAGCCGGCGCTGAACCGTGCAGCGGCCATCCATTACACGAGTGATCACGAAGCCGCCGAGGCTGAGCCGCTCGGGCTCACTCCACCGCCTGTGGTACTGCCGCTGGGCATTGATCTCTCCGGCTTTGCTTCACTGCCACCACGCGATGCTTTGGCTCGTGAGTGGCCGCAGGCATTGGGCAAGAAAGTGATTCTCTTCCTCTCTCGCCTCGATGAAAAGAAAGGCATTCCCGTGCTGCTGGAGGCTTTTGCCAAAGTGCAGCACGAGTGCCCGCAGGCTTTTCTCATCGTGGCTGGTGATGGTGATCCGCTTCTCCTGCAAACCTTGCAGCATCAATCCAAACGGCTTGGCATCGGCTCGGCCATGCTTTGGGCCGGGTATGTGGCGGGCGAGAGGAAGCGAGCAGCCTTGGCAGGTGCGGATGTCTTTGTCCTGCCATCGCGCTCGGAGAACTTCGGCATCGCACTTCTTGAGGCGATGGCTTCCGGACTTGCCTGCGTGACGACGCCCGGTGTTGCACTGGCCTGTGACGAAGCATGCCGTGACGCGGTGGTCCGCACGCCCGTGGATGATGCCGAGGCTCTTGCACTCGAATGTATTCGGCTCATCAAAGACGATGCCTTGCGGCAAAGGCTCGCCAACGGCGCACGCACAGCGGCGCTCAATTACTCCAGTGAAGTCATGGCGTCACGACTGGTCAGGCTTTACGATCAGATCACCTCCCCCCAAACCAACCACGCATGAGCAGCGAAGGCAGCGACTACCAGTTTCACGATTCTCAGGCATCCCACATGCACCGTCATTTCATGCCGCATGTCTTTGATCTCGTGGGTGAGATCAGGCCGGGAATGCGTGTGCTGGATGTGGGTTGTGGCAATGGCTACACCTGCGGGCAGTTCCTTGAGAAGGGATGCGAGGTAACGGGCATCGACCTCAGCCTCGCGGGCATTGAGATCGCTCGTCGTTCGCACCCCGGTGCTCGCTTTGAAGTGATGGGAGCGGATGACCGCATTCTGGAAAATCTTGGTGTGTTGCCCTTCGATGTGATCGTGAGTACGGAAGTCGTGGAGCATCTCTACGCGCCGCGCCCCTATGTGAAGGGGGCCTTCGCCGCGCTGAAGCCCGGCGGGCGTTTCATCTGCACCACGCCCTATCATGGTTACTTGAAGAACCTCGCCATCGCGCTCGCCGGTGGTTGGGACAAGCATTGGGACCCGCTTTGGGACGGCGGACACATCAAGCTCTGGAGCAAGGCTACACTGTGGAAGCTGCTGTCGGAGGCCGGTTTTCAAAACATGCAGTTCCGTGGTGCCGGGCGTCTGCCCTGGCTTTGGATGACGATGATCGTCAGTGTGGACAAACCGAAGGCATGAAGCTCGAAGACATCACGCCCCTTGTCCTCACTTACAATGAGGCACCGAATCTTTCGCGCACGCTTTCGCGACTGGCGTGGGCTCGTGAAGTGGTGGTGCTGGACAGTGGCAGCACAGATGCCACCCGCGAGATCGCTGCATCCTTCCCCAATGTGCGCTTTGAAGTACGAGCCTTCGATGATCACACGACGCAGTGGAATTTTGGTGTGGATGCCTGCCGCACGGAATGGGTGCTGGCGCTGGATGCGGACTATCTCCTCGGTACGGGCTTTGAAGAGGAGCTGAAGCAGCTTGATGGCTCGGTGGATGCCTATGATGCCGGGTTCCGTTATCTCATCTTTGGTCAGGCCCTGCGTGGCTCGCTGTATCCGCCGCGTGCGGTGTTGTTTGCCAAGAGCCGCTGCCGCTATGTGCAGGATGGTCACACGCAGCTCCTCAACATTCCGGGCGTGCTCGGGCACATGCAGACGAAGATCGATCACGATGACCGCAAGCCGCTGACGCGCTGGCTTTCCTCCCAGGACAAGTATGCGATGCTGGAGGCTGAGAAGCTCGCCGCCGCAGATCCCGCTAAGCTTCGGCTTCAGGACAAGCTGCGTCTCACCTGCTGGGCGGCGATGCCTGCGAGCCTGGTTTTCACGCTTCTCGTCAAAGGCACGATCTGGGATGGCTGGCGCGGCTGGTATTATGCGCTGCAACGTGTGCTCGCGGAAATGCTGCTGGCGCTTCGACTGATCGAGAGAAGGTTCAAGCATGACAAATGAAGCCCCCAGCGTGCATCTGGTCGTGCCCTGCTATCGCGAGAGCGCGCGCATCGGTGCCTTCCTGCCTGAGCTTTGTTTTGAAATAACGAAGTTCGGCGCCGTGCGGGTGTTGGTGGTGGAGGATGGGTCGGATGCCGATGAAGCAGAGCGAATGCGCCGCATTGTCGATGATCTGCGCGTGGTGCATCCCTGTCTGCTGCCGCTGAAGTCGCTGCCGGAGAATCTAGGCAAAGGCGGCGCGGTGTATGCCGGATGGCGCGAACATGGGGGCGCGGAGTGGCTGGCTTTTGTGGATGCGGACGGAGCCTGCCCGGCGGCAGAAGTGGCGCGGCTGGTGGGAATGACGAATTCCGAATTCCGAATGACGAATGCCAGGCCAGCCTTGTTTGCATCGCGGATTAAGATGCTGGGGCGGCGGGTGGACCGGCTGCTAAAGCGGCATCTGCTCGGACGTGTGTATGCCACGCTGGTGTCGGAGTTGCTTGATGTGCCGGTCTATGATTCCCAGTGCGGGTTGAAGTTGGTGCCACGGGCCGCTTTCGAGCGCGTCGCGGAGCGGCTTGAGGTGCGTGGTTTTGCCTTTGATGTGGAACTGATGGTGGCGCTGCTGGACACGGGATGCGCCATCCAGGAGGTGCCCATCGACTGGCACGAAGTCTCAGGCGGGAAGGTGAGTCTGCTGCGGGATTCCTGGCGCATGGCACGGGATGTCTGGCGCATTCGGACCCGGCGCGCTGTCTGGTGTGCTGCAAGTGGTTGATTGACTCAGCAATCACGGCTTGTGTTCGGAGGCGGGATTTCAATAATCGCGCCTCTTTTTGTTTTATTCCCAAGTTCTTCCTTTTCATGGCTAAAGACCAACTCATCAGCGTCTGCGGGGCAGGCGGTTTCATCGGCGGCGCACTCGTGGCGGATCTGCGCGCCCAGGGTTACACACGCATCCGGGCTGTCGATCAAAAGCCCTTCGACCAATGGTATCAGCGCTTTGAGGATGTGGAGAACCTCGTGCTCGATCTCCAGGAAAAAGCCGCCTGTTACGCTGCGGCGAAAGGCGCTCACACGCTCTACAATCTGGCTGCTGACATGGGCGGCATGGGCTTCATCGAGAACAACAAAGCTCTCTGCATGTTGAGCGTGTTAATCAACACGCACCTCTGCATGGCCGCGCGTGACTGTGGTGTGGAGCGCTTCTTCTACGCCTCCAGCGCCTGCGTTTACAATGGCGACAAGCAGAAGACCTTCGATGTTCCCGCGCTGAAGGAAGCCGATGCTTATCCGGCATTGCCGGAAGATGGCTACGGCTGGGAAAAGCTCTTCAGCGAGCGCATGTGCCGCCACTTCCGCGAGGACTTCGGGCTGAAGGCCCGTGTGGCCCGCTATCACAATGTCTATGGCCCCTTCGGGACCTGGGATGGTGGGCGCGAGAAGGCCCCCGCCGCTGTCTGCCGCAAGGTAGCTCTGGCAAAACTTAGCGGCAAACTCGAGATCGATATCTGGGGTACGGGCGAGCAGACCCGCAGCTTCATGTACATCACCGACTGTGTGCATGGCACGCAGATGCTGACGAACAGCGACTTCATCGAACCCATCAACATCGGCAGCGCCGAGATGGTGAGCATCAATCAGCTCGTCGATATCGTCGAAGACATCGCTGGAGTGAAGCTCCAGCGCAGCTACAAGCTCGATGCACCGAAGGGTGTGAATGGCCGCAGCAGTGATAACACGCTCATCAAAGAGGTCTTCGACTGGGAGCCAAATGTGCGTCTGCGCGACGGCATGGAGAAGACCTATGCCTGGATTTACGATGAGATCGTGAAAGGAAATAAGTCGCTGTAACTGAACTTTCCATTTCGAGCGCTGGTGGGGCGGGATGACATCCCGCCCCGTTGCTTTTCACGTCCGAGTTGGAAACTCGTTTTACGGCGGGGGCAGGATCTCGACCTTGCCGGACACGATCGGAGTGGCGGTGCTTTTTTCGCCGGGTGTGTCGGGGAGTTCGGCTAAGTTGAAGGCTCCGATGCCCTGATTCAAATCGGGACGAGTGACGAGGAGTCCGGCAAACTTCGCAGTGCGGGTGATGACGGCGATGGGCGGGGTGGCATCGAAATGATCGTTGTCCTTGAAGATAATGCTGCCGGTGAATTTGCCGGTGGCGGCGGCGAGGGTGAGTTTGACACTCTGAGGGTTGAGCGTGGCTCCTGCAGGCATCTTTACGGCATTCGCGGTGGTGAGGTGGAAGGTCTGCTGGAGCGGTCCGGTCAGTGGGGCACTGGTGAAAAGCAGGCGAGCATTTTGATCCGTCGCGAGGGGCGGCGGCGTGAGGCCGAGCAGCATGACGCCTGTGCCGGGCTTCGTGTAGCGGGCACCCCGGACAGTGAGGTCGTGCTCGGGGATGCCTGCGGCATAGCTGCGGGTGGTGGCCTTGGGTCTGTTTTTATACCAGCTCAGGGTGCCGTCGGTCAGACCGCTGCCGAGGGCGATGGTGCTCCAGCCCTGGAGACTGCCGAACTTTGAGTAAAGCAGAACGTGGAGGCAGGTCTGGCCGGCGACTCCGAGGGCGGAACTGCCGGTGAAGTTGGTGTCGTCGGCAGTCTTGCCGGCCCAGGCGACGACGCCACTGGTGGAAAGGCTGAGCACGGCGTGGCCGCTGCCCTGCGGATAGGCGACGACTCCGAGGTGCTCGGCAGGCGGCAGCAGTGCGGCATTGTAAATCGTCTTCACCGTGACCGGTTTGTTTTTGCTGCTCCAAGTCTGCTGCACGGCGGTGAAGCTGGTCAGTGTGGTCGGTCGTGTGTCGGAGAAGCTGCCTGCGAGGGTCTTCGCGCCAAAGTCGAGCGTGAAGGAGCCGGTCAGCGGAGTGACATTTTTGCCGAGAGAAATGCTTAGCGGTGTGGTGGGGTTCGCCCCGCCAGGCAGGGCATCGACAAAGCCCTTCCACGAGACGCTGCGCGTGCCTAGGGTGAGGCTGCCGGAATACGCACCGGTGCTGGTGACGGTGATCTTGAAGCGACCTCCGAGCTTTTGATTCAGATCGGCATTGCGGTCCATGGTACCCTCCCAGGTGCCGACGGCCTGGGTTGGGAACTCATCGACTGTCCAGGGCACCTGGATCTCCGCGCTGGTGCCTGCGGCATTGCTGGCGGTGACTTTGAAAAGATAGCTTCCTGCTTTGCCGGGGCGGCCTCCGAGGGCGCCGGTGGTGGTGTTGTAGGTGACACCTGCGGGCAGACCGGTGATTTTGAAGCTGGTCGGGCTGTTCGTTGCAGTGAAGCCGAAGTTCACGAGACTGTTGCGCACTCCAGTGTTCAGGGCGGGCACCTCGAGCACGGGTTTGACACGGACGGTGACGGCGGTGGCATTACTCTCGATGGGCTCGACAACTCCCGCCATGCTGATCACGCAGGTGTAGTCCCCTTCATCAGCAGGCTGCATGTGGGAGATGCTGAGAGTCGGGCCGGTGGCTCCGGTGATGGTGCCGCCACCGGGCCTGGCTCCGTTCACGAGATCCACGCCCTCACGCCGCCACTGGTAGCTCAGACCTGGTCCACGGACATTGATGAAGAGGCTGAGCGTGGCATCCTGATTCACGACGCCCGTGGCATTTTGCGGACCGACGACACCGACGAGGATGGGATCTGAGACGTCCGTGCCGCCGACATTGGCGACGGTCACCCGGTAGGTGCCGCCATGGCTGGTGGTCACGGCGGGGAAGTCGAGGTCTGCGGCGCTTCCACTGAGGTTCGAGCCATCGCGCGACCAGATGTAGGCGAGATGTCCCCCACCAGAGCCCTGGGCCGTCAAATTCAGAGGATCGCCACTGCGGAGGAAAAGCGGGCCTGGAGTGTGGGAGATGATCTGAGGAGCAGAGGCATCAGTGCCAAAGAGGCTCAGTGTGGCTGAATGGAAAAAGCCGATGTCCCTGCTGCTCAGATCCTTGATGGTTAGCGTCCAAAGTCCGACTCCGGCCTCACCCCAGTGACGGACACTGGTGAAGATCCAGTCTTCATAATCGAGTCCATCGTCTGCGGACTCCCTGCTGGCCAGGGTGCTGACAGTTCCGGTGGGGGAGCGGAGAGTGATCTCCAGGTCTCCACGCCAAGCATGGGTCACATCGAGCCTGAGTTTCGCGTGTTCGATGCGCATTTGGCCGAAGGAACTAAAATCGAAGGTGATGTTGATGCCATTGCTGTTGTTGTCCGGAATGGAGCGGAAGAGAGAGTCAGAACGCTCCATTTGGTTCATGGGACCGAGGCTCTGCCAACTCTCCGCGAGGGCTACGGCGGCCTGTGTGTCGATGAGACCGCCACCGTAGCGCTCGTGATGTTTGATGCGCGCCAGCGAGGAGTTTCCGCCATCTCGCGTGACCCAGCCAGCATCTGTGGGGAAAAGCTGCACGGACGAGCGCAGCAGAATCTCTTTCACATCCCGCCAGTTCAACTCGGGATTCGCCTCCAGCATCAGGGCCACTGCGCCTGCCACCGCAGGGGAGGATGAGGAGGTGCCACCGAAGCTGTCCGTGTAGTTCCGGTCCGCAGGTTCTCCCTGAGCCGTGCCGGTACGATTATACCCGTCGTTGCCACGCAGGTCAGTCGAGTAAATGCCGAGAGAACCACCGCTGGTGGGTGCGCAGACCACGAGATGAGAGCCGCCCTCGCTGTAAAAGGCGAGATTACCTCGATTGTCGGTGCCTCCCACGGTGGTGACAAACATGGAGTTCGTGGCTCCGTCCTTCTGCCCCTGCTCGCCGTCGTCCCGTCCATTGCCAGCAGACCAGACATAGATGGTGCCTTTGCCGCCTCTTCCAGTGTTCGCCGCATCCTCCCGGGCGGCTTCCATGAGAGGGCCGGCGGGAGTCGTCACCCAGGCGGGTGCTCCCGTGCCCCAACTGTTGTTTTTGATATGGATCACATCTTTGCCTCGCGACATCGCCTCGGCGTCATCTTCATCCGTGGTGCCGTCCGGGTCCTGGCTGGAGATCAGGCGGAAGCCCACCAGCGTGGCTTCCGGCGCCACGCCGGAGACGCCCGCGCCATTGTTTCCCCGCGCAGCAGCCACTCCGCCCACGGCGGTCCCGTGCGAGTCATCCAGGAACGTATCCGTGTTAGGCAGAGGAGAGGGGTCCAGGTCCGGGGGATTATCATTCCAGTCGTAGTGGTTCGCCACACTGTCCACATTCGGTGCCAGATCGGGATGCAGGATGTCCAGTCCATCATCCACGATGCCGATGCGGATGCCATTTCCTCTATAGGTGTTCCATACATTCTCCACCCGCATGTCAGACCCCACCTTGCCGCCACCCTGGCCAGTGTTTTTCAAATGCCACTGCTGGGCGAAAAGCGTGTCATTCGGCACGAGGTGCTTTTGATGGTAACGCCCGAGCAGCGGCCCCGCCGACTTCACCCCCGGAGCGCCGGTGAGCACCGCCAGGGCTCTGAGGATGGACTCAGCGTCTGCTCCCGCAGGTTCTACGATCAAGCTGCCAGGCGAGTAGTCCGGCTCGCTCACCACCCGCAGTCCAAGCTGCTGCAGAGTCGCCAGCGCCGTGCTGCGGTCGGTGGTCTGCACAAGCAGGCGTGAGTTCAGGAAATGCCGGGCACTGGCTTCTCCGGCGCGTCCTTCAGGGTAAAGGACCAGCTTCGTGCGCGCTTTGCCTGCTTCCTTTTTTGCCACCTCCATCAGGTTGCGCGCATCGGGTTGCGCGGCGATCCTCCGTAGGCGCTGCGCGGCCTCTCCGGCATCCACATACACTTCAGAGAGTGAAAGCGTAAAGCGCTGCGCCCTGCCATCTGCCACCAGTACAAAGGGGCGGCCCGCCAGCATGTCCTCCCAGGCATGTTTCTGCGCCTCAGGCCGGGCACGCTCCAGCTTCTGCGCGTGTAGCAGCTTTGTCCGTTTCTGCTCAGACACACTCGTCGAGGGCAGTGCCTCGCAGTTACGATTTCCCTCTCCCCTGATCGACCATCCGTCCAGTACGCAGACAGCCTCAGGCAATGCCCACTGAAGCACAGCGGATAGGGAAGGGGGGC
Organism: uncultured Prosthecobacter sp.; assembly: GCA_964390165.1. Taxonomy (GTDB): domain Bacteria; phylum Verrucomicrobiota; class Verrucomicrobiia; order Verrucomicrobiales; family Verrucomicrobiaceae; genus Prosthecobacter. The sequence continues at coordinate 6,826 of CAYMHJ010000092.1, read as the reverse complement.
GAGTCATGCGGGGGGCGTTGGAGGTGAGACCTGCCTTCCGACAGCATCAGTGTCCGTCAGTTCAACCTCAAGACTTTTCACCCTGCATGGTTGTCGTTTTACCCGAAGCTGGGATCTTCAGGCAGCGAAAGCTTTTCATCATTTCACTTCCTTCGCCGGCTGATCGCCGAACTGGATCGTGGGCACTTTCGCTTCGGCGCTGACGTTTAAAGCCACCCAATGGCCTGCCACCGCGTGGGAGGGGAAGCCGCAGGCGAGGGCGTATTCACCCGCTTCGTCAGCGGTGAAGCTGAATTCGCTCTTGCCCATGGTCTGTCCCATGAGGTGTTTCGTGCTCGCGCCGCCTGGGAACCAAGGCTCGGGTATTTGCAGCTTTTTTGTGTCGGGCTTGTCGATGACGATGGCGCTGTGCGGCACGGGGCTGGGATTGATGAAAGTGACGTTTACCTTCGTGCCGACGGGGATGGTCAGCACGGCCTTGCCATGGGAGTAGCCGTTGAAGTTCATGCCGTAGTTCGCGGCATTGAAGGTGGCGACGAGGGTGACCTTTACGCTGCCTGGCTCGGTCCCGGGACAGAGGAGATCTTCGGCGGTGATGCCGGCGAAGAGTTCCTTTTTCAAACCGGGGATCTCCATGCTGTGATCATGCCCCGGAGGTGGCGCAGGTGTCTGGGCGAGGGCGACGGTGCAGGTGACGGCGGCGGCGGCGATGAGGAATGAGGTGCGGAGCATGGTTGGCAGCAGGATGAAGAGCGTGAAGGAAGACATCAACGCGAAAACCAGCGCGGACATTCCATCGGCGTGATCCGACAAAGCGCTGGTGTGCATGAAACTGATACGAAAGGCACAGGCGAAGGCCAAAGTTAGACAAGAAAAGCCGGAAAATTGCAGGTGCTGCTTGCGGTGGGGTGTCGTATTGCCAATGTGCCCGCCCCGTCCCCCATGAGCGCTGTTTTTGACTCCCTTTCCCGCTTCTACGCCTCCTCCATTGGCAAGAAACTTCTCGTCGCCGTCACTGGCGCGGCCCTCGTCGTCTTTGTGCTCGGGCACATGATCGGCAACCTGCTCATCTTTGCCGGACAGGATGCCATCAATGAATACGGACACCTGCTGCAAACCTCGCTCCACGGAGCAGGCGTGTGGATCGCCCGCCTCGGATTGCTCGCAGCCGTGGGCATCCATATCATTGCCACTGTGCATCTCACGAAGCAGAACCGCGAGGCTCGCAAAGATGCCTATGCCAAGCATAAGGCACAGGTTTCCAGCAAGGCCTCCCACACGATGATCTGGAGCGGCCTGACCATCCTGGCCTTTGTGGTGTATCACCTCCTTCACTTCACCGCGCGTATCGGCAATGAATACGACAGCGCGGCGTACAAAATCGATCTCCACGGCGAGTCCGTGCACAATGTCTATAAGATGGTGATCGACGGCTTCTCCTGGGCTCCGGCCTCCATCTTCTACATCATCGCCATGGTGCTGCTCTACAGCCACCTCAGCCATGGCGTGAGCAGTCTCTTCCAGACGCTCGGCCTCACCACGCATCGCAATGCGCCGGTCTTCAAGTTCTTCGGTCACGCCTACGCCACGTTGATCCTCGTGGGCAACTGCTCCATACCCATCGCCATCTGGCTCTTCGGCTACGGACGCTAATCCATCGCTTTCTCTCCGCCCTTTGCTCTTCGCTCTCAGCTCTTTCTCGCCATGGCAATAGACTCCAAGATTCCCTCCGGCCCGATGGCCATGAAGTGGTCCAAGCACAAGCAGGACTCCAAGCTCATCAACCCGAAGAACAAGCGCAAATACACCGTGCTCGTCGTCGGCAGTGGACTGGCTGGTTCCGCCGCCGCCGCCACGCTTTCTGAGCTGGGTTACAATGTGAAGTGCTTCTGCTTCCAGGACAGCCCGCGCCGTGCCCACTCCATCGCCGCCCAGGGCGGGATCAATGCCGCGAAGAACTACCAGAACGACGGCGACAGCGTGCATCGTCTCTTTTACGACACCGTCAAAGGTGGTGACTTCCGTGCCCGTGAGGCCAACGTGCATCGTCTCGCTGAAGTCAGCGTGAACATCATCGACCAATGCGTGGCCCAAGGCGTGCCCTTTGCCCGCGAATACGGCGGTGCTCTCGCCAACCGCTCCTTCGGTGGAGCCCAAGTCAGTCGCACTTTCTACGCTCGCGGTCAGACCGGACAGCAGCTCCTTCTTGGCGCTTACTCCGCGCTGAACAAGGAGATCAATCGCGGCGGCGTGAAGATGTATCCCCGCACCGAGATGCTCGATGTCGTGGTCGTCGATGGACATGCCAAAGGCATCATCACGCGTGACCTCGTCACCGGAAAGATCGAAGCCCATGCGGGAGACGCGGTGCTGCTTTGCACCGGCGGCTACGGCAATGTCTTCTACCTCTCCACGAACGCCATGGGCTGCAATGTCACCGCCACTTGGCGTGCCCACAAGAAGGGCGCGTATTTCGCGAACCCCTGCTACACGCAGATCCACCCGACCTGCATCCCCGTCAGCGGCGAATATCAGAGCAAGCTGACACTCATGTCCGAGTCGCTTCGCAATGACGGACGCATCTGGGTGCCGAAGAATAAGGCCGATGTCGGCAAACCCGCCGCTCAGATCCCTGAAGCGGACCGCGACTACATCCTGGAGCGCAAATACCCAAGCTTCGGCAATCTCGCCCCGCGCGACATTTCCTCCCGCGCCGCCAAGGAAGCCTGCGATGCAGGTCTCGGCGTCGGCCCTGGCGGACGTGGCGTGTATCTCGACTTCGCGGAAGCCATCGGCCAGTTCGGTCAGAAGACCATCGCCGAGCGTTACGGCAATCTTTTCGACATGTATGAAAAGATCACCGGCGAAAGCGGCTACAAACAGCCCATGCGCATCTACCCAGCCGTGCATTACACGATGGGCGGTCTCTGGGTGGACTACAATCTCATGAGCAGCCTCCAAGGCCTCCACGTGCTTGGCGAAGCCAACTTCTCCGACCACGGCGCGAACCGCCTCGGTGCTTCCGCTCTTATGCAGGGCCTTGCCGATGGCTACTTCGTTATCCCCACGACCATCGCACCTTATCTCGTCACTCAGACTCCCGGCAGCGTCACCACCAGCCATCCTGAGTTCCAAAAAGCTCTCGAAGACTCGAAGGCCCGCACCAGCCGATTCCTCGGCAATAAAGGCAAACGCAGCGTGGACAGCTTCCACCGCGAACTTGGTCTCCTCGTTTGGGACAAATGCGGCATGGCTCGTGACAAAGCCGGCCTTGAAGAAGCCCTCCGCAAGATCCCCGAACTCCGCGAAGAGTTCTGGAACAGCGTCATCGTCCCCGGCTCCGGCGACGCCGCGAACCCCGAACTCGAAAAAGCCGGTCGTGTGGCAGACTTCATGGAGTTCGCCGAACTCCTTTGCCAGGACGCCCTCCACCGTGAGGAAAGCTGCGGCGGTCACTTCCGCACCGAGCATCAGTACCCCGATGGCGAAGCCAAGCGCGATGACGAAAACTTCGCTTATGCCGCCGCCTGGGAATACTCCGGCGACCTCGCCAAGCCCACGCTGAACAAAGAGCCCCTCACCTTCGAGGAAGTCCACCTCGCCGTGCGCAGCTACAAGTAACCCAAGTCTCCGATGACCCGCGAATCCGAAGCTCAATTGCTCGACTTCTGCGCACGCCAGCAAGGTGCGTTTCAGGAATCGGCTTGGCTGGAGTCGCGGATCGTCAGCCGGGAAGAGCTGGCCGCCACCTGCCTGTTTTTGGGTGGAGTGGACTGGTTCGGTCACAAGCAGCAACTCGTCGATGTTGCTGGGAAGCTTCTCGAAGCTTCCCAGATCAAATTCGCTGAACTCGTGAGCCAGATCGGATTCGATTGCTCCCGCTTCGCCAACCTTTTGAAGAGGAGGATTGGCCATGCATGAACTGCATCCTGAGCTGACTCAGGCCATGAGGGAATTGATGGACAAGCTCGACGCCGTGCTGCGTGCCAGCAGCTACGCAGGTGAGCCGATGAAAATGTATCTCGCAGGCGGAATGGCCGTTCACTACCACTGCGGCACCCGCTACACGGATGATGTGGACGCCAGCTTCTCCCATCGCCTTCTGCTACCTTACAAGGATCTCGTGGTCGATTACCTGCGCGAGGACAACAGCCGCTCCTCCATTTACCTCGACCCGAACTACAACGACACCTTTGCACTGTTGCATCCTGAACACCGCCAGTGCTGTGAAGCCTGGGATGGCATTGGCAATGAACGCCGGTTGATCCATCTGCTCGTCTTCTGCCCGCTGGATCTCGCAGTCTCGAAGCTCTCCCGCTTTTCGCCGAATGATCAGGCGGACATTCTCGCTCTCGCGCAGCATCGCTACTTCACCTCGCCCGAGCTTCAAAAGCGCGCGACTGAGGCTCTCGACTACTATGTCGGCGACACCCGCTGGATTCATCTGAACCTCCGCCAGATCAGCGACGAGATCGACCATCTCGCCCTGGCTGCCTGACCCTTTTTCACACCTACCTCGTCTCCCTCATGTCCCTCCTCAACCTCCAACTCAAAGTCTGGCGTCAGAACCGTGGTCAACCGGGCCACTTTCAGGACATCGACGCTCCCGAGATCCCCGATCATGCCTCCTTCCTGGAGATGATGGACATCGTCAATGAGCGTCTCATTGCCAATGGCATGGAGCCTGTGGCCTTTGACCACGACTGCCGCGAAGGCATCTGCGGCATGTGCTCCATGCAGATCAACGGCGTGCCCCACGGTCCTGAAAAAGCCACCACGACCTGCCAGCTCCACATGCGCAAGTTCCGCACGGGCGACACCATCTGGATCGAGCCCTTCCGCGCCACGGCTTTCCCGGTCATCAAGGATCTCATCGTCGATCGTGGTGCCTTCGATCGCGTCCAGCAGGCCGGTGGTTTCGTCACCGTCCGCACCGGTTCCGCTCCTGAAGCCAACTCCATCCTCATCGGCAAAGAAGTGGCCGATGCTGCCATGGATGCCGCCGCCTGCATCGGCTGTGGTGCCTGTGTCGCCTCCTGCAAAAACGCCAGTGCCATGCTCTTCGTCTCGGCGAAGGCTGGGCAGCTCAACTCACTGCCGCAAGGCCAGCCCGAGAAGGACAAACGCACGCTCGCCATGGTCCGCCAGATGGACAAAGAAGGCTTCGGCAACTGCACCAACCAATACGAGTGCGAGGCCGCCTGTCCGAAAGAGATCAGCGTCCGCTGGATCACCAAGCTCAACCGCGACTACGCCGTCGCTGCCATGAAGGAAGCCTTCGTCGGCCAGCAGGAGCGTGCCGAGGGTGGCGAGTGATCCTTTTCGTCATCCGGCACGAACCGACATCGGTCTTTCAGCATACCCGGCGGAGCGCAGCAGCACCACGCGGCAGGGCCGCCCATCCCGCGAGTGCGGATCAGCAAACGTAAACTCCACCCGCCGCCACTCCCCGGCACGCACCGCCGTGGGCCGCACCGCCGCCGACTCATCCGCCAGCACCCGCCCGCCCACGCGCAGGCTCTCGATCTTCTCCAGCCCCCGACTCGTCTGCACCCGCGTCCCCGCCATGAAGCAGAACGAAGGCACATCCATCTTGCTCATCGAGGATTTCCCCGTCAACGCCGCCGAGGCGATCTGCGCCGCCGCCTGCCCGTAGTTCCCCTTGGCGTGGGTGACTTTGAGCAGCATAAAGGGTCCGACCCTGGCGGTTTTCCATTCGATGAGTGAAGATGGGTTGTGTCTTCGCCGGGGGAGGCTTCAGGATCACCGCCAACTGCAAACATTGTCGTCCCAGGTCTTGGGATCTTTGTCGGGGCCGGAGGAGAAGATGATGGCGGAGGCGGGGATGAACTCCGGGGCACGTTGAGTCGCCTTGCCGGTGGCTCCGGGCAGACGCTCGGGGTTCGGGATGCGGTTATCACCGGTGGATTCGAGAAGGAGGTAGTATCGCTCGCCCCAGGAATCGACGAGGGCGGTTTCAGGCGTGAGGGACTGAACCTCAGGATCGAGATGGATCAGACCATACTTGCCATAGCGGGCGATGGGAGCGTCGAGGAACTTGATGCCGCGCGGGTTGGCTGCGGTCTTCTCACCCAGCAGTGTCAAAAGAAGTGTTCCTTCTGTGCGGATGATCTGGGATTCGTTGGGCTTGATCGGGAGTTCACCGTACTCGGTTTTGAAGAAGCCCAAGGCGACCTGGAGGTCTTTGAGCGGAGCTTTGCCATGAGTTGCCGCCCTCCACCAATAGCCCTGGTATATACTGTGCAGAACCAGGGCCAGATAGATTAAAACCACGGTCACGAGCGCTCGCTCCACCCACTTCCAAACCCACAGCCCCATGCTTGCACAGCCCGCCATGCGGTCGATCTGGCGGTCAGGATTCTCGGGGGAAGAAAACATGGCCTGAGCCTAACCTAACGCTTCAAATCAACGCAAGAGATGAAAATGGTGCTGAGATCGCGTGTCTGTCTCTTGGTTCACCGTCGTGGGTATTCACGTCCGGGACAGAAGGGATCATTGGCAGGGCGGAGGCATTTCTTGCCCTGCTGAAAAAGCTCGAATGAGCCGCAAAAGCAGTTAAATCCGCGACGGAAGCGGTTAAATCCGTGACGGATTCAACCGATTCCATGACGGAAACGGTTAAGTCCATGATGGAATCAACCGATTCCATGACAGAACGAATCGTTTCTGCGACGGAAACGGTTGATTCCGCGACGGAAACGATCGTTTCCATGATGGAAACGGTTAAATCGATGACGGAATCAACCGATTCCGTGACGGAACGAATTGATTCCGTGACGCAATCAATCGCTTCCACGGCGGATTT
>CAYMHJ010000091.1:0-21023 GCA_964390165.1 uncultured Prosthecobacter sp. | reverse complement strand
TGCCCCAGCTCACCGACGAAGACATCGCCGGTGTCCTCACCTACATCCGCCGCGAGTGGGAACACACCGCCGGAGCCGTCGAAACCAAATCAGTCACCGCGATCCGCGAGCAGGAAAAAGGCCGCATGATGATGTGGTCGGAAACGGAGTTGAAAAGCGTGGGGGCAAAGTGACCGGGATTTAGCCGTGCGGAAGCCCTATCCCCTTCCTTGGACTTTTCAGCGCGTCTGGTTGTTGGTTAGCGCTGAAACACGCCTGGGGTGAGCATGGCGGTCTTTTTGGGCTTCGGAGCGGGCTTGTCGTCGAGGTTCTGCTTGAGATCCTCCTCAGTCACTGTGGAGGCGACACCTTCTGCGGGGACTTCGACTTTGCTGATCCAGAGCAGGGCATTGAGGATGGTTTTGCGGAAGTCGGCATTACCCCAGTTCTTATGAAAGTGACCGCCGGTGAAGCCGAAGCCGCGACCTCCATCGGCCCGCTCCACGGCCCACATCGTGGCTTCAGGCGCGCCTTTCTCAGCCTGGATGTGTGGATAAGGCCCTTTTGGATAGACGTAGGGGCCGTCACGCGTGGCGTCTGGAGGAGTGGCGACGAGGATGGGCATGAACTTCATGCCAGCGTCTTCTGCGGCGGCGATGCCGTCCTTGAAAGCGGGGCGGAAGCGCATGTTGATGTACCACTCATCCTCGATCTGAAAAGGTTTCACGCCGCTGGTGATGGGGTGAGCTGGGAAGCTTGTGAACATGGGCTCCCAGATCGGATTGCAGGAAAAGCTGTTCTCGTAGTGTCCGCCGAGCCATTCCTTGAACTCCGCTCCTCCGAGTTCAGGCACGACCTCCACGCCATAGTGCATGACGCCGAAGCCGACGCCTTTGGCGATGAGTCCGCGCAGGGTTTCCAGATGTGTGCCCTGCACTGCTGGATGCCCTTTGCCACCATCGGCATAGATCACCACGGCGTCTGCACCATCAAAAGCCGCCTCGTCCCTGACCCAGCCCATCTCATGGCGGTCCACCATGATGTTAGGCACTGTGGCGAGGCATTTCTCCAGCAAGGTGGTGCCGGCTTTAAACTCATGCATCCCGGGCGGGTGCGAGGGCTTGCCGGCGATGAGGACGAGTTTATGTCTGCCATCCGGCGTGACGGCGCTGGCGGCTGCGGTGAGGAGGAGGGTGGCGAAAAGGAAGCGCATGGTGAGGTCAGGAGTCTGCATGGCGGACCGTGGGCATGGCAAGATGAGATTCACGGGCATTGGCCAAAATGCTTCCTTCATGATTGGAGCACGGCGGCTGGCGCGTAGTCCCAGCGCATGTCCCCATCCACCCCACTTACCAGCCGACGTCAGTTTCTCCGTCACGCCTCCATTGCCGCTGTCTCTCTGGCCGCTCCCGCCACACTACGCGCGGACCCGAAGATCCCTGATGCCCTCGCCGGCAGGATCTACAAGACACTCAAGATCGGCATGATCAAAGGCGGGAGCCTGACGGAACGCTTCAAGATGGCGAAGGCCGCCGGCTTCATGGGCGTGGAGATGGGATTCCCCGGTGACAAGGTGGAGGAAACGAAGGCGGCCATCGCCGAGTCCGGCCTGCCTGTGGATGGCAGCGTCTGCGGCCAGCACTGGCAGATCCGCCACACGAGTGCGGATGCGGAGACCCGGGCCAAGGCTCTGGAGAATCTCAAGCAAGCACTGCGCGACACCCGCGCCGTGGGCGGTCACAGCGTGCTGCTCGTGGTGGGTAAAGGCGAGGATGGTCCTGAGAACGAGATCTGGGGCCGCTCGGTGGAGAACATCGCCAAAGCGGTGCCTCTGGCTGCGGAGCTTGGCGTGCAGATCGTGATCGAAAACGTGTGGAACCAGTTCTGCTACGACCACGAAGGCGACTCCAACCAGACGGCGGACAAGTTCGTCAAATACGTCGATGAATTCCGCTCCCCCTGGGTGGGCATGCAGTTCGACATCGGCAACCACTGGAAATACGGCAGCATGGGCGGCTGGATTCGCCAACTGGGGCACCGCGTGCTGAAGCTGGATGTGAAGGGCTTCTCCCGTGCGCAGGGAAAGTTCACCCCCATCGGCCAGGGCGACATCGACTATGCCGATGTGCGCAAAGCCCTGCACGAAATCAACTTCCATGGCTGGCTGGCCGCCGAAGTCGCCGGTGGAGATCTGGCCTACCTCACCGGAGTGGCAAAGGAGATGGATGCCGCCTTCGGGTTGTGAACTGATCGTCCAGACTTAGCTGCCTGCGGTCAGTCTTCGGGGGTGCCTTCCTCTCCGTGGCCTTCTTCGGCCATGCGCTGGATGATGGCGCCCAGGTGGGTGATGTAACCGTGGACGTCCAAGTGTTCGTCCTCGGGCTCCCCCCGCACGGAGTAGAGCCAGCCGACTTCATAGGGGTCACTGCGGACGACGCAGGCATCCTCCTTCAGGTAGGGGTTCCCCTCCACAAAGCTGCCCTTCATGACGCAATAGACGTCTGAGGCGGCCTTGAAGCCTTCGACACTGCCGATGGTCTGGCCGGGCTCGACGGGCTCCCCCTCCTTGGGCTTCCAGTCGGAGTCCACGAGCTCCCCGAGCATCCGGGTGGCGAATTTGGTGAACCCCACGCGCCAGAGCCCCTCCTGCCCCTCCACGGGAGCCATCCAGTAATGAGAGCGGGAGTAGCGGTAGCTCTCGGGGAAGCGGGCGGAGAAGCGGGCGTGCTTAAAGCGGACAGTCGGGAGGGGCATGCGGGGTGGAACGGCTGGGATGGGCGAAAAGTAACGCTAGGTGGAGGGGGTGTGAAGAATCATCAAGTGGGTAAGTGAAGACGATACGGAGGGATTTCAGCTCCAGAACCCAGGGGTCCGTCACTCGTACCCAGGGGGGCGTCACTTGTACCCAGGGGGTCCGTCGCTCGTACCCAGGGGGCATGGACGCATGGGGGCGGGGACAGCGGCAGGCCTAGGTGTCCTATTTGGCCTCCAGGCAGAGGACTTTTCCGGGGGCGTTTCGCACGTAGAGGCGGCCGTTGGCGAGGACGGGGGCGCTCCAGCAGCGGCCGCTGAGGACTTGGGCACGGGCTTGTTCGTCGAACTTCTCGGGGGTGATGCCCGCGATGACGAGCTCGCCTTTCTCAGTGAGGATGATGAGGCGGCCATCGGCGGCCATGAGGGAGCCGAAGCCGATGCTCTTCTCTTCCCAGGCGACTTTGCCATCGGCGAGCTTCACGCACTTGAGGGCGCAGCGGCTGTTCTGGTCGCCATCGATGCCGTAGAGGTGGTCGCCGATGAGGACGGAGGAGTTGAACTGGTTCTTGAGGACCTTGCTTTCCCAGATCTTCTCGGGCTGGCTGGCGGTGAGCTTGAGGAGGGTGCAGCCCTTATTATACCCGGTGGAGATGAAGAGGGTGTCTCCGCTGAGGATGGGGTCGGTGGCATTGACGCCGTAGCGGGTGGCCCAGCGGTAGGACCAGACGGGGGTGCCATCGGCCACCTGGACGGCGGAATAGGCGTCCCCGGAGGAGACGACGACGAGTTTTTTCCCATCTCGGGTGATGGGGTAGGGGGTGGAGTAGCCGGCGCTGTCGGTCTCACTCTTCCAGACGATCTTACCGGTGGCTTTCTCCACGGCGAGGCCGGCTTTGCCGACGTTCAGGATGAGGAGGCTGCCCTGGACGAGGGGGGCGCCTGCAAAGCCCCAGTCGGGGAGGTTGGCCCCGGTTTCCTTCTGAATGTTCTTCTCCCAGGCGACTTTGCCGGTGGCGGTGTCGAAGCAGAGGAGGTCGCCCCAGCGGGAGAGGTGGTAGGCTTTGTCGCCGTCGAGGGTGGGGGTGTTCGAGGTGCCGCCCTCGTAGTATTTGTCTCCTAGATCGGCGGGGTAGGAGTGGCTCCAGAGGACTTTGCCGGTGGTGGCGTGGAGGCACCAGACGGTGTCTTTGCCGTCGGCATGGCCGGAGGTGAGGACGTGGTCTCCGGCGACGACGAAGGAGGCGAAGCCGAGACCGACTTCGGCTTCCCAGAGGGTCTTCGGCTCGGCACTGATCTTCCACCCGGTCTCCGTGGAGATGCCATCATAGGTTGGGCCGCGCCAGAGGGGCCAGTCGGCAGCGGTGGCGAATGAAGCGCCGAGGGCGATGAGGGCTAGGGAGGGGAGCAGTGGGGTCGTCTTCATGCGGGTGGAACAAGGCGTGGAGGGCAGGGGATGGCAATGGGGGAATGGCTCAGGGCTTTTTGACCTCGGGGGCGGCAGTGGGGCCTGCGGGGGCGGACTTGAAGCAATAAACGTTCCCATCATCCGCGCCGATGATGACGTAGTCTCCGGCGATGGCGGGGGAGGTCTTGATGGGGGCGCCGACCTCGTATTGCCAGAGCTCCTTGCCGTCTTTGAGATCGAGGGCGTAAAGGTAGCCGTCGTCACTGCCGAAGATGGCCGACTTTCCTGCGCAGATAACGGCGCTGCTGTCGATGCGGTCGCGGCTGCGGAATTCCCACAGCTTGGCCCCGGTGGTGCGGTCGATGGCGTGGAAGCGCTTGTCACGTCCGCCACAGAAGACGGCGTTTTCCCAGATGGCTGGGGCGGCGTAGAACTCGAACTCGCGCTCGCCGTATTCCCAGACTTTGGCTCCATCGGTCATGCTGTAGGCGCCGACTCGGTTGCCGTAGTGGGAGACGTAGATGACGCCATCGGCGATGGCGACGTTGTTGCCGATGTAGGAGCCGACCTCGATCTGGCGGACTTCCTTGCCGGTTTTGACATCGTGGAGGTGGAGGACGCTGTCGCAGCCGCCGAAGACGACCATGCCATCGCCGATGGCCGAACCACCGTTGATGTAGTAGCCGGTCTCTGCGGCCCAGTCCTTCGTGCCGGTCTTGGCGTCGAGGCAGTAAACGTTGTAGTCGTAGCTGCCGATGAGGACCTTTTGCACCTGGGTGGCGGGGTCGGTCCAGACGTTGGCGGCGGCGTGGATCTCGGCGTCGGTCTCGAACTTCCAGACCTCCTTGCCGGTTTCGGCATTCCAGGCATAAACGAAGCCGTCCTGACAGCCAGCGATGACGAGGTCCCCGGCGAAGGCGGCGGCTCCATCGAAGGCTCCCTTACCCTCGGCCTGCCAGAGCTTGTCCCCCTTGGCGAGGTCGAGACAACGGAACTGGCCGTCCTTGCATCCGACATAGACTTTGCCCGCGCGGACGACGGCGCTGCTGACGAGCATCTCGGACTGGCCTTTGGGCTTCTCCATCATGGAGTGCTGCCAGGCCAGCTCCATGGGGAAGCGAAGCTCGACAGGGGAGGTGCCGGTCATGGACTCGCTGCCGCGTGAGTGGACCCAGTCACCGGGAGTCTGGGCGGAGGCGCTGGCGGCGAGGGCTAGGCAGAGTAGGCGGAGGCTGGACATCATGGGGGGTGATGACCAAACGTGTCACAGCGGGGGCTAGTTGCGCCAGCCAAAAAGAGAATGGGGAGGAGACCTCAATGGCCGTGGATGCCGCGGCAGATGGCGTGGGCTTTGGAGACGTAGTTCCAGTTCACCACACGCCACCATGCGTCGATGTAGGCTCTGCGGTTGTCTCTGTACTTTAGGTAATAGGAGTGCTCCCAGAGATCGAGCGCCAGGATGGGGCGGCCCTGCTCCCGCCAATCCACAAAATCCTTCATAAGGGGATTATCCTCGTTCCTGGTGGTGGTGATGACGAGCCTGCTGTCCGGGCGGTAAACGAGCCAGGCCCAGCCGGAGCCGGGGTGGTTCATGGCGGCCTCGGTGAATGCATCTTTAAACTGGCTGATCGTGCCGAACTCGTCGTCGATGGCCTGGGCGGCCCGTCCATCAGGGCCATGAGGCGTCTTTTCCGGCGGAGCCAGGGAGCGCCAGAAGGCGGTGTGATTGACGTGTGCTCCGCCATGCTGGCGGATAAGCTGCTGCACATGCTCGGGCAGGTGCTCCTGGACGCCGGAGGAGGGCTTTGTCCGGGCGAGGCTCAGCCGGAGGATGGAATGGCGGAAGCTAGGAGGGCGGTTCAGGCTCATGATGCAGGGCATGAGGGAGGTGACACTGCCCACGGAGAGTTCCACCTCATCCAGCGCCTGCCTGAGCTGGTGTATGTGCTGGGCATGGTGCTCGTGGTAGTGGAGCTTCAGAGTGCGGGAGTCCAGGTAGGGCTCGAGGTCATTGAGGTCATACCCCAGGGGCTCCTGAAAAAGAGGCACTCCTCGTGGATTTAGCCTTTCCTCGGCCCCCAGTGCAGAGCCGGCAATGGCTGAAAGTGTGGAGGCGAGAAGGGTGCGTCGATGCATGAGCGGGAGTCTCATAAATAACGAATTATCAAGATCGCCTCCGGGAGGCAATCCAAGAATGTGACCAGGATGGAATAATTCCCGTGCCCTGCACCCAACCCATGCGCTGCGCTCAGGCGATGCCGAGCAGTTGCCGGATCTCCGGCACGGCCTGACGGGCGGCGGTTTCCAGAAGCTCGGCAGCGCGGGCGATGGCCTCGGTGAGGGGCATGTCGGCGGGCTTGATGGCGTGGGCGAGGTCGAAGTGGGCGTGGAGGACCGGGGAGTCGTCGATGGCTCCCGCGAAGGCGGCGACGGGCTTGCCGAGGGCGCGGGTCATCTGGGCGACGCCGACGGGGCCTTTGCCGTGGAGTGTCTGGGCGTCGAGCCTCCCCTCGCCGGTGATGACGAGGTCGGCTTCGGCGATGCGCTGGCGGAGGTTCACGGCGTCGGCCACGAGGTCGAAACCGCTGACGAGCTGCGCGCCACCGAAGGCGATGAGGCCGTAGCCAAGTCCGCCGGCGGCTCCAGCACCGGGGATGTCGGCGGCATCCACGCCGAGGTCTTGCTGCACGACTTGGGCGAGTTTGCCGAGGCGGTGCTCGAAGAAGTCGAAGCAAGTGACGCCTTTCTGCGGGCCATACACGCGCGTGCAGCCATGTTCGCCGAGGAGGGGATTGTTCACATCGCAGGCGACTTTGATGGGGACAGTGGGGGCGGCTGGCCGCTCGATGCGGGCGAGCTGATCGAGGTCACGCGGCAGGGTTTCCAAGGCAGCGCCGGAGGCATCGAGGAAATGGTAGCCGAGCGCCTGGGCCATGCCGGTGCCGCCGTCATTGGTGGCGCTGCCGCCGATGCCGATGAGGATCTTGTGGGCACCACGCTGGATGGCGTCCTGGATCATGAGGCCGGTGCCGTAGGTGCTGGCGGTGGTGGGGTCGAGCGGGAGGTCGCTGACCATGGCGAGGCCTGAGGCAGCGCTCATTTCCATCACGGCTTCGGTTTGCCCCTCGGTGAAGATGAGCCCATACCGGGCGGTGATCGGACGACCCCGAGCATCAAAGCTGGGCGTCTCCACCCACTCGCCGCGGAGCGCGGTGATCATGGCCTCGGTGGTGCCTTCGCCGCCATCGGCGATGGGGCAGATGTCGCAGACCACGCCAGGGATCTCGCTTTCAAAGACACGCCGCAGGGTCTGCGCCACCTGAGTGGCGGTGAGGGAGCCTTTGTATTTGTCGCTGGCGAGGAGGATGCGCATGGGGCGGAGATAATCACGCTCACCCCGGACGGCAAGCACTTGGGGCTATCGTAGAGTTGGAGGTCAGTTGCATCTCTGCCGAGGCGCTCCATACCTACCGCCCCATGTCCAGCCAGCCCCACTACGATCTCCTTTCCCTCGGCGAAGTTCTTTTGCGTCTCGATCCCGGTGAAGGGCGGGTACGGACCTCGAGGCAGTTCACAGCCTGGGAGGGCGGCGGCGAATACAATGTAGCGCGTGGCGCACGACGCTGCTTCGGCCTGCGCGCGGGCATCCTGACGGCTTTTGCGGACAATGAAATCGGCCGACTGACCGAAGATCTGATCCTCCAGGGCGGCGTGGATGCCTCGCTGATCAAATGGGTGCCCTATGATGGCATGGGCAAGCGCGTGAGGAATCCGATCAACTTCACCGAGCGCGGCTTCGGCGTGCGTGGGGCGAAGGGCAGCGTGGACCGTGGCTGGAGCGCGGCGTCTCAGCTCAAAGTGGGCGACTATGACTTCGATCACCTTTTCGGCACTCTTGGCTGCCGATGGCTGCACACGGGCGGCATCTTTGCCGGGCTTTCCGAGTCCACAGCCGAACTGACCGTGCAGGCCTGTGAAGCGGCGAAGCGCCATGGCGTGACGGTGAGCTACGATCTGAACTACCGGCCATCGCTTTGGCAGGAGCGCGGCGGCTTCCCGGCAGCGCAGGCGCTGAATCGCAAGCTGGCACCCTACATTGATGTCATGATCGGAGTGCTGAGCGATGATCCACCGGTCTCAAGCACGACGCCGACGGATCCGAGCGACATCTTTGCCGCTGAAGACGCGAAGCTGCGCCCGATGATCCAGAAGCTGATCGCCGAGTTCCCGAACCTGCAAACGGTGGCGGCGACGCTGCGCCGGGTTCACACCGCCTCCGTGAATGACTGGGGTGCGCTGTGCTACCACCAGGGCAGTTTTTACCGCAGCCGGAACTATCCGCGCTTCGACATCCTGGACCGTATCGGCGCGGGGGACAGTTTTGTCGCGGGTCTGGTGCATGGTCTCCTGGTGGAAAAAGACCCGCAGAAGGCGGTCGATCTTGGTGCGGCCCATGGGGCGCTGGCGATGACGACGCCCGGCGACACGAGTATGGCCACACTTATCGAGGTGCAGAAGCTCGCCGAGGGCGGCGACGCGAAGGTGCAGCGGTAAGGCGCGTCAGAAATCCAGGTAGATCTCGGCGCGGCGGTTCTTCGAGCGGCCGGCGGGGTCGTCGGTGCCGTCGGCTTTTTGGTTGGGGCCGAGGGGCTGGGCTTTGCCGAGGCCAGTGGTGATGATCTGGGCTTCGGAAACGCCGAGGGCGACGAGTTGCGTCTTCACCGTGTCAGCGCGTGAGCGGGAGAGCTGGAGATTGTAGTCATCAGAGCCTTTCGCGTCGGTGTGACCAGCGATGTGGAGCTTCTTATTGGCGTCGGACTTGAGGAGACCGGCGACGATCTCCAACTGCTTCTGCGCGCGCGGATGGAGCTGGGCCTGATCGTATTCAAAATAGAGCGCGAGTGATTCACCGCCCGAGGGATTGCTGACGATGGGGGTGTAAGGCACGCCGAGCTTGGCGGCAGAGGCGGCATAGGAGCCGAGGATCTCGGAGAGGTTCAGACCGACCACGCGCCAGGGTTGATCGATGCCGGGGCGCTGGAGTTCGAGTCCGAATTCGGTGCTCTGCTGGAGGCTCGGGGACTGGACTTGGGCGATGACCCAGGAGACTTCCGGGTTCGCCACGGTGATGATGAGGGGCTTCGTGGGCTTGAACTCGTATTTGCCCTCCTCAAAGACGATGCAGAGACCGGCGAGACGCTCGGCGGGGACTTTTTTCTCATCCACAAACTTCATGGCTTCGACGAAGTCGTGCTTCAGCAGCGCGCGGACGAAGTCGCTGCCGAAGGTGAGGGCATCCATTCCCTCGGTGACGGCGAAGAGTTTCTTCGCGGGCGGCATTCCAGCCGTGGCCGGAGATGCTGGAACTGGAGGAACAGAACCTGGAGCAGGAGGTGGGGTTGCGGCAGTCATCGGCGCAGGTGGCGTGGCGGGGATGGCGGCGGCGAGTTCCTTCGGCAGTTCGAGGCGGGTGATCTTCCAGCCCATGCGCTCATCGCGTTCGAGGTCCATTTGCAGACGCATCGGAGTCGTGCTGCCCGGCAGGGTGAGAGGGATGGAGATGCGGGTTTTGTTTTCCACCATGCCGAGGATCTCGACCTGATCCTCACTGCCCAATTTGGCTCCGAGTCCCTTCACCATCTTTTCCAGCATGGCCGTAGCAGCGGGCACCTGACCGGGATCGGCGGCGGCGGCCAGACTGCCAGCACGGGCAAACTCACCTGCGGCGAGACTACGGACCATTTCCTTGCCGAGATCAAGCGGGCGCGCGAAACCAAAGCTCGGCGGCGGTGGAGCAGGCGGCACTACGGGTGCAGGAGCCGGGGCTTTCACGACTGGCTTGGCGGGATCAACAGCGCCAGGGGCAGGTTTGGCAGCCACACTCGCGGGCGTCTCTTTGACCTTGGCAGCCGCTTTTTCATCGAGCTTTGGCTTAGTGATGAAAAAGAAGGCCAGCCCGCTGACGACGAGGGCCAGCAGAATAATCAAAATGGGGGCCACGCGCCCAGAACACGACGGACGTGTGGGCGGGAAGCTGGGTTGGCGGGAGGTCAGCATGAACGGGGTGGCAGGTTAGCCAGCAGCTATGATGCCATGCCGTGGGCGCTGTGTCCAAGCGGGTTTTCAAACTTGGAAGCTCGTTCTACTTCCGCATCAGATACGCGAAGAAGTCCTTCAGGTCCGCGTCGCTCATGCCAGTCGTCAGGCCTTCGGGCATGAGGGAGATGGGTGATGCCTCCATCTTCTCGATGTCGGCCTGCTTCACGGCGGTTTTGTTGTTGGCCATGTCTTTGATGACTATGCCGTTGGCGTCCTGGGCATCCATGAGGCCGGTGAGGATCTGGCCGCCTTTGGTTTTCACGATGTAGGCTCCGAAGCCTTCGCGGATCTCCAGGCTGGGGGTGAACATGTTGTCGAGCCAGAAGTCGGGATTGGCTCGGTCGTAGCCGGTGAGGTCGGGGCCGATCTGGCCGCCTTCATCGAAGAGTTTGTGGCAGATGGCGCAGCGGGCCATGAACTGGATTTTGCCTTTCTCGGCATCGCCGAGACCGGTCTTGATCACGGCCTTGATGCGCTCAGCTTCCTTCTTTTTCTCCGGCGTGGGGCCGGTGATTAGGAGCCCGCGCCAGTGCTTCTCGATGGCGGCGTCGATGTCCGCGTCCTTGTGCAGGCTGAGCTGGCGGACGATGTCGATGGTGAAGTGCTTCACCGGCACCTTCCAGTCGTTGACGAAGCTCACGAGGATCTGCGCCCACTCCTTGCGTCCGGCCAAGACGCGGAGCGCGTCTTCACGCAGGGCTTTGTCTCCGGCGATCTGACCTTCCCAACCGAGCAGGAGAGCTTCGGGGATGCGTTTGTCGTCGAACTTGGCGGCGGCTTGGAGGATGCCGCGTTTGAGGCTGGGCGGGTTGGTGGCTTTTAAAATGCCGACCATGGGCATCACGGCCTCTTGTTTGCCGAGTTCGGCCAAGGTCTTGGCGATGGCGATGCGGGCGGTGTTTGTGGCATTTTTGTCGGAAAGCAGCGCCAGCGCCTTTTTGAGCGCATCGGCGTTTCCACTGCGCAGCGCGAGGGTGAGATCACCGCCGCTTTGTTTCGCCATGTAGTCGTTGAGCGCCTTGGTGAGCGAATCCGGCAGCTTCGGCATCTCCGCGCCTTCGAATGCGGAGGCGATGCCTGCGATGAACTTGCCGCGCAGGGTTTCATCGTTGGTAAGGGCGAGCAGGTCGGCGCAGGAATTGAGATTTTCCTCACCACCGGCGAGTGCGTAGCGTTTCGCGAGCTTTTCGGCGAGGTGGTCGAGGAAGAGTTTGGTTTGGAGAAAGGCTGGATCGGCTTTGAGGAAGGTGAAGACGGCTTCACGTTCTTTTTCGGCCTTCGCTTCGAGAGCCCACCAGGCGAGCAATGGGAGATGGCCGCTTTCGTCTTCAATGTCGCCTGTACGCAGAAGAAAGAGCGCACCTGCACTTGGCAGTTTCTTCGAGGTAGCGAGGATCTGAGCACACACCTCCAGATGCTTTTCTTCGCCGAGTGGAGGCAGGATTTGCTTCTCGCCAGCCATCTTCCAAGCCCAGCGACGAATGTAGGGATCGCTATGATTGATCGGCAGAGGTTCGACGGCGTTGAGGGCATCCAGTGCCCAAAGGGTTTCCAAGGTGAGAGGCGTCGCTTTGAGCTTCGGCACAAGATCGGTCATGTTTCGCCAGCCGATCTCATGGATGGCTTGTTTGCGGAACCATTCGTTGGGATGGCTGAGATAGCCGAGAAGCTCCTCACCACTCGCCTTGC
Organism: uncultured Prosthecobacter sp.; assembly: GCA_964390165.1. Taxonomy (GTDB): domain Bacteria; phylum Verrucomicrobiota; class Verrucomicrobiia; order Verrucomicrobiales; family Verrucomicrobiaceae; genus Prosthecobacter. The sequence goes on along the minus strand of CAYMHJ010000091.1, from coordinate 9,097 downwards.
TCAAATCAAAGGGCTTCAGCTTCGGTGCGCCGCTGGCGGGGCGGACGCGGTAGATGCGGCCGCTGGTTTTGTGCCAGTCATCGACGGGGCTCACGTGGCTGAGGCGCGTGTCATACCAGTCGGCCATGTAAAAGCCTCCGTCGGGGCCGACGCCGGCCCAGACGGGGCGAAACCAGCGATCTGTGGTGGTGATGAGCTGCTCTTCGTCCTTGGTGCGGAAGGTGGAGCCGTCGGGGAGACGCTCGCTCACATAGACAAGATTGTGCAATGCGTTCGGGGCGATGATTCTGCCTTCGTAGGCGCTGCCGAGCAGGCCGCCTTCATAGATGGTGAAGGCTTGTGGGAAGCGTTTGTTGTCGCCCTCGTGGCGCATGTGCTCGAACCAGCCGAAGGCATACGGATTGGTGAGCGGGCCGTGTTTGCCCCAACCTTTGATGCCGTAGCTGCCTTGCTCATAATGCATGCCTCGGGTGGCTCCATTGGTGCCGGAGAAGAGGCGGCCCTTGCTGTCGAAGTCGAGGCTGAAGGTGTTGCCGCCGCCTTCGGCGTAGATTTCGAAGGTCTTCTTCCTCGGATGGTAGCGCCAGATGCACTGGCCTTCCCATTTCACGTTCTTGGTGTTCGCGCTGCTGACGTTGCCCGTGGTGGTGCTGCCGTTGGCACCGTAAAGCCAGCCGTCCATGCCCCATTGCAGATTCGTGGCGACGCTGTGGGTGTCTTCGAGGCCGAAGCCGCTGAGCTCGACCTCGGGATCGCCGTCGGGTTTGGCATCGAAGTCGGCATCGGGATAGCTCAGGAGGTAAGGCGGATTCAGCACCCAGATGCGGCCCATGCCGTGGAGCGCGGCGCTGGCGATGTTGAGGCCGGTGATGACGTCTTCGTGTTTGTCGAAGAAGCCGTCGCCGTCCGTGTCCTCGAAGACGGTGATCTTGTCCGCGCCTTTTTCGCCGCGAGGAGGTGGCAGCGGGACTTTGTCAAACTTGGCGCGGAGGTGCTGGTCGTAGCTGATGATCTTCAGGCCGGCGGGGAACTGGTACTGCCGATACTGCGTGACCCACATGCGGCCCTTAGAGTCCCAACTCACATAAAGCGGCTGCTCCACGGCGGGCTCGGAGGCCATGAGGTCGATGGCGACATCGCTGCGAGTTTTGAAGAGCTTCACCGCGTCCTGCGGCTCGGTGGGTGGGGTGTCGTCTCGCATCACTCCTCGGCCGGGACGTGTCTCGATGATCTTGCGCACGGCCTCGTTGCCCGCGACATCGGTTTGAGCGGAGGCAGGGAGTGCGGAGAGGAGACAAAGGACGAAAAGTGCGTGGCGCATGGCGGCATAGATTACGAGAGGTGGGCGGGAATCCATCGGGGCGTGGTGATGAGATGAGATATTCGTGTGATGGCGGGCAGGCTTGCAAAGCTCGGTCTTTCGCTTTCTCCTCAGTGCCTTCATGACCACACCTTCATTGCACTCCACACCTGCGCCATTTTGGCGATGGCCCCATTTGCTGAGCCTGGAGGCTCCGGTGGTGGCTGTGGCCTGGATGCTGGGCCTGGCGCATTTGAATCGTGTGCCTGTGATGCCAGGTGTGCTGCCCGGACTGGGGCTCTGCGTGTGGATCATCTATGTGCTGGACCGTCTGCTGGACACGCGCGGGAAGACAGACTCGGTGCTGGATGCACGGCATCGGTTTCATCGTCGGTATCGTGTGGCTTTGCTCTCTGCCGTGCTGCTCGGAGCGGTCGTTACGATCTGGCTGGCCTTCTGGATTGTGCCAGCAGATCTGACATGGCACTGCGTGACGTTGTTCGTACCGATCTTTTTTTATTTGGCGATCTATGCTGGCAGTGGCAGCCAGCTTTTCTTTCGTGGCATTCTGCCGCTGGGCGGATTGGGGATGCTGGCTTTCATCGGGACGGCACCAATGAAGACAGGATTCAAACTCAGCCTGATGGGACTCATTGTGTCGGTGCTGCTGCTTCTGATGATTCGTCGTTATCAGGAGCGGGTAAGGTCCGCCTTCAGCAAAGACGTGGCGGGCGGTGTGCTCTTCGCGCTCGGTTGCACGGCCTGGAGTCGCTTCATCCGCGATGGTTCGGACCCGGTGGGAGGTTTCGTGGAGTTCGTGCTGCTCAGTTGTCTCTTTATTTCCAATCTGACCGGTATCTCCACACGCAGCGTTCATCATCGCTGGCTGGCTGCGGGGGGCGGCGCAGCCATGGGTGCCGTGGCTCTCGCTGTCCGTGGTAATCTGGCAGTCTCGATGACTGTGCTGGCTGCATCCTGCGGTGTGGGTTTTGTCTTTTTATTGATCCTGGATTGGAGACGGAAGTCGATGTCTGAAGAGGATTATCGCGTGCTGGCAGATGTGGCGGTGCTGCTGCCGGTGGCTGGACTTTTCCTCCGGCCATGAAAAAGGCCGGAGCATTTGATGCGCTCCGGCCTTGGTTTTGATCAGGCGATGGCCTGATTTGAATTAATGCTCGTAGCCAGACTCACCGTGTTCGGCGAGGTCGAGGCCGGTGGACTCCACTTCTTCGGTCGGACGGAGGCCGACGAGAAGCTTCACGACGACGGTGATGACGAGGGTGGCGACCACGCTCCAGACGATGGTGAGAGCCACGGCCTTGAGCTGATTGGCAAGCAGGCCGTCAAGCAGGCCGGCAATCCCTGGGTTTGCTTCGGCACTGGCAAAGACACCCGTGAGGATGGCACCCAGAGTGCCGCCGACTCCATGGACGCCGAAGGTATCGAGAGCATCATCGTAACCGAGGATTTTCTTCAGGTAGGCGACGGCGATGAATGGCACCACACCAGCGGCCACGCCCATGATGACAGAGGAAGTGGCGGTGACGAACCCTGCGCCAGGAGTGATGACGACCAGACCAGCGACGATGCCGGAGCAGAAACCAAGCACGGAAGGCTTGCCACGGGTGATCCATTCCAGCACGGCCCAGACGAAGCCAGCGGTGGCAGCGGCGAGGGTGGTGGTCATGAAGGCATTGGCGGCGATGCCGTCAGCACCGAGAGCGGAACCAGCGTTGAAGCCATACCAGCCGACCCAGAGCATGCCGGTGCCGATGGCGCAGAGCACCATGCTGTGAGGTGCCATCTGTTCTTTGCCGTAACCTTTGCGCTTGCCGAGGAGCATGCAGAGGATGAGGGCAGACCAGCCGGAGGTCATGTGAACCACGGTGCCACCAGCGAAGTCGATGGACTTGATGGCTGCTTCAGGATTCAAAGGGCCGCACATGAAACCTGTGGTGCTCCACACCATGTGGGCGAAGGGGAAATAGACGACAAACATCCAGATGGCTACGAAGAGCAGCACTGAGATGAACTTCATACGCTCGGCCACGGCACCGATGATGAGGGCGGGAGTGATGATGGCGAAGCTGAGCTGGAACATGGCCCACATGGCATCGCTGATCCAATAGTAGCCAGCACCTGAGGCGTAGGGTGAGACACCCTTTAGCATGGCGTTGCTGAAGTCACCAATGAAGGGGCTTTTCGCATCCACACCAAAGGAGAGGCTGTAACCACAGGCCCACCAGAGGATCGTCACCAGACCAGCGATGCCCATACACTGGGCGATCACGGAGAGGACGTTCTTTTTGCGGACGAGACCCCCATAGAATAGGAAGAGACCGGGCAGGGTCATAAAGATGACCAGGGCAGTGCTCGTCATCTGCCAGGCATTGTGGCCTGGGCCAGGTCCGGCGATGTTGGATGTCCATTCCTTGTCACCGTCTTTGCCTGCCTGACCGTTCGTGACGTACTTTTCCAGATCGAAAACACGTTGTTCGATGGTTGGCGCGGCAGCTTCTGCGGCGGGAGCCGGAGCTGGTGCGGAGGCTTCCTGAGCAGAGAGGGAACCTGTGGCGAAGGTGATTGAGGCCAGAATACCGCACGTAATCGTGCGCCAGCGATGAAGGATGGGCGTCATAGAGTGAAGGTTGGTAGGTTGGTGCGCCCGAAGTCGAAGGATCGTCAAATCCATGACAAGAGCTTGCAGCGAATGGCTTAGCAAAGCGTGTGCCAACTTTTCAGATCACTTTGTCACCAGATCTCCACATAAAGAAAACTCCCCGTCCACAGCCATGAACGGGGAGCTTAGTGAATGGGTTTGAGCTAACTGATCAATGGTTCCCAGTGATGTTATAAGCCACGCCGCCATGCTCTCCGATGTCGAGGCCTTCAGACTCTTCCTCTGGGCTCACGCGGAGTCCCATGATGAGTTTCAGGACGAAGAAGAGCACAAAGGCAAAGACAAAGGTGAAGACACCATAGGCGGCGACTCCTTTGAGCTGGCTCATGAGCTGGGCGCTGCCTGCCTTGGCTCCGAAGAGGCCGACGGCGAGTGTGCCAAAGATGCCGCAGACCAAGTGAACGGAGATGGCACCCACTGGATCGTCGATCTTGATTTTATCAAAGAACAGGACGGCGAACACCACGATCACGCCCGCGATGGCGCCAATGATGATGGCGTCCATGGGGGACATCTGATCGGCACCAGCGGTGATGCCGACGAGACCGGCCAAGATACCATTTAGCGCCATGGAGAGGTCAGGTTTCTTCAGCACGATGGTCGAGATCATGGCCGAGGCCACTCCGCCAGCGGCGGCCGCGAGGGAAGTGGTCACCAGGGTGAGGGAAACCAAACCTGGATCAGCGGAGAGGACCGAACCACCATTGAAACCGAACCAGCCCAGCCAAAGGAGGAAGACCCCGATCGTGGCGAGTGGAAGGGAATGGCCGAGGATGGGCTTCACTTTGCCATCCGAGGTATATTTGCCGAGGCGGGGTCCGAGAAGAAGAACGCCAGCGAGAGCGCCCCAGCCACCCACCGAGTGGACGAGAGTGGAGCCAGCGAAGTCGTAGAAGGGAGTCTCAAGACGGTTCAGCCAGCCATTGCCCCACTTCCAACTGCCTGCGATGGGGTAGGCCACGGCGACAAAGAGGGTGGAGAAGATCAGGAATGTTCCCAGCTTCACACGCTCTGCGACGGCACCGGACACGATGGTCGCGGCGGTGGCGGCAAACATGGCTTGGAAGAGGAAATCAGTCCAATAAGTATAACCGACGTTGTATCCAGAAGTCAGGCCATTTTCCGGTAGTGGGAGGCCGAAACCAGCAAATTTGAACCAGAATTGTGAATCTTCGTCGGCGAATCCAGGATACATGAGATTGAAACCGCAGAGGGCATAGGTCAGCAGGCCGATGCAGGGGATGAGTGAATTCTTGAAAAGAATGTTCACCGTGTTTTTCGACTGCGTAAGGCCGGATTCCACGGTGGCAAAGCCAAGGTGCATGATAAAGACCAGCGCGGCGGCGATCATCATCCACAGGTTGTTCACGGTGAACATTTCGATCGACGGGCCTGCGTCAGCCGCCTCAGCGGGAGCTTCAGCCGGGGTCGCCGGTGCGGGTTCAGGAGCGGCCGGTGCGGGGGCGGCGGCCGGGGCAGCCGCAGCAGGTGGCGCGGCGGCATCTTGTGAGTAGGCTAGAGGCTCCATCGGGAGCCCCCAGAACGTTACTGCCGCCGCTGCGGCGACAAGGCATCCAGTCCATCTGTTTTTGGTCAGCATATTGGTAGGTTGATTTTGTTGGTGTGTGTGGCGGCTCCAGGAACCGATCAAGAAATGGCTAAGCAGGGGGCGTGCCAACCTTGCTTTTGCCATCATTCAACAAACTTAATCAACGATCCAAAAACATTTGTTAGACCTTCGTTGGTGGCTGTCCGGGCCTCTCAAAAGCGCCGCCAAAGCAGTCCGAGAAAAAGGGGGAACTCCCTGCGCGCGCGGTTCTCCGCGCGCGCTCTCGGGCCCGGCTGGCTTTCTTTATGCGAATGCCATTCACCGAACCCAGCCAGGGTCAGTCCCGCCACAAAGGCGGGGGCCATGAGGGACTCCAGACTGCGGTGGATGCTCATCGTGGTCTCGCTGTCAGGCTTTCCCGGATGCATGACAATGGGGACGCTCAGCGTGCTGCTGTAGGCATCGACGCGGCGGTACATGAGTTTTCGTTCGTCCTCGAAGCCCCAGCTCGACTGGCGAGGGATGCGGAAGGCGGGATGGTTCAGCACCCAGAGCATGCGCCCGCCGGGCTTCAGCACGGACACGGCTGACGAACAAACCTTGTCGAGATGCTCGAGGTTTTGCAGGCAAAGGATGGCCGAGGCGGCATCGAAGTCTCCCAGCCCGCCAAGCTCTGCTGCATCGCGGTCGTAGTAGCGGATGGGGGTGCGGCTTTGATAGGTGCGTGCTTTTTGAATGAGTGTGCTGGAGGCATCGACACCCGTGACGAGTGCGCCGCACTCCGACATGGCGCGGGAAAACACACCCTGCCCGCAGCCGAGATCGAGAACACGCTCGCCACGCTTTGGCTGGAGCAAATCCAGCGCACGCGGGATGACGACTTCTCGATAAAGTTCGGAACCGCGTTCCCCGATGATGCGGTCATACCAGTCGGCGGATTTCTCCCAGGATGTGCCGCCAGTGCTGCGATCTCTGCCTGGCGGCCCGTCGCGCCTCGGCTGGTCACGGCGCTGAGTGAAGCGGTTGGGCGTGTGTGAGCCGGTGGGTTTGCGAGGGCGTTCTGGGGTCATGTGGCCTTATGCCAGAGATGCAGGCTTTCAGCCACTCGGGATTTCAGTTCATACACGCACCCATTCACTCATTTCGTAAAGCTTTGGGTCACGGACGGGCTGGCGCGCACCGCGAATGATTTTTTTCATCTGGCTGAAGAGTGGTTCTGCATCCACTCCTGCCTCGTCCAAGGCACCGAACTGTTCTTCGAGCTTGTCTGGATCCTCTCCGGCTTCGAGACGGCGCACCACTTCACGCAGTGCTGGCGGCACTTTGTCTCCCATGACATCGGTGAGCTTGCGCATGAAGTGGCCGAGCTGACGCGGATCGGGATCATCATGGTCGAGCACCCCCATTTCGCCTTCCAGATCACTCATGAGTCGCTCCATTTGGGAGTCATTCATCCCAGCAAAGGGATCGTCATCACTTTCCTCCCTGGCACGACCGATGACAGCGAACTGAGATACACGTTTTTGCAGGACATACTCTGGATTGTCAGGGCAGGAGGGTATCACATCCCGGTAGGCCAGACTGCGGGCCAGGAACTGATACAAAGTGTTGTTTTGAGGGCAGTAGAATTCGTAGATGGGCATGATCCTGAGATGGCGAATCTGAAGCCGAGCACAACATCAAGCTCCAACCCGCCAAACTGCCCTTGAGCCTTTCATTGCCAGATTTCTTAGACGCTCGAATTCCCTGCCTTCCAGCCTGAGTCAGCTCTCCTTCACAAGCGTCCACAAGTGAATACAGGGTGGGTGGAACGGATTTAGTGCGAGGCTGTCATGCGTCGGGATTAAGCCTTCACACAAAGGAGGCTCATGTGGCTCCAAAAGCTTGCAAGGGGGCTTGGGTCAGTATTGGCAAGACGGGTAGTGCGCATAAAGTTGGCGACCAACTCAGCATCACCCGAGACTGGCTGGCTGTGTCCAAAGGCTGGCATTGCCTCCCAGCCGAGGCTGAAATCAGCAGTTGCTTCCTGAACTGGAAAGCTCGGCATCGATGCCCGGCCGAGTCCATTTGTGGCTTTGGCGGTCGTGGAAGGAAGGAGTGTGGCGGTGTTCATGGCGGGGATGGCGGTTTCGAGTTTCATATTTTTGAGAGTGGCGAGTTGCTTCGTTGAGAGTTTTTCGTTTTCGAGAGGCTTGATTCTTTATTCTGATTATCAAAAGAGCGGTTTAAAATCCTCATGAGTCGCAAATTTGCGAATTACATGCCAAAAGGATGGCGAGGGCTGAAACCAGCGTAGCTGCGGCCCTTGGTGCGCCAGCGTGGGCCTTCGCCCACCTTGCCACCAGAGGTGTCCAGACGAAGACCACAGATAGTCATGAAAACATGCTCACCAGGCTTCACCCAGATGGTGATGAAACGGCCTTCACCAGCCTGGCCGTAGCTGGCAAAGCCGATGGAGGTAAGAGGAGACTTGAGAAGGCCGGCCTTGATCAGCGTGTAGGACGTCGAACTGGAGCAGTCATAAGCGCGATCTTCAACGCGGCCGTGACCGGCACCACGCACATAAGGGCTGCTCTGGAGGTGATTCGCAGCATTGATCACATACTGGACCTGGGTAGGCAGGCTGGATGAGCAGGAGGCTTGATTGCCATCAAACCGGATGAGGTTGTTACCAGCAATGGCGCGGGGGGCTGCAACGGGTGCCACGGGGCGGGCTACGGCGACCTGCTGTGCCTTATAGGCAGCCATTTGCTGCTGATAAACTGCCATTTGCTGCTGATAAACCGCGACTTGCTGCTGGTAGGCGGCCCACTGCTGCTGGCGCATGGCGGCAACCTGCTGAGCGGTCTGGGCGCTGGCGGTCGAAGCGACGATCAGAAGGGCGGCGATGATCGTGAAGCGGAGGGCGGTGGCGATGTTTTTCATATCAGTGGTTTCGTTTGCTATGGTGTTTATAGCAAAAGCGAGACTCACTGCAATTACAAAATCATCATTTTGTATATTTTCTGTAAATTGAGAGTCTTTTTCGAAGAGCTGAAGGGATTTGCTTCTTTTAAAAATCTGGGAATTACTAACGCAGTTATTTGATAACCAACGCTTTAATTATACTACATGGTAGTCCGTCCTGCTGCTCACATTTTTTACAACCATGATAAAAATGGTTGTGAAAAAGATAATTTATCAATTGTGATACTGTCTGAATGGTCAGAAACCCAGTTTCAAGCTCTAGCAATGATGTTCGCCAGAGATCATTCTCATCAGAAACAGGAATAAAGAACTCGGAGGCAACCAGAGTTTCACGAGATGCTGAACACTGCTGAGCTGAGTAATTCAGCGAGCGGATTGACTTCTGCAGTTATCAAAGGGAGAAATGTCCTGTCTTGCCTGAGAACACTCCGAGGCTACTTTCGCTCTCCCATGCCTCCCGCTGTGACTTACGAACTGAAGAACATCCCCCGCCACATCGCCATCATCATGGATGGCAACGGTCGTTGGGCCAAGGAACGCAGTTTGCCGCGTACGGAGGGGCACCGCCGAGGGGCAGACAGTGTCCGCACCATCACGGAAG
>CAYMHJ010000090.1:0-21116 GCA_964390165.1 uncultured Prosthecobacter sp. | reverse complement strand
GGACAGCCCGAAGAGCCTCCCGGTCCTGAGGCCGCAGATCATTATCGCTGCTCACGCCGCGTTGGATATTGAGTGCGGCCTTGCGCGCTTCTTCCTTGGCAGCATCCAGTGAGCCGAAGGTAAGCCGCCGCCGCTGCTGGTTGAGGTAGAACGCGACAGTGAACCGTGGCATTCCACGGCAGATGCCCCGGTAGATGGGCACGGCTGCAGAGCCCTGTTTGACCACCGCCACAGGTTTGCCCTTGCCCCGAGGGGGGAGGGCTTGTGTTGTCATGCTTTTGTCATGCATGACCATGGGTGGGGTGTCAAAAGACAGCCCCCTGATGCCGTCCAAAGCCCGTGGAATATGGGCTCCAGAGTGATTGATTGCCCTGTTCTGAGTGCTCTTTTTGTAAGCCCGTTGGGCTTGAAACAAGCCCCGTTGAAAAAGTCCGCACCCGGTCACAGCCCCACGGTCACGGAGGCGACGGGTGACCATTCGCCGAAGGGTTTCGCGTCCCAGTAGCAGAGGCGGTAGCGGCGGATTTCGGGGCGGGTGGGGTCGAGCAGGGGACGATCATCACGGAAGGTCGTGCGGGCGAAGATGCCGAAGCCGAGGGGTCTCCAGTCGCCATCGCCGATCTGGCACTCGACCCAGACGCCGCGACGCCCGTAGCGGCGGAAGCGCCCTTCGACAATATCATGCGTGACACCGGACAGGACTTTGAGCTTGAAGGTGGGCGCGGGAGCATCGGCTGGCGGGTAATGATTGGCCTGATGCCGAGCGTGATGCCCATGTTCTTTTCATAGCACGGGGTGTGCTTGATACGCCGCACGATCCCCCCTCCCACGAAAAGCCTTTTGTTTCACCCTCATGAGCCGGGCGATTTGTGTTTGCGATATACCCAACCAGGGCGTGGCAGCATGAAACCTCACGGTGGCGGCAGTGGCACATCGTTACTCATGGCAGGGCCTCTCATCGTCTGGGCTGGCAAGACATTGTTGAGGGCGGGTGCTGGGAGCAGCGGCGTCTCCGTGGGCGCATATGCTGGCTGCGCCTGCCTGATCTGCGGAGTGGGATCTACAGGTGCGGCAGCCGCATCACTCTGGCTCACCCATCCTGCGATGTCGCCTTTTTGAAGTTGAACGCGCATCTTGTCCATGGTGGCTCCGGGTTGGACTTTGCGGATTTTGACACCTTGCTCGTTCTCGCTGCCGATGCGGGCTTCGGTGAACTGCGTGGTCGTGCGGTCGAGCAGGATGGCGAAGAACTGGCCATCGATCTCATAGGTGCCCGCGAGGCTGAGATTATCGGTGAAGATCGGCCCTGAAGGTGCGTCAGGAGATGGTAGATCCTTCGTGGTGAAGACGGAGCGCTCCCACAGCGCTGCGTAGGTTTCCAAAGGGGGAAAAGGCACGGGCGTATCTGCAGCGTGAGCTGTGAACACTAAAGCGAACCAACTGAAAACAGAGAGCTGAAAACTGAGAACTGAAAATTTCATGGCGAAGTGGCTTTGCTGAATTTGGCCGGACCTTTCTCACGATAAAACTGCGTGATCTCGGCTTCGACATTCACGGTCTTGCCTTCACCGGCAGGTGTGATTTGCAGGCGTGTGATGCCGAGGAAGCCTTCGGGTGCTTGAAGCTTGTGCATCCACTCGAAGAGCGGCTTTTCCTTCACCTTGCTGAGGATGACTTTGACGGAGGCCTGATCGAAGTAGCCACCCTCTTCCTCTATGGGGAGTCCATCTGGACCCATCGTTTTCACGGGTTCGAGAAACTGCCGGTCTGTGAGGTTCAGCGAGAGCTGGTCCGCTTCTTTCTGGATGGCTTCCAACAGGCGTGTGGAGGCTTCCTGGCGTGAGGTGAAGCTGGGGACGCTCTTGTCGAGCCAGTCATGCCGGCGCTGCCATTCACTGCCTTGCGCGATGGCTGCGTTCATCTCGATGATGCGATCACGCAGGCTGTCATTCTCTTCGAGGATGGCCATGTAATGCTTGATACCCATGGCCACAGCTCCACCGCCGATGATGACGAGAAAGAGCACGACGAAGAGTGTCAGGAGGATCTTTTCGCTGCGCTTCATGGCTGGGCTTCTCCTTTCAGCTCGAAGGTGGCGCTGTTGTCGCTGGCGATCTGCGGCGCGGGTGTTTCAAAGGCATAGCGGCTGAGGGCTTCGACCTCGGTGATCTCTTTCGTGTATTGCAGGGCCAACGATGGCGAAGCGGTGCGACCGCGTAGGGCGAGGGTTTTCGGCGTCCACTCGAAGCTGGTCATGCCGACTTCCGTACTGCTCGTCGGGCTCATGACATCTAGCAAGACTTGCATCGGTCCGACGCTGGGATCAACGGCGGGTGCGGCCTCGATCCAGGCTTTCTTTTGATCCAGCACCTGCGAAGCACGCGGGGTCAGATCAGCGATCTTGTCCCGCAGCATGTCGCGCTCACGAGTGGCGGTGGTGATGAGCACCATCATCACAGCGATGCACGCGGCGAGTGCGAGACCCGCGCTCAAAACGGTGACGCGAGTGCGCGCACTGGCCTGAGCACACTGACGTGCGGCGAGGATGTCGGCGGGGACGAGCGTGCTGCTGCCCTCCGTTGGCAAACGCGGTGCGGGGATGCTTTCGCGGCGTGCTGATAGTCCGGTGACACGCTCGATCTGCGGCACGTCACCTTCGTCGTCGAGCCAAAGGACAATGCTGTCCACCTTGCCGAGCACCCTTTGGAAACCGAGCTGGAGGCATAGATGGTTTAGCTCGCTCAATGCACGTTCATCGAGCCGATGTGCGGATAGCGGGCTGCAATAAACGATGTGGCTGCCATTCGTGATGGTGACGACGAGGCGGCTCATCTCGCGCTGGAGGATGATGCTGTCGGCAGGCAGGTCCCGACACTGCGCGCTGAGCACGACTTCATCCGGCAGGCGCAGCATGTCCCAGAGCGGCGCGGCCTGCTCTTTCAGTGCGAGGATGCAGGTGAGATGCGCGCCATCTTTTTCCTGAAGGTGGCGGACTTGCAGGCCGTGCTCGGGATCAGTCACACGCACGCCGATGCGCTCCAGATGCAGCAGCGCCATGTCCTGCAGATGCTCGGGTTGGCCGTGGAGCCAGGCTGGCAGCACCCAGGCGTGGGAGGCTGGCAGTGCGAGCACTCGACGGTGGGTTTCTTTGGCAAAAACGCCTGCGCTTTGACCGAAGTCGGCGGCATGCTCACAGGCAGCGCCCTCCAGGCCGGTCCAGCGGGACCAGCCGTCTGCTCCAGGGAGCAGGAGATCGTGTGTGGGTTTGCGGTTACGAGCCATGAGAGGAAAGGGGAAGTTCGCCACGCCAGATGGCTTTTTGGTTTTGCACGATGAGCACGAGTCGGCGGCGGATGTCGCCAAAGTAGCCTGTGCTTTCCAGGCGCTTGATGGGTCCGGCGAACTGAACCCAGCGCGTCAGCAGTTCGACGGTCTGAGGCTGATACACGCCGAGGAGTTGAGCGACCTGCACCGGCGAGTTAAGGCGGTTGTCATCGCGGGTATGCATCGCGCCGTCTTTGCCAGCGCGCAGAGTCAAAAGCGGTGTCACACGCTCGATGGGCACATTGGCGATAAGGGCGATGAGTTCGGCGCGGGCCTCGTTCACATCGACACGTCCATCACCCATGACGGTGAACCACTCGCGCCAGTCAGGACGCAGGACGTTGATGACGTCCATGCCGCGCACCATGAGCATTTCCTCGACTTCGCGGAAGGGTTTGTTGAAGGGCAGGCCCTCCATGCCGACCTTCTCGTAATCGCGCTTCTCCGCGCCATGCAGGCTGACTTTGTCGTCCTCGTCGATCCAATCGCGCAAGGCATCGATGAGCGCGCCGCTCTGCTCTGGCTTCAAGCCCCAAGCGCCGAACAAACGAGGCAGCAGCACTTTGTCGCCACTGGCGAGGAGAGTGTTGATGTTCAGCCGAGCTTCCTCAGTGGTGAGTTTCACATCGTAGCCACCACCTTCGGGAGAAGTGTAGTGCAGCAAACCATCATCCATCTGGATGGTCGGATGCCGAGCGACTTCGAGTCCCATCTGCGCGAGCCGTTTGGCAAAGGTGCGTCCACGCAGCTCGCGTGTGGCCTGCGAGTCAGCCTGAAGTGCCTTCGCCCCCGCGAGCACGACCATCCCCATGACCGCGATCATCCAAAACACCGCGATGAGAGCGGAGCCGCGGTGGAATGACGAATGACGAAATCCGAATGACGAAGGAATGACGAAGCCTGAAGCACGAACGATCCCCGGAGGTGCTGTGGGCACTTCCATTCGGATTTCGTGATTGGAGAATTCTTTCGTCATTCGGTTTTAGTCATTCGTCATTTCTGCGCCACGAGGTCATTCGCGATCCAGTAGGTGAATTCATACTCCCTCGGGTCTTTGAGGAACTGGAAGTGAAGCTTCATGAACAAGGGTGGCGCGGGGCGCTTGGTGGAGTCCCAGGTGGCGAACCAGCGCTTCTTTTCGGTGTCGTAGAACTCCCAGCGGAACTCTTTGAGGCCGTCCAGCAAGATCAGCTCGGCGATCTGGGAGTAGGCGTCAAAGGCGTTGGGTTTTTCGAGGCGTTTGAGATGGCGGACGTTGAGCTGGAGGCTGCCTGTGTCTTTGCCACGCACGACAGCGAACTCGACGGCATCGGCAAGGCGAACGGCTCGTGTCCAGACGAAGGGGACCTGGCCTCCTTCGATGAGGAGATTGCCACCGGCACCGCGTTTGGCTTTTTCCAAGCCGCAGCTCAGCCGGATTCCTGGAGGGAGGTTTTCCAGGTAGTCGCGCCAGGCGGCGGTGAAGTTGGTGAGGCGGGTCTCGGAGATGCGGGATTGATTCATCGACACGCCGAGTTGGATGCTTCCGTTCGCCAGTCCATACACACCGCCGATGAGCAAGCCGATCACGCCCATGGCGAGGAGGACCTCGATGAGGGTGAAGGCGGCGTGTGGGCGGTGCAGGCGTTTCACCTGCGCCGGTTTATGGGCTGGCGGGTGAATACACATAGGTTTCCATCTGGCGTTTGAGCTGTCGCTTGCTGGTGCCTTCGGCGAGCCAAGCTTCGGCGCGGATGAGGAACATTTTATCGAGTTCGGCTTTGTCCTGGGTGAAGAGGCGGACCTTTTCTATGCTGGCGCTGGCGTCGATGCCGTCGGAGGTTTTCGCGAAGCTGACGGTGCGTGGTTTTAGCTCGGGCTGATGAGCGACTTCGGCGAGCACGGACTCGAGCACACGCAGCACCTGAGCTTCCTGGCGGGAACTTTTCGTCGTCTGCGCGATTTGATCCAAAGCCCGCGTCATGCCCACGGCGACAATGCTGAAGAGTGCCATCGCGAGGATGATTTCGAGCAGGGCGAAGCCATCGGAATGACGAAGGACGAATGACGAAGGACGAACGCTAAAGCGTATCCGGCGTGTGTTCGTGAATGAGAGATTCGTCTTCATGAGTTCACAGAGACGTTCTTCTTCACGGCGCAGGCGGTGAGTGGATCAAAGCCGAGTTCGATGGTGCCGCTGGCGCTGGTGATGCGGACTTCGAGAGGCTCGCAGATGCCGGTGGGGCTGAATTCCCAAACTTCGCCGCGTTTGGCATTGCGGAAGGCTTTGTCGCCGAGGCGCCTGATTTGGACTCGACCTCCTTCATCACCACCGAGGCCACCATCCAAGGCGAGTTCGATGGTGCGCTGAGACATGATGGCTTCCTGCAAGGTCTTGCGTGCGGTGGCTTCGATCTCGGAGGCAGTGCGCTTCAACCGAGCCTGATCCAGCAAGCCCGTCACCGAAAGCGTCGCGATGCCGAGAAGCAACATGCAGAGGCCGAGGGCGATACAAATCTCGACGAGCGTGAAGCCGGAATGACGAAAGCCAAGCCCGCTGCCGAGCTTGGTTTTCGTGTGCTTCGTGACTGTCTGGAGATTCGTCATTCGGTTTTAGTTATTCGACATTTCCGCCGGAGGTGGATCAAAGGTCCCAATTGCCAATGTCATCGGCCGTCTCCGGCAGGCCATCGGGACCGGCGGAGAAGATGTCGAAGCCGCCTTTGTCCTTCGTGCCGGGACGTCGGTAGTGGTAGGGGTTGCCCCAGGAGTCGAGCAGGGGCTTTTTGAGCTTGTTGGTCCAGTTTTGCGGTGTCGGACGTGAGGCGGGTTTGGTGACGAGGGCCATGAGGCCTTGCTCGGTGGTGGGGAGGAAGGTGTTATCGACTTCATAGCCACGCAGGGCGGCAGTGAGGGCGTTGAGGTCGGCTTTGGCACGGGTGCGTTTGCCGGAGCTGGTGACATCGCCGAGTGAGTAAATGCCAGCGCCGACGAGCAGGGCGATGATGCCGAGGACGAGCATGATCTCGACGAGGGTGAAGCCAGAGCGAAGGGCTGAGGGCGAAGAGCGGAGAGTATGAAGGCTCTTCTTCGGGTTTTGGAGGAGGTTGGTGTGCTTCATTGTTTTTTGAGGGTTTGGGAAGGTTTGGACTCTTGGCTCTAAGCTCTCTGCTCTCCGCCTATTTGCTGATGTTGCCGATGGTTTGGAAGATGGCGGTCATCATGAGGTAGGCCATGGTGCCGACGAGGCCGGCCATGAGGAAGACGATGGCGGGCTGGGCCAGGGCGGTGAGTTTTTCGATCTTCTTGCCGAGGTCGCGATCGAAGCGCTCAGCGGCTTTGGCGAGTGCGGCGGACATGTCGCCGGTCTGCTCGCCGACGTTCACCATGTCGAGCAGCAGCGGTGGGAAGAGGCCGCTACGATCCAAAGCACGGGAGAGGCTCATGCCTTCGGCGACGTGCGCCATGACGCCTTCGAACTCCTTGTTGAAGTGTGGGTTTTCAATCGCCTGCTGGGTGAGCTGCATGGCGTGAACCATGGGCAGGCCGTTGCCGAGGAGGTTCGCCATGGTTTCGAGCATCTGCACGAAGAAGCGCGTGCGCAGCACTTCGCCGAAGAGTGGCAGGCGCAGCTTAAAACGAGCCCAGGGGATCTGTGCTTCCGGGCGCTTCAGCCAGGCTTTGGCGACGATCACGAGCGCGACGATGCCCATGAGAATCATCCACCAAGTGGCCTTTAGCAGGTCGCTGAACTTCATGATCATCTGCGCGGCGACGGGCAAGCTGCCGCCTGTGCTGTCCATCAGCTCCATGAGCTGCGGGATGAGGTAAACGATGAACAACAGCGTGACCGCGACAGCGGCGGTGACGAGGAAGGCTGGATAAATGAGGGCGAAGAGCACCTTCGATCTCAGCGCGGCGAGCGAGCGAAGGTAATCGACTTGACGCTTCAAAATGGAGGGCAGGGTGCCGCTGGCTTCACCAGCATTGGCGAGCGCGCAGTAAAGACCACCGAAGCTCGGGCTGGTGGCGGCGATGGCTTTCGAGAAGGGCAGGCCATCGCGCACCTTCGAGCGCAGCGCGGTGGCGAGAGTTTTGACGCCGGAGAGTTCGCGGCGTCGCTCCATGGTGGCGAGTGCGGGTTCGAGCTGAATGCCCGCGCTGAGGAGGTCTGAGAGTTCTTCGGTGAAGAGCAGGACTTGCTGTGTCTTGAGCTTGATCGGCCCGGCTGGATTCGCGGCGGCATCGGCACGCGCTTTCGTGGCGGCTTTTTGAGCCACACCTGCCGCGCCGGATTGTTCGAGACGGAAGGGGCTGAGACGTTTTTTGCCCAGCAAGGTCATGGCCTCCGCGCGGTCGGCAGCACTGACCTCGCCGGTGATGACACCGGAGGGGCTGTGGGCGCTGTAGGCGAAGGTGGGCATGACTTAGAAATGACGAATGACGAAATTCGAATGACGAACTAGGCGGCGTGTTTGAGGGGGACGGTGACGGCTCTCGCAGGCACTCCATCCTCGGCTTTGCGATCCATGGCGGTGACGCTGAGGACTTCTTCGATGGTGGTGTCGCCGGTGAGGACTTTTTGGAAGCCGTAGCCGCGCATGGGGATGAAGCCGTCCTTCATGGCCTGACGATGCATCTCAGCGGGATGGGCGCGGGTGTTGATGAGATGCTGCAGGGCGTGGGTGACGAGCACGACCTCATAGATGGAGAGTCGGCCCTGATAGCCACTGCCTCGGCAGGCTTCGCAACCGACGGCGCGCATGATGGTGCCGGGGGTGCTCATGGGGAAGTTGATGCTGTGGAGGTAGTCTCGCTCGACCTCGGCGGGTTGACGGCAGAGCGGGCAGAGTTTTCTAACCAAACGCTGCGCAAAGAAGGCCCGCACGGCGCTGGAGACGAGGAAGGGCTCCACGCCCATATCGACGAGACGCGTGATGCCGCCGATGGCGTCGTTTGTGTGCAGGGTGCTGAGCACGAGATGGCCTGTCAAAGCAGCGCGGATGGCGATCTCGGTGGTTTCGAGGTCGCGCATTTCTCCAATCATCACGACGTTTGGGTCGCCACGGAGAATGCTGCGCAGTCCGGTGGCAAAGGTGAGGCCGATCTCCGGCTTCACGGCGATCTGGACGATGCCGGGCATCTTGTATTCCACCGGATCTTCGATGGTCACGATGCGGCGATGGGCCTGATTCAGCTCGGTGAGATAGGCGTAAAGCGTGGTGCTCTTGCCGCTGCCGGTGGGGCCGGTGATGAGGATGATGCCGTTCGGGAGCTTGAGCAGTTCTTCGACCACCGGGCGAACGTTGTCGGTCATGCCGAGGCGGTCGATGGTCACTGCCTGCTGGGCGAGCAGGCGGAGGCTGACGCTTTCGCCTTCCACGCTTGGGATCGTAGCCACGCGGACGTCGATGGGCAGGCCATCGAGTTCGAGATTGATACGGCCATCCTGCGGCAGGCGCTTCTCCGCGATGTCGAGCCGCGCCATGATTTTCAGACGCGCGATGACACTAGCTTGCAGCGACTTGATGTTCTCGGGCACGGGCAGTTCTTCGAGACGTCCGTCGATGCGGTAGCGGATGCGCAGGCGATCCTGCTGCGGCTCCACGTGGATGTCCGTTGCGCGTTGTTCCAGACCACGACGCAGAATTTGATTCACGAAGCGGACCACGCTGGCCTCTTCGTCTTCAGGACCATCGAGCACGGTGACTTCATCGCCAAGTTCCTCGCTGCCCCAGTCAGCACGGCCCCGGAGGATCTTTTCAAAAGTGTCTGCGCCTAGGCCATAGAGCTTTTGCAACCCTTCGGCGATCTTCGTGCGCTGGCCGATATGCCAGACGATGTTGTGTGGCACGCTGGATGCCACGCGCTGATGCGTGACGAGATTCAGCGGGTCAAAAGTAGCGAGATGCAGTGTGCTGTGGCCGAGATCGTTTTCCTCCGTCGCCTCTTCAAATTTCACCGGCAGCACGCGATGCCGCAGCGCGATCTCCGCAGGCAGATGTCTGCGCAAACCCGGCTCCGCAGGTTTGTCGCCACCGCCTTCCCACCAGGTCAGATTCAGCGTGCTAGCCATCGCGAGCAGGAAGTCGCGTTCCCGCACACCTTCACAATCCAGCACCGCCTCGACAAAGGAGGTCTGGTTGTAGCACGCCTGCTCCACCGCCTCAGCCACCGCCGGATTATCGGCGCAGCCAGCTTCGGCGAGCAGGTTTTGAATGAGGGGCATCATGAGAAGGTGTGTGACAGTAGCAGAAAGCAGTTTGATGGAAATTATGGATTATAATAGAAATATCAACTGTTAAATATATCTAAACCATTTGGCTTGGCTAGAATTCAGGGCCGACCTGGGTGCTCATTCGATATCTCCTGCAGCACCGTCAGGCTTGGCTTCCCGTTCAGAAGAGCCGCTCCGTCTGAAACTTTCCCCTACCCGTGGCGCAGAGCGTCTGCTACAAAGCCCCACTTTCACACATGACACAGACTCGGTGGATGATAGCAGGGCTCTGGCTGCTGGCTTTTTGGCTGGCGGCAGCGCTTGGCATGGCACCGAGGATCGAGCATCAACTGGCTGAGAGTGCCACCGCACTGACACGGGAGCTTCCCACCGGTTACAGCGCGCCTGAGGTGCGCTTAGAGGGACAGACTGCCATCGTCAGCGGACGTGTGCGTCGGGAGGGGCAGCGGGCGGAAATCGTGGCGGCTTTGAAGGAGAAAGTCCGCACACGCAGCCTTCTTGGTAGTGGTTTGAACCCTGTGCAAAGTGTGGCGGATGCCCTGGAGATCGAGCCGTATCCACCCGGCTGGCTCATGATCGCTGCGAACGGACCCCGTGGGCAACTTCTGGGTACGGCGGCTACGGAGTATGAAGCGCGCGATCTCGCCACACTTCTGGGCCAGCGCTGGAGTGAAAAAGGCGGCTATCTCGACAACCGAGTACGCACTTCGCCCGATCAGCACGACGAGGCTCCCGAAGTGCAGGCGACTTTGGCAAAGCTGCCGCTTCCCCGAGCCGAGAGTGCCGGGGGCGACAGTGCGCAGATCCAAATCGCCCGCATCGGCGGCGACTGGAAGCGTCTCATCGTCGATGCGAAGGATGATGACCTCCGCGAGCAGATCACCGACCTGGGAATCACCGCGCCGGACTGGGAAAAGGCCATCCTGCCTGTGATTCAAAATGTCCGCCGCTATCAGAGCGATCAACGCACGCGCGTGGCCGAGGCCGAGCGTCAGGCAAAGCTCCCGCCACCGCATCTTTTCATCGCCGCGCGTGACAAACGCCTGCTCGTGCGCGGTGAACTCGCGACGCTGGCCTACAAACGCGAGCTTCTGAATACACTCATCGCCGCATTTCCAGAGTGGCGCGTGCTCGACGATCTCCGCGTCAATGCGCAGCGCCGAGCGGTGGGTGAGTTTGGTCCCATCACAGAGGCGCTGCTGCCGCCGGAGACGAGTGATGACCCAAAGCTTGCAGGCAAATCCCTCTTTCTTGGCCTGCCGGGTGAAGCCTGGAAAAAAATGGATTTCCTCATCGCTGGCGATGCTCAGCCCTGGAAGGAATTGCTCCCCAAAGATCTCCTGCCCGACCTGCTCAAAGACGACAGCCGCATGGTGATCGAGTGGCTGCAAGGCAGCGCCAAAGGCATTCCCAAACTGCCCATTCGACTCCAGCCCAGCTTTATCACGCTCACCTTGCTTCCAGACAAAGTCATCCTCGGTGGTCAAGTGGCGGAGGAGTCTTCACGAACGCAGATCATCGACAGCACCAAGCAGAAGTACACAGGGCGCGCACTGGTGATGGCCGAGAATCTGCTCGCCCGTGGCACCTGCGAGCCGAGTGGCGATCTCCAGCAGACCCTTCGCAGTCTGCCTGATCTTCCTGATGCCGATAGCCCTGGCAGCATTGCCTTTAGCAAACCGGGTGAGATTTGGAAAAGCATCCCGGCGAGTGAAAAACTGACGGCGGCAGGAGCGGTGGCTGCGAGCGGAATACTCCCGCAGGAATTCCCCGCAGCCATGGCGGAGGACACCTTCCTCGATGGCTTCGATCATCTGCGGCATCACTGGAAAAGCCTCACCAACGAGGCCAGGAAGGAGGCCGCGCCTTAAACGCTCATGGAAGGATTTCTCTGGCTCATCACTCAAATGGCTCTGCTGCTCACTGCAGCAGCAATCGTTTTTTTCTGGCTGGGCTGGCGCTGGCGCAGCCTGGATGCGCGGCGCGAAACCCAGGATTTCCACGCTCGGATCGACGCTGAAACCTCTGCGGTAAGAACGGCGCTCGATGAACGCGATGCCGCCAAATCAAACGACGAGATGCTGCGTACCACGCAGTTAAAAATCGAGTCCGATCTCCAGGAGGCCAACGATCACCGCCGCAATCTCGAACGTGAACTCATCCGCGTGCATGACGATCTAAAAATCGCCAAACGCGATGCCGAGCAACAAACTGAAGATGCAGCCACGGCAAAGGCTTCCCTGGCTCCCGCCCAAATCGAAATCAGCCGCCTGTCGGCCGATCTCGACCAACTCCGCCGGGACAAGGAACGCATCGAGAAGCAACTTGCCGCGTTGCTTTCCCGTCCCATCCAGGTCACCCAGGATGAGGCTGCCAAAGACATTCCACAAACCAAGGCCCCACCGGTTTTGGTCGCGACAGAAAAACCCAAACGCCAGCGCAAACTTCCGTCTGAACCCAAGGTGAAAACCAGCAAGCCTGCCAAGCCAAACCTGGATGCACAGGCCACGCTCGCCCGGCTGGAAGCTGATCTCAGCGCCAAACAGACCCTGCTCACCGCCGTCGAACAGGAGCGCGACGACTGGCAACGCCGGGTGGCCACGCTGCGGGAAAAAGGCAAGGATCCCGCCGGGCTCGGCCTCGCACAAAAAAGCCTCGCTCGTGCCGAGGCGGACGTCAGCGTGGCGGCAAGAGCCGTGGATCATCTTCAGCATCAGCAGCATACCCTGCGGCACAGCCTGGAACAAGCTGCCAGGATCACTGAAACCGATGATCTCACCAGGATTAAAGGCATCAAAGCCGTGCTGCAGGAACAGCTTCATGCCTTTGGCATCCGCAGCTTCAAGCAGATCGCCGCATGGACGGACGACGATGTCGATGCCTTCAGCGAGTTGCTTGCCTTCAAGGATCGCGCCAAGCGTGATCAGTGGGTGAAGCAGGCTCAGGAGTTGATGGCATCGTAAGTCACAACACCTGCTTCCACTGTTTCACGAACATCCCCACCAGCTCGGTGGCTGCCGCTGACACCTTCGGTGCCGCCTTGATCCAGCCAGGCAGAATGATGGAGGCAAAGAGCAGGCTGATGAGAGCATTCTTCACCGCACCTTTCATCATCATGATGAGCGCCAGGATCGCGATTAGTCCGCCCACGGCGATGACCACATGCCAGTGCCACTTTTCCAGTCCTGTCGGTGCCGCCACGAAGACCATCGTCAGCACCACGAGCCAGTTTGCTTTCACATAGCTGCGCCTTGCCTGTTCCTGACGGTATTCCCATTCCCGGCGCTCAGCCTCGCGTTCATTTTCAGTCTGGCGATTGTTAAACAGGAATCCGGGGTCGTTAAAACTCATTCCTGCTCTTTGGCATGTGCTGCTCGTGCAGGCAAGTGACGGGCCTGAAAACAACAAGGCATGAGGGGATGAGCCTCATGCCTTGTGCCACGGTTTAGGGAGGATGCAGCCTCGGGCGCGGCATCACAGTTTTTTAGATGCCGTCAGGGCGTTTCGCAGGTGGCGGAGCATCGCGCGGCCCTTCTGGGCGGCGGCCTCCATCTCGGGAGCCTTCATTTGTTGGGCCATCGCCATCACGGCGGACGGAGTTGCGCAGATCTTCCATCTCTCGCAATTTAGTGCGGTAGGGTTCGGGCACGGCGGCGCGTTCTTCATCAGTATTCACCGGCCAGGTTTTAGCTTCACCTTCCTTTGGACTGATGCTGAAGACGGCGTGGTCGCCATCCTTGCTCAGACGGTAGATTCCAGTCTCGTCACTACGGGTGATGCTCGCACTTTCGTGGCTTTCGCTATGCTCGATACGTCGTGTATCGCCTTCGCCGCGAGGCATTTCGCGTGAGCCATCGGGGCGGCGACTTTCGCCACCACGGGGTGGGCCGCCGGGGCCGCGTTCACCATCTTGACGGCGATCTCCTTCACGGCGTGGGCCGTCAAACATGGGAGGCGGCGGCATGTTGCCGCGCCGACCATCGCGGGTCCAGTCCTGCATCCGCTCCTGATATTCACGGATGCGACGCTGAAACTGCTCCGCCTGCTCTCTCAATTCATTAGGATCGCGGGACTGTGAGCCGCCACCACCGAACCACTGCATTCCAGGTGGCGGGAATCCGCCGCGCTGGCGCTCATTTTCCACGCGGGCCATACGCTCACCGATCTTCACGCTGACCTGCTTCTGTTCGCCGCTGGTGATGACAGTGAGATTCACGGTGTCATCCTTCTTCTTGCTGCGCACGAGCGTCTGTAGCTGCTCCATATTCACAAGCTTCTGATCTTCGAAGTTCACCAGCACATCATGCTCCTTCAATCCGGCAGCGTGAGCGGGAGAGTCGGGCATGACCTCGGCCACTTGCAGGCCAAAGCCTTCCGCGAGGGCGAATTGCGCACGGAGTTCACGGCTCACGGGGCCGGTGAGGACGCCGAGATAGGCCACGGGTTTTTCAAGCACGCGCTCGGGTTCGCGGACAGGGTTCATATCACCACGCGGACGTTCTGGTGCATCAGGTGGCGCGGCAGGTTTCTCCTGCGCTTGGGCAGGAAGGTTGATGAAGGCCAGCAGGCCGGTCATCAGCATCAGGGCGGTGGTTTGGATTTTCATGGGGTTGGGGGCGGTGGATTATTGGAAGGAGACTGGCAGGACGACGCTGTCCTCGCGCGGCATCTCGACGGTGATGTGAGCTCCATCGCGAGGGTCGATCCAGGCGTGGCGTTCCAGCGAGACGATCTTCATGTGCTGCTCGGGCAGGAGGGATGTCGAGTTGTAGCGGATGCCTTCGTCCTGTGTGTCCACGACCTCGCGGATGGTGCTGACAGGCATGACGGAAGGTGAACCAGCGATGGCAAAAGCAGGCTCGTTCATGCTGGCGGAGTTGGTTTGGCCGAGGCTCATGATGGCGACTGCGGCGGCGGCACCTAGCGTGGTCCACATCATCGGCGGCAGCCAGCGTGGAGAGCGACTTGCCGGGCGCAGTGCCCAGCGCATGTCTTGCTCCAACTCGCGGTCCACACGCTGAGTCAGCGCAGCGCTTGGGCGTGCAGGAGTCAGGGAAGTGAGGAGGGATTCGAGTTCGTGTTCGTTCATGGCAGGGAGGGTTGGAAGTTCAGGAGATTCGCAGGTGGGCTGGCTTCGCCGATGAGGTCGTCTTTAAGAGGTTCGAGATGCTTTTGTAGATTGCCGAGCGCGTAGCGGTAGCGCCCGGCGACGGTGTTGATGGAGATGCCGAGTGCGGTGGCGATCTCTTGGAAGGTCAGCCCACCCCAGAGCTTCAGGGTAACCACCTCGCGCTGCTCTTCATTCAGCTTCGCGAGGGCATCGGTGACGATGGAGGCAGCTTCTTTCTTTTCAGGCGGGACATCGAAGGTGGGTGTGTTTTCGCCCTCGATGGCGATCTCGGAGGAGGCCTCGCGCTTGGCACGGCGAGTGTCACTGCGGCGGAGATCGAGGGCGATGGTGCGGACGGCGGCATAGAGCAGTGGGATGTTGTCTTTGTCTCCATCCGGGAAGCGCCGCCACCAGCGGACGAAGGCCATCTGGACCACGTCCTCCGCATCGGATGGACTGGGCGTGAGCTGGCGCGCATACAGCACCAGATTCGGGGCGATCTGGTCGAAGCAGCGTTTCCAATCGAAGTCAGCGGAAGCCATGGCGGGGCGGGGAGAAGTAGAGACACCCGCTTAACGCCAGATGGCGAAATTTTTGTGTGCTCTGGCTCGGAAAACTCTCCATCATCCGCGCACGCCATGAACTACCCGCTCTCCTTCCGCTTCAAACTGCTCGCCCTCTCCCCGCAGATCTATGTCACCGACGCCACAGGAAATGAAGTCTGCTATGTGAAGCAGAAGCTCTTCCGCCTGCGCGAGAAAGTGGAGGTCCACACCGACAGCACCCGACAGCAGCTCCTCTGCACCATCGAGGCGGATCGCATCATCGACTGGTCCGCCAAATACACCTTCCGCGATGCCTCCGGCCGCGAACTCGGAGCCATCGGCCGCCGTGGCATGCGCTCCATCTGGAGCGCGCATTACGATGTCTTCGCGCCCGGCACCTCCGAGCCACTCTTCTCCATACGTGAAGAGAACCCCTTCGCGAAACTGATCGACGGCTTCATCAGCGAGATCCCCATCGTCGGCTTCGTCAGCAGCTATCTCTTCCACCCGAAGTATCTCGCCGCCCGCACCGATGGCACGCCCGTGATGCGCCTGACCAAACAACCCGCCTTCTTCGAAGGCCGTTTCGCCCTCGAACAACTCGGCGATGCCAGCGAAGGTGAGCAAACCGCCATCATGCTCGGCTATCTGATGATGAACCTGCTGGAGCGCAGCCGCGGTTGAGCCACTGCATCCCCTTCCCCGTCACCCAGCCGTCAATGCGAGACAAGGCTTTGCACGACCACCAAGATATGGGAAAACCCTCTATGCCTGCCGTAGCGCAGCCATGAGGTGCTGCCATTCCTCTTCTGCCTGTGCCGAGCCTTCCACCGTGTCGGCGATGCGTTTTTTCACCAGCACACGGAATCGCTTTCGCAGTCGATGCACCGTCTGCTTCACCGCATCGGCACTCATTTCCAGAGACTCCGCCACGCTTGCCTGACTGTCAGCTCCCACATCACCCGTGAGCCAGGGTTTCAATCGTTCAAACAGCACCTGTTTGCCCTCCTCGACCATTTCTGACTCCAGATCATTCAGTGCGGAAGCCAGCAGACTGATGGCCCATTGGCGGTCAAAAGCCGCATCAGGCGCAGTCGCATTTGCATCCACGATCTGGAGTCCTGGAGCACTCGTGGAAGCATCGACATCGACTTGGAGGTGATCCACACCACCACCGCGCTTCGCCGCCATTGCGCGATCTCGTTGGTCGGCCAAAAAGTGCTTCAAAGCCCCGAGCAGGTAGGAGCGGAATCTGCCACGCTCCTGCTCCGCCCGCTCAAGTCTTCCACCTTCCAGCAACCGGGCAAAAAAGCCATGCGCCAGCTCACGCGCCGCATCATCCGTGCGCCCTTCGCTCCGCAAGAAGACCACCACCGGCTCATAATAAGCCGCGCACAACTCACTGAGCGCCGTCTTCGCCATCACATCAGCTCCGCGTGAGCGGGAGACGAGCGTCCATCGGGTGTCTTGGAAGGGGGAAGTCATGGCTTGAGCGGAATCGCTGGAGTGTAATGTGAGAAGATCAGCTTTCCGATCACCTTGTCCCATTGAACGAAGAAGGTGCCTTCCTGTCCGTCGCGCATGAGGAGAAGTCCGTCTTTCTTGTCTTCGACGACGCGGGCGGTCCAGGGTTGGCCGCTCTCGTGCTCAAAGACGATGATGTGGCCGGGGGAAAAGCCGGTATTGATCTTGCTGGCGATCCAGTGGCTACCCTTGGTCATTCCTTTCTGCGTTCCGATCGGCATCTTGAAAGGCTGTAGAATGAAGCTCCTAATGAAGAAGGCCACGATGACGGCGATGACGAGTTTACCGATGTTTTTGGCTAGGAACGATTCCTTTTTCACCGGACCGTCCACCGGATGATGGCGCACCCACCACCAGCAGGAGGTTCCCGCAGCGGCGATGCCGGACAGCGTGAAGGCCAGCACGGCCCATAGGTAGCCATCCTGATGCCTGGGCAGTTGGAAAAAGCCCGCCAGACCCGCGCCGAGAATGACGGAAGCCCAGATGAGGAAGACCCTGCCCGCATGGGCGTTCGCTGCATACCAGCGCTCGTCGGACACCATCGTGGAGGGAATGCGCAGACCATAAAACTGGTTCACCGGCACCATCTTTAGCCACAAGGGCAGGGCGAGGATAAAGAAAAGCAGTCCAATGACCGTCACCCCCGCAGGAACGACAACCCACGGTGTTGATGGCTCCACGGCATCCACCAACATGCGCATTAGCACGGCCCAAATCACGCCAACCACCGCCATGGCAGGCACTGCCCAGAAGATCCGCTTCGAGACGCGGACAATCGCCGCCGCCTGCTCACGACCCCAAGAATGGGCGCACCCGATGAAGGTGCTCACCGGCAATGAGGCGAGAATCAGGAAGTAGCTCCAATTCCTGATCGAATATAGCGCCTGCGTCAAAAGCGGCATGGATGCCATTTCCTTTATGGTCTCCGCTGCATGAACGATGGCCCCGTAACCCTGATGGGCGAGGACTGTGGCACCGACGCCATGCCAACCCAGTGCCAACCCTCCGACCGCGTGGTATCCGGCTGCCAATCCGCCGATCGCAAAGATGCCAAGACCGAGAACACCATAGGCCAGCAATAATCCAAGCGCGAGCCCTCCGAAGGATACCAAGCCAAGTCCCACCCCCCCGAAGGCCACCAGCCCCATCGCGACACCCCCGAAGGCAAACCAGCCGCGCGCCACCACACCGAAAGCGAAGACCCCGCGCGCCCTGCCGCCGACCGCGACAAAACCGTGCGCCTCGCGCTGCTTGCCCGTTTCAGGATCAATACCGCCAGTGATATGCAGAAGCGGGAGACCACAAAGTCGTCGCTTCGAACGGTATTCAAACGACTCCCCTGCACGGAGTTGCATCGCCCGGGGGGCCAAAGGCGCGCCGCCAGCTCCCTCGATCTGTGTCTTGAACTCGCTAACGCTCTGCTGGCGGCGCCCGCGCTCCTTTTCCAGCGCACGGAAGACCACCTCGTCGAAGTTCCCGCCCACACTGGATTTTTCCGAAGGCGCGGCAAAGCGGCCGAGTGGCAGCTCGCCGGTGAGCATCTCGTAAAACACGACGCCGAGGCTGTAGATGTCCGCGCGATGATCGACGCTGGCGGGCTGCTCGATCTGCTCCGGGGCCATATAGGGCACGGTGCCGAGCTTCGCACCGCTTTGCGTGAGCAGCATCGCATCACCAGCATCTTCGCTGATGATCTTCGCGATGCCAAATTCGGCAATCTTCACGCGGCCCTTCGAATCGAGGAGGATGTTTTCCGGTTTGATGTCGCGATGCAGCACGCCCTGCGTGTGCGCGAATTGCAGCGCGTCGCAGATGGCCGGAATGATGTTCAGAGCCTGCTCGGGAGTGAAGCAGCCTGCTTTCATCGCCTGACGCATATTCACCCCGTCCACATACTCCATGATGAGGAAGCAGTAGCCGCCGCTCTCTCCGAAGTCATGCACCGTGACGATGCTCGGATGGCTGAGCCGGGCCAACACGCGGCCCTCGCGGGTGAAGCGCTCGGGGAAGCCTGGCGTGGCTGCGAGCGCCTTTGGCAACACTTTCAGCGCCACGAGTCGATCCAGCTTCGGCTGCCTTGCCTTGAAGACGACGCCCATGCCGCCCTGACCGATCTTTTCGATGATCTCCAGATCCGGGAAAGCCACCGCGATGTCCGCCAGTTCCGGAAAATCAGCGGACGTCAGCGGCGGCGTGTCCTGATCCGTCGGCATGGAGGCGACCGCCATCAGGCAGGACGGGCACATCCCCTGCGGTGCGTCCGCAGACATCGTTGAGTGGCATTGAGGGCAGTGGGGATGTGTGGATTCTGGGTTCATGCCGACTACCTGAGGAAACACAGGGCGGAGGTTACGCATAATTTACCATCATGGAGAAAAATGCGTGGTGGAGTTTCACATCTAAATGGACGCACCCCAGATCAGGCTCGCAATGAAACACCGATTTTCTCACATCAAATGATGTCAGTCTCACCATCATCTGCCGTGAAACTCCGACCTAGCATTGGCGTTGAATTGGCTGCCATGAACCTTATCGCCTGCCTGCTTTTCTGCCTGACCCCCCTGCTCTCTTTTTCTCAAAAGGCAAAAGTGGCGAAGGCGACCGTCAAGCTCACCACGGAGCCCGTGCAGATGCGGGAGGTGGTGTATAAAACGACGCCGCAGGGTGAGCTTAAACTGCACGTGTTTTCTCCTGGTGGAGAGGTGCGGGCGGCAGTGCAGCGCCCCTGCGTTGTGTTCTTCTTCGGGGGAGGTTGGAAGAGCGGAAACTTCAAGCAGTTTGTGCCTCAGGCCGAATACCTGGCGACTCGCGGACTGGTCACAGCCTGCGCCGATTATCGAATACTGAATGAGCACAAGACGCTGCCGGACAAGGCAGTCGAAGATGCGAAGAGCGCGATCCGCTGGGTGCGTGGTCATGCGACGGAACTGGGGATCGATCCAGGAAAAATCATCGCCAGCGGAGGATCGGCGGGAGGGCATCTGGCCGCATGCACGGCACTGGTGACGGCCTACGATGCGGAGGGTGACGACAAGTCGATCTCCGCGAAGCCGAACGCGCTGGTGCTCTTCAATCCGGCCATGAACATCAGCACCCTGCACAAGGAACGTGTCACGGAGAGTCAGAAAGGGTTCACACTAGAAATGGCGGAGGAGATCACTCCAAACAGCTTTGTCACGAAGGATACCCCACCCGCCATTTTGTTCTTCGGCACTGCGGACAGGCTCAAGATTGGCGGTGACGAGTATCTGATAAAGGCGCGTACGCTGGGGCTGCGCGCGGAGATGTGGACGGCGAAGGACATGCCGCACGGCTTCTTTAACAAAGAGCCGTGGATTCAGGTGACGGCGAGGAAGATGGATGAATTCCTCATCTCGCTCGGCTATCTCGGCGGAGAGCCAAAGATCAAGCTGCCCGAAGGTGCTCCATCGCTGGCGAGTGAGTAACCTGCCCGAAGTCCGTTTTACCGGCGCTTCTTTTTGCGGCCATGCAGGATGGCCCGGGCTTTGTCTTCCTCATCAAGCACGGTGGTGTACTTGTAGCTGAAGCCTTCGAGCTTCCGGCGCTCAATCTTCTGATTGATCAGACGCTCGATGCTGGCAACGTAGGGCAGTTCTTCGGCAGAGAAGAGCGTGTAGGCATCACCTTCCTTCTTGGCACGTCCGGTGCGGCCGATTCGATGCACGTAGTCCTCGGAGTTCTCCGGTACCATCACATTGATGACATGCGTGACGCCGCTGACATCCAGACCACGGGCCGCAAGGTCGGTCGCGACGATGATCTCGAACTCGCCATCACGGAAACCAGAGAGGGCTTTCTCACGCTCTTTCTGGCTGACGTCGGAGTGCATGACGGCGACTTTGTATTCGCCAGTCTGCTTGAGAGAGGAGTAGATCTGATCTGCCTGCGCCTTGGTGCGGGTGAAGATCATCAGACTGCTGAAATGTGTCTGCTTGAGAATGGCGAGGAGGAGCTCCTCACGCTGATCACCCGCCACGGGATACATGTAGTGGCTGACGGTTTCCGCAGGAGAGAAGCGGATGCCAACTTCGACACTGACGGGCTCTTTGAGAGCGAAGTCAGCGAGGCTTTTAATCTGCTGCGGCATGGTGGCCGAAAAGAAGAGCGTCTGGCGGCTCTTCGGTGTGCGATCAATGATGCGGCGCACATCGGGAAGAAAACCCATGTCGAGCATGCGATCCACTTCGTCGAGCACGAGCACTTCGAGGTTGCTCATGTCAGCAGTGCCATCCTGCATGAAATCAAGCAGACGGCCTGGGGTGGCGACAACGACATCCACGCCTTCCTGGAGTGCCCTGCGTTGTTTGTCATAACCGACTCCGCCATAAACAGCAATCACACGCAGACCGGTGTGCTTGCCGTATTTTTCAAACTG
>CAYMHJ010000089.1:0-21189 GCA_964390165.1 uncultured Prosthecobacter sp. | reverse complement strand
TGTAAAATCAAGCATCCGACAACTTTCCGCTTGACGCATTTTCTTCAGAGAAGGGCTACAATTCAAAGGACTGGATTCGTGCCTGAAAAAAGCGGCTAAGTACCTGGATGAAAAGCAATCCAAGGACGGCGGCTATGGAGGCATTAGACCTGATGCCCATTACAATCAATGGAGCTTGTCTGGCGGGGCCATCCTCGGCTTGCAAATGCTCGGCAGTGCAGCAAAAACCGACAAAGGCATCCGATTCCTGCGCGGAGTGCTCAGCCAGGATGCGCCGGACTGGCAGAAGAACTGCAACCTTTACAGTTGGTGTTCCAACACCGCCGCCTTTTTCAATGCCGGGGGAGATGACTGGAAATTCTACTCCGCCACCGTCATCCCACAGATTCTCTCTGCGCAGAATGAAGATGGCAGCTTTAAGGCAGGCAAGGCAAGTTGGCCTGCATCAGCCGCCTCCGACCCAAACTACCGCCAGGCTCTCTGCACGCTGCAACTGGAGGTTTTCTACCGCTACGGGAGGTGAACGAAAACGCCGACGCAGTTCACTTCAACAGGCCGTCCAGCCAGTCATAGGCGGCCTGACGCTCCGCCTCTGGGAAATCGTGGGGTGCATCAGGTGTGACGAGGGTGAGATTCTTCTCCGCCTTCAGCAGGGAATACACCTCGCCTGCCTTTGCCACGGCCTTCCGCACACCGCCGATGTCGAAGTTGCTGTCCTTCAGTGGTGAATTGGAGAAGACACCTCGCGGCGCAATGGCGGCGATGACCTCATAGAAATCGAAGGGGATCTTGTCGGCGTTGTTTTCATACACATCGCGGATGCGCGGCATGTAGCGGTCGCTCGTCCATCCTGCGACTTTGCCGCCGTAGTAGTCGTGGAAGGGGGTGAAGCCGCAACTCGTCACCACAGCCTTCAGCCGGTCATCAAAGACGGCGGTGAAAAGAGCATTATGCCCGCCCAGCGAATGACCGATGACCCCGATGCGATCTTTGTTCACCTGCGGCAATGTTTCGAGCAGATCGACAGCGCGCAGGTTGTTCCAGATCGCCTTCATCGAACCACTGGCCCGTGCTGCACCGTGCTTGGTGAAATCATATTCATACTCCCCAAAGGATGGGTAGTCTGGCACGAGGCAAATGTAGCCGCGACTGGCAAGCTCATGCGCGTAGTGCAGCGACGGCAACCCGCCGAGGCCAACAGGCTCGTCCTTGCCGATCTTCGTCGTCTGGTGGAGGCACAGCATGGCGGGTGCCCTGCCATTCGCGGGCAGGTCATTCGGGATGAGCAGACACGCAGGCACACGGTCGCCGATCTCGGGAGTGTAGCGCACTTTGCGCCGTAGATAGTTGGGCGTCTTCTCTTCGGAGACGACTTCCACATTCAGTGGTGTCCAGCGGGAGGTGTCGTGCAAAATGCCCATGACCTGCTGCATGCCCGCTTTGATATGGGAAACCCGCTCGACCCAGTCTTCGGGTGTTTTGACAGAGCGTTCACCACCGCTGGCGTCCCGCACGACGAGCAGATTCGAATGATCGGGATAGGTGATGGCAGGTGGCCCCTCGGCGGGTTTGATCCGCTCCGGCTTTGTCAGAAACGTCTTCGGCATCACATCATGAACCGCACCTATAATGCGCTCCTCGACATCGGGTGCAAACTTCGTCGGACGGTCATAATAAACCATCGCGCCAGCGCCTTCGTAGCCGCCTTCATCCAGCACACGGCGCGAGGGGACATAACAAGGGACATCGTTCGAGTAGCCGTTCACCCACAGGCGGGAGCGGTCAAACTCGCGCTTGATGCGCAGCGAATAATCCACCGTGATCTCGCCGGGCAGGAAAACCATCGCCATGTCATCGCCGAAGCTCCAGCGCTGTACGAGATAGGGCAAAGTCGGCGGCAGAGTCTCACCCCGATCCAGCCGCGCGAGGTTCTTCTTCGCGTGATAGGCGATCGATGCGGTCTTTGATGCCGCGAGAGCCTCCCACTCCGGACGCGTCGGGAGCTTGTCATAAGCGAGTTCGATCAGCTTCGTCTGGCACTCTAGCCTGCCGCTCACGGGTTTCAGTTCATCCGTTGCGAGCCGCTTGGCCTCGCTGCCGAGATCCTCGCCATACTTTTTGACGAGCTCCATCGTGCGGCGCGGATTCGGGTTCTGATCCGCACCACATCCGAGCGCTGTCAGCGCAATGGCACCTGGGAACTCACGCTGCAATGCCTCCTGAGCCACGCCAGCCCAGTCGCCATGGATTTCATCAATTCCAATGGTCGTGCAATGGCAGGCATAGCTCGTGAAGATGGCGCGCACTTTACCAGCAGCATCCGTGGCACGCAAAACTGGCAGGTCGTGATCGATGGGCTTCAGGCGAAACGCGCGGCGATTCGCGGCGAAGCCGACCTTGCCCACTCCCCAGGCAAGTTTCGCCGGCTTCCGGTCCGCCAATGCCTCCAACGCAGCTTTTTCGATGTAGTCCGTCAGTTCACGAGTGTAGCGCTCGATGGCGGGCATGTGCTCCGCGGGTATGTCCATGCTGAAAAGGTTCGGCAGGATGCCGAGGATCATCGGCGCGCAGTGAGTGTGACTGGAACAGATGGCGAATCGTTCGTCGCTCACGTTGGTCTTTGCTGCGAGCCGACGCAGAACTTCCTCCCGCATCGACGCCGGAATGCCGCAGTTATCCACTGTCACCAAAACTGCCGGACCTTCATCATCGCTGCCGATGGCGAGAGCTTTGGCAAAGATGTGCTGTGAGACACCTGTGTTTGGGAGACGACGGCCACCATAGCCACTAAGCCGCACTGGATAATCCGGGGTGATGTCCACGGAGGCGGCACCAACCTCCCGATAATCCTCGGCGAAAGTGACAAGTGGCAGCAGGCAAAAAATGAGGATGAGCTTCATGAAAGCACTACGGCGTGCCGACATGAAGGCTTGCCACTGAAGTGCTGCACTCTGGACCGAAACCAGACTCGGTTCAGGAATGCTAGGTGCCCTCGATCACGGCACCAGGCTCGACCTTCCACTGGCCATTATCACTGGTGACCTTCCACTGGCGGCGCTGGAACTGTTTTTTGTAGGACCACGCGGCCTCGTATTCCCAGGCATTACCAGCGGTCTGCTTCATGGACCTGATCTGGATCACGAAAGCAGGCACTCGGAAATCGGGATCGATGGCGGTATTGTCCGGTGGAGCGGTGCCGAGGACGCTGGCGCTGATGATGCGAAGCTTAAGATCATCAAACCGCTTCAAAAATGGCACGCTCGCCGCAGTGAAGTCACGCCCACGCACGATCTCACCCAGGGCAATTGAGTAGCTTTTCTGCACGCCAGGATTCAGGTCCGGCAACGTGCGAATGATCTCCCGCACCAGAGCCTCAGTGCCCGCCGACTCATAATCTGACAGCGATGCTCCTTCTCGGTCCACAGGACCGCAGGCAGTGATCAGAGTCAGAACAAACAGATGGGGAAGAAGGCGGGCAAACACACGGCTAACTGACATGGGTTTGATGGGCGTGCAATTCCTGCCTTTCAATGTCGAAGCCAAAAAATGCGCTGCTGCTCCACCCGCAAGAGTCGAGCGGCTCACTCCGGCCGAGCGGGACGCTCGTCTGGATCACGGGCCAGCCATTTCATCCAGGCGAGCTGGCGGTCAGCAGGGGAGTCCGGCAGAGCCAGCACTGTGCGCCGTGCGGCATCGAACTCAGCGTAGGGCACGTTCTCGAACACATTATCCGCCCCCACGCACCAGCGGCCAAAACCCTCCGCGAAGCGCAAAAAGGCCTCGGGCAGCGGCGGAGCTGATATGGGCGGCAACAGCCAGAGGCTGATCTCCCCGGAACTGCGTGCAGCCAGCGCCATGGCACCGTCGGTGGAGACATCCACATTCACCATGTAGCGGTGATCCGGCACCTCTCCGGCCACCGGCAACCGCCAGCCGAGGTGCCAGAAGGCCACGGTCTGAAGGCTGTCCGCCGTGATGGCGAACTGCCCGTCTGCGGATACCTTCCAGTCACGCACGTCCTGGCCATGAGTCAGTGGCGC
Organism: uncultured Prosthecobacter sp.; assembly: GCA_964390165.1. Lineage (GTDB taxonomy): Bacteria > Verrucomicrobiota > Verrucomicrobiia > Verrucomicrobiales > Verrucomicrobiaceae > Prosthecobacter. The sequence continues at coordinate 17,149 of CAYMHJ010000089.1, read as the reverse complement.
TTCATGAGCCGCGCCTGTGTTCGTGTCCCAGATGCGCAGGCGACGGTCAAAGGAGTTCCCTGTCAGCACGAAACGGGAGTCGGGTGAAAAATTGCCACTCGTCGTGCCACGACCAGGACTGGTGTGCGCGAGCGAAGTTTCGACACGAGTGGCCGAGGACAAATCCCAGACATCAAGCATGCGCCCCGTGCCGCCGGTGACTGCATGACGTCCGTCCGGTGCGATGCCGATGTCCATCACCAGGGCACCGTCTCCCGGCACGACATGACGAGTTAGGCCACGGAGCTGATCGCGCAAAGTAAGCTGGCAGACTGAATCCACGCCGGGGAGTGTGCGCAGGTGGCTGGTCATGACGAATTGTGCTCCGTCGCTCACCGCCAATGCGCGGGCATAGCCATGTTCGCATTTCCAGGACTCCAGCTTCCGGCCCTGCGCCACATCATAAGTGCTCATGCCGCCATCCCGCTCCGCCAGGATGGCGACATCGCCGGATGGGCTGAGTTTGACCAAAAAAGCCGTGGGCGCGCAGGGCAGGTCCAGCACCTTCTGCCAGCGCCCCACGTCCACCACAGTGAGGTGGCGGCTGTCCTCACCCATCATCAGCACCGCTAGGTGATCACCGCTCTGGGCAATACGAGCGCTGGGGTCTGACGGCACTTTGATCGGTGCCGCCGGGTCATCCGTGCGTTTCAGTGTGCGCCGGTCCCAGCGCTTGAGCATGCCATCCTCTCCGAGAGCCACGATGGAGCCGCCATCGCGGCTGAAAAAGGCCGTGTGGATGCGCTGCCCTGCGGACAAACTCAACGTCTTCAGGCGGCGCGGGCGTGTGTCCAGCACCTCCACCTGCCGGGCATGAGTGGCCACGACCATACGCTGCCCGTCGCTTTGGAAATCGATGTCCCTCACAGCGCTCTCAAACTGCGCGGGCGCATCCGTCATGTGCAGGTACTGGCCGTTCATCACACTCACCGCCGAGAGTGGTCCCGACGTGCCTACCGCCACGGACACCTGCTCTGCTCCCGGCGCGAAGATCAGCCTCGACACCGGCATCCCCATCGTGCGTGCGCTCAGCGTGCGGCCTGCCGAGTCACAGAGACGCACGGACATGTCGTCCGCGCTATGAGCCACGCTATGGCCTCTGGCATGGAGGGTCAATCCACGCACGGGAGTCCAGTAGGAGACTTTTTCCGGCAGCAGACTGCCTTTCACCACATCCACAAGACGTGCCTCCTGGGCACCCCCGCCTGCCAGCAGGCGTCTGCTGTCAGCCGTGAAATTCAGCCAGACCAGCCCGCGCGCCTGTACCCTCAGCCGGGCACGCTCAGCACCTGTCACAGGATCGAGCAACCGCAGGTGCCCGTCTTCACAGCCCACCGCCAGGCAGCGACCATCGGGAGACATCGCCATCACCGTCAATGGAGATCCTGTCTGAGTCCACAGCACTTGCCCTGATGCCAGATCATACGCCCTCGCCTGTGGCATGTGCCCGCCTGCATAGAGCCGTGTGCCATCGGTCGAAAAGACACATTCACGCACTGATTCGGCCACATCCATGACGGCTAGGGGTCCACCGACAGAAGCTCCACTTTCCATCTCCCACACATGGCAAAACCCGCCCGTCGTCCCTGCTGCCACCCGGGTGGCATCCGGCGTGACGGCATGGCTAAAGATCGTGCTGCTGGCGCGGAAAGAACGCACCCGTCTCGACTCGCCTCCGCCTGTCTCCCATAGCGACAGAGCGTGCCCCAAAGAGATGCGTGCCAGCACCCGCCGACCGTCCGGCGGCAGGAATTCTGCCGTGTCGATCAAATCATCTTCTTCCAACGCTGGGGAGTCTGGCACGCCGCAGGCAGGCCGTGACAGCAGAGTCAGCAGGCGCATGCGTGCCGCGTCATTGGTCGGCTCCGTGCGGAGCGCGCGGCAGAGCAGTGCCACAGCCTCCGCATAGCGCCCCTCGCGCGCGCGGTCATGTGCCGTGAGAGTGTCTGATTCACTGAAGCTCCGCCGAGTCTCCACCTGCATGCGCTTTTCCCGCGTGGCGTTCATCACGCTGAGCACCGCCACCGTCGCCAGGGACGCAGCAGCCACCATCACCGCCGCCACGCCAGCGCGATGCCTGCGCACGAATTTCTGAGTCAGATAGGCCAGGCTCGGCGGGCGCGCCAGCACCGTATCCCGCTCCAGGAATCGCCGCACATCCTCCTCCAGCTCACGCGTGGTCTGGTAGCGGCGCTCGCGCTCCTTGGCCAGCGCCTTGAGCACCACCCAGTCTAGCTCATCCGCCACACGGCGCGAGTGGCGGTCCACTGTTTTCAGCCGAGTCGAGGGCCGTGGCGGCTCCTGCTCGCGGATCAGGCGCAGCACCTCCTCCAAAGGCGCACGCCGCATTGCATCCGCATCCATCGGCGGTGCTCCGGTGATCATCTCAAAGAGCAGCGCCCCGAGTGAAAAAACATCCGACCGCGTGTCCACCGCCGCCCCGCCAGAGGCCGCCTGCTCCGGGCTCATGTACTCCGGCGTGCCCAGCACCAGCCGTGCGCCCAGGGTGCCCGTGTGCGGCGCTGTCTCGCTGAAGAGCGCCTTGGCGATGCCAAAGTCGATCACCGTGGCCTTTGCCTCGCCTTTTGTTCCTTCCGGCCATGTCACCAGGATATTTCCCGGCTTCAGATCGCGGTGAATCACTCCCTTGGCATGAGCGTGCTCCACCGCTGAGCAGATTTGCAGGAACAACCGCAACCGTGGCTCCAGCAGTGGCGATTCGGAGCGGATGAACTCGTTCAGCGGCAGTCCATCGACGAGTTCCATGGCAAAAAAAGGCCGTCCGTCCTCGGTCTCGCCCGCATCGAGCACGCGTGCGGTGTTCGGATGATCCAGAAGCACCAGCGTCTGCCGTTCCGCATTGAATCGCTCGATGATCGTTCGCGAGTCGAGCCCAGGCTTGATCACCTTCAGCGCCACCTCGCGCTCCAGCACTCCTTTTTCCAGAGCGCGGTACACCCGGCCAAATCCACCCTCCCCCAGCAGCTCCACGATCCGGTAGCGCCCTACCTGCTTCAGGTCCGTCTCCGCGCGCGGCATGGTGAAGCTGTCCGTCTTGAAAAACGACTCACCCACGCAGTGCGGACACCAGTCCGTGTCCTGCGGCAGCGTCTCTCCGCACTCCGGGCACTCGGCGGCGGCAGCAGGCTTGCTCTTCTTTGGGAACATGACTCGGAATAGCGCGGCCATGTGCCATCACAATCTCAAATCGCCCATTCGTTACACTCGTCCGGTCAAAATGGCGCGCAGGTGGTCCATCTCCTCCTTCAAATCAGCCTCATCCGTCAGCGTGCGCATCATCTCCGTCTGCAGGGCCGCACGGAACTGCTTTCGCAGACGGAAGAGCATCACGCGAGCATTGCCCTCGCTCACTCCCATTTCCGCCGCCACATCGGCCATCGCGATGGCGCGGTCCGCCTTGTCGGTCAGCGGTGCCAGCACGGTGTAGCTGAGTTCCTTGCCCGCGCGGATGTAGTCGCTTTTCAGCCGGTCAAAAGCCGCCTCGATCACCGCCTGTGCCCAGCGCCGGTCAAACAGCCGCTCCGGCGATTCGTCCGTCACCGGCTCCTGAGCCAGACGCTCCTCCGCCTCCATCGCATCCAGGGAAAACACCGCCTCACCGGCGCCTCGCTTCAGTCTCGTCGCATCGCGATGCTCCTTCATCATCCAGTTCTGCAAACCGCGCAGCAGAAAGGACCGCAGACGCCCTTTGTCCGGCCCCTCCAGCCGCTCAAACACCCGTGCCTCGATCAGATGCGCGAAGAAACCCTGCGTCAGATCCTGCGCATCCTCCGGCCCCTGCCCGCAGCGCCGAGCGTGGGCGTACAGCGGATACCAGTAAAGCCTGCACAGCTCTCCCAGCGCCTCCTGACAGCCGCCTTCCTCCGCTCCGGCGGCGAGGATCAGGCTCCAGCGAGTGTTGGGGAATTGAGTATTCATAGACAATGGCGCGGCCATTTCTGGCACAGCTTTACTGACATGAAACAAGATGTCGGGGCAAACTGGCCGCGTAGAACCGTGCCGCATCTGCGTTTCGGCATCATGATACGTCTTGTTCTCCTCATCCTGCTCTCGCTCAGCTCGATCTCCACCGCCACGTCTCCAACCATCGTTTTCATCATGCTCGACAACGTCGGGCAGGAGTGGTTCGGCTGCTACGGCAGCGAGGAAGGCTGCACGCCGAACATCGACTGTCTCTCCAGCAGCGGTATGCGCGTGCAGCACTGCTACACCGCGCCTGTTTGCGGTCCCAGCCGCACCGTATTGCTCACAGGACGCTATCCGCACAGCACCGGCTTCCGGCTGCATCACGATGCGGCGCTCTACAGCGGCGGCGGGCTCGATCCGAAGCGTGAGGTGCTCTTTCCGCGTGTGTTTCGCGAGGCGGGCTACGCCACTGGCATCAGCGGCAAATGGCAGGTGAACAATCTCTACGATGAACCCGACGTGCTGACCGCTCATGGTTTTGAAGAACAACTCGTCTGGCCCGGCAGTCTCGATCCGAAGAAGGTGCAGGGCGCGGAACTCGCGAAGTTTTGGGACGCGGTGAAGCGCGAGGACGCAGTAGAGACCACCGCCTACATCCAGCACATCGAGGGCCGCTACTGGGATCCCGTTTTCATCCGCAATGGCAAGCGCGAGGAGCATCCGGGCCGCTTCGGTCCCGATGTGGCGCAGGACTTCGCCTTCGAATTTCTGCGCAAGCATCGCGAAAAACCCTTCATGCTCTATTACCCAATGATGCTCACGCACGGCGCCACCTTCACGCAGCCCGTCGTCCACACACCGGATCATCCAGAAAAAGACCTGCCGCACGAGGTCATGTTCGCCAACATGCTGCGCTATGCCGACAAGCAGATCGGACAGTTCGTCGCCGAACTCGAAAAACTCGGCCTGCGTGACAACACCATCGTCTTCATCGCCAGCGACAACGGCACCGAGAAAAGTTTCCACGCCCGCCGCGATGGCCGAGTCGTCACAGGCGGTCTCTACACGCTCACGGAAGCCGGCGGCGATGTCGTCCTGCTCGCCAACTGCCCGAAACGCATCCCCGCAGGCCGCGTGCTGCCGCTCGCCGATTTCACCGATGTGTATCCCACCATCTGCGAACTCGCCAACGTGCCGCTTTTGTCCAACCACAAGCCAGACGGCCAATCCTTTGCCAAATACCTGCTCGGCGAAACACAAACACCGCATCGCGACTGGATCCTCAACGAATACCACGAGACCCGCGTCGTCCGCGACACGCAGTTCAAGCTCTACAACGACGGCCGCTTCTTCGATGCCAACGCCGATCCCGAGGAGCAGCATGACCTTGCCCAAAGCACCGCGAGCAATCACCGCGCCGCCAAACAAAAGCTCCAGAGTGCGTTGAACTCCCTGCCGCCCGATGTCGAGCCTCCTTTTCACCTCCGCAGCCAGTCCGGCTTCAAGCTTCGCACCGCAAAACGCGATTCAAAGGCAGCCGATCAGTAGCCATTCAGGCTGTTCAATCCAGGTGCGGAGACCAACAAATTTTTAGATTCCGGTAAACACGGGTCGCTTCCAGATGGGGACGCGGGTTTTCACTTCTTTGAGATACCAGCGGCAGAGATCAAATGCGTCGGCGCTGTGCTTGCTGCGCACACGAATCAGAATGGAGGGCTCTTCGGCAGCTACAAAACCGAGCCGATGCTGGATATAAACCACGTGCGGACCGTGCTCCTGCGTTCCGTGTTCGATGAGTTCAGCGAGCATCTTTTCCGCCATGGGCTGATAGGCGCTGTAATCGATGCCTGAGATGGACCTGCCATCCTCTATACCTCGCACCGTGCCGAGAAACCGCACCTCCGCGCCTTCTCCCGGAGAGAAGTCTGGGGTCGCATCGGAGATTGGGTCCTGGGAGATGAGGAAGAGGGGCATTGGATTCTCACCCCCTGTCACTTCGTGCTGAAGAACGCATGCTTTGGGTCGCCTTTGCTGAGCAGGTAGGCGAGCAGGTCGAGGATGTCGTCTTCCTTGAGCATGTTCACGAGTCCGGGTGGCATCATGCTGATCTTGCTGGGGTTGATGCTCTCGATGTCGGCGCGTTTGAGACTCTGGATGGCATTCGGGTCTAGCATGTTGATGTTCACCATGAGGGTGTCTTCCTTCAGATTCATGATGCGGCCCACGACCAGGCTTCCGTCCTTCATCTTGAAGTCCATGCTGCCGTATTGGTCACTGATCTCCTTGCTCGGCTCGATGATGGATTCGAGCAGATCACGCGGGCCAAATTTACCGCTGACGGAGGTCAGGTCGGGGCCGACGGCACCGCCTTCGAAGTTGAAGCGATGGCAGGCGAAGCAGCCGATGGCACCGAAGCTGTTGCGTCCGTTTTCAAAGTTGCGTCCGCCTTCGAGGCCGACGTTCAGAACGCTTTCGAGATCCTTCACGGTCCACTGTTTCACGAAGGTGAGCGGCTTGGCGGCAAAGGTGGGTGTCTTGGCGGCTGGCGGCGCGTCGAGGATGGGCTTGAGCGCGGCTTTGTCGGCATCACTGAGGCCGGCGAGACTGTCACGCTTGATGTCTTCGATGAAGAGTCCAAAGCTGGCACCGCCGGTGTAGGTGGCGGCGCGGCTGAACCACTTGAAGAACTCCTCGCGCAGTGCCGGTGTCCAGCCTGCTCTGGCGAGGCGCAGGCTTTTCGCGTAGCCGATCTGCTCCTCCTGAGTCGGCGCGCTGTTCACCAGTGGCACGGCTTTGGCGACGACGGATTCATCGCCGAGATACACGAGCATTTCGCAGAGATCCTGGCTGAGGCCGATGTCCTTGTGCGGGAAGAGCGGGGAGAAGCTGGCGATCAGGCCTTTTTTCTGTTCAGGTGTTGGTTCGCCGAGGCGGAGGAAGGCGAGCGCGTAGTTCCGCACGAGCGTCGTCTTTCCGAGGAGGTCGAGGTCATAGTAGGGGATCTTGTCCAGAGCGGCGATGACGGCGGGCTGGTCGGCTGCGGAGCCGTGACGGATGAGCGCCATGAGCGCGGTCAAAGCTGCACGCGGCCTGGTTTCAGCGAGCGCCCGGTCCTTCCATTCGGCCATGGGCTGATGCTCGATGGCGATGCGCGCGGCATTGCGGATGAGTCTGTCTGAGCTGGAGAGATGCGGCCAGGCGGCCTTGATGGCATTGGGATGTTTGGTGCCGTGATACGCTTCCAGGCTGCGGCGCAGCATGTGCGGACCTCTGTCTGCGCCTTCCAGCTTGAAGGGCTTTGGCTCGGTGGACTCACTGCCAGCATAGGTCACACGATAGAGGGCTGACTGCGTCTTGCGTCCGCCGATGCTCACATACATAGCGCCGTCCTTTGGACTGATGACGAGATCGGTGAAGGGCATGGGCTGGGCGCTCATAAATTCCTCGAAGTCGGCCGTGTAACCGGCTCCATCTGGGCGGAGATGCACGGCGTACATTTTGCCGTAGCTCCAGTCGCAGATGAAGTAGGCCTCCTGATATTTGGCCGGGAACTTCGCACCGTAGCCAAACTGCGTGCCTGTGGGCGAGCCGGGGCCGATGTCCTTCACGGGCGGCACGCTGTCCTCCCAGCGCACGGGCCATTTGCCGCTGCCATTGCGCCAGCCAAACTCACTGCCGCTGAGCACCTGACAGACGCGCGTGGGGCGATACCACGGCAGGCTCATGTCCCACTCCATGTCAGCATCGAAGGTGAAGAGATCCCCCTCGCGATTGAAGGCCGCGCCATACTGATTGCGGAAGCCGGTGGTGATGAGTTCCCACTCTTTGCCATCAAGGCTGACCTTTGCCACCCAGCCGCGCGGGGCCAGAGCATCCTTCATGAAGCCACGACCATAAATGCGTGGCAGCAGCAGATCCTCCTGCCACACGGCGGGCACGCGATTCTTGGTAAACTCCGTCAGCGGCGTTTGATTGCCGACGATGACATAGATGCTCTCGCCATCAGGACCGGGAACGACGTAGTGCGGCCCGTGCTCGCCTGCGCGCTCGGTGTAGCCACGGAGTAGATCCACTTTGTCGAAAGCATCGTCGCCGTTCGTGTCGCTGACCTTGTACAAGCCGCGCCCCTGGAACTCATCGCCATTCACCTGGAGATAAATGCTGCCTTTGACGAAGGCCATCCCCTGCGCCGCACCGATGGGCAGGTCGATCTTCTCGATCTTTGTGTCCGCAGCGCTGGCACCCAGCGCCGGCGGTGTGATGCGATACAGCGCGCCGTATTGATCCGAGGCGATGAGCCGTCCCTTGTCATCAGCGCACATGCTCACCCAGGAGCCCTGATCGCCCTTCGGCACGGTGTAGAGCAGCTCCACTTTGAAGTCCTTGGCGATCTTGATGCGCTCCACCGGCGTGGCGGCTTCATCAGCGAAAAGAGGCGCGGCGGCGAGCAACGCGAGGGGAAGGAGTCGGCGGATCATGGCGGTGGTTGGCGTTGAATGCGATGGGGTGGCGCAGCACTGCGGCTTGGTCAAATGTCATTCCGGCTTGATGGGAAACCTTGGCTCGGAGGTTGCAAGAGCACAGGCAGCGTGGCTTCATGCAGGGCATGAAATTCCTACTACTCACTCTCTGCGCCTGCGTGCTTGCCCACGCGGGCGTCGTTTCCGCCAAAGATGCCCCTGCCGATGTGCTGCCCGCCACGGTGAAGCCCTGGGACCGACATTACGTGGATTTTGAGGTGGGTTACCTCTGGAAGGTGGGCGGTGACACGCCGCTCGACTATGGCATGGTGCCGGTGATGCTGACCTGGCGCTCGCCAGAGGTGCTGGGGCTCGACTTTGCGGATGGCTCGAAAATCATCGTGCGTAATCGCCTCTCGCTGCTCGGCCAGTGGGTGGAGACTGGACCCGAGAATCATTACTTCGGCCTCATGGGCGCACCTTCCATTGAATGGTGGAATGCGGCGGGCACCTGGTCTGTCTATGCGGGCATCGGCGGTGGTGCGGGCTGGCTTGATTCGCAGGGCGTCGTCGGTAGCCAGGGGCAGGACTTCACACTCAACTGGTTCGCCAATGCAGGCATTGCTCGTGCAATCAACGAAACGACGCAGATTCGTGTCGGCACCATGTTTCAGCATCTGTCAAACGGCGGAGCCACTGATCCCAATCCGGGCGTGAATTCGCTCGGCGTCACCATCGGTCTTTCCTGGGGTTTCTGATCCGTGTCTATGTTCAGCATTGTCGAGGCCATCCGTGAACGTGCGCAGCCTGAGGCCACTGCGCTGGTACAAAAAGATCGTTCGTTGTCCTACCGTGAGTTGTTTGAGCGTTGCGATACCATCGCGGATATGATCCGCCCGCATCTCATCGCCGAGACTGGACGTGTGGATCGGCTCCGCATCGGCGTGCATTTCCCGAGCTGTCTCGACTACGTGCCGCTCGCGCTCGCCACACTGGCGGCGGGAGCCTGTTTCGTGCCGATCCCAGATGAACTGGCCGAGGAGGAAAAGCGTGAGCTGCTGACGCGCACGGCCCTGGACGTGGTGCTCGTCATCGAGTCCGCCGCAGCGTGGCTGCCGGCTCAGGCACAGCGTGTGGGAGAACTCGAGGTGAATGCCCAGCGTGTGGTGATAGCCCGAGTGCCGCCCACGACGGAGGCAGGCTTTCCACGCGATGCTTTTGAGGCGCTGAATCCCGCCTTCATCCGCTTCAGTTCCGGCACCACGGGGAAATCAAAAGGCGTGCTGCTCTCCCACGAATCTCTTTTGCAGCGCATCACGGCGGCGAATGAGGGCCTGCGCATCGGGGTAGGGGATCGCATCCTCTGGGTGCTGCCGATGGCGCATCACTTCGCCGTTTCCATCGTCCTGTATCTCTATCACGGAGCCACGACGATCATCGAAGAGACTCACCTCGGGGAAGATCTGCTGCGCGCTGGTGCCGAACAAAAAGCGACCGTCATGTATGGCAGCCCCGTACATTACCGCCAACTGGTGGAAGCTCCCGATGTAGGGCAATGGACGACGCTCCGTCTCGCCGTGGCGACTGCCGCCGCCCTGGATGCAGCCACGGCGGAGAAGTTCCGCGCACGCTTCGGCATCGATCTCGTGCAGGGGCTCGGCATCATCGAACTCGGGCTTCCCGTGCTAAATCTAGCGGGTGCGGTGCAGGCGCCGGAAGCCATCGGCCAGCCTTTGCCTGCCTATCAATGCCTGCTGAAAGATGACGCGGGCCAGGAGCCTGCCGCAGGTGAACCCGGTGAGATCTGCCTGCGCGGTCCGGGCATGTTTGATGCCTATCTCGATCCCTGGCTGCCGCGTGCGCAGGTCGTCGATGATGCGGGATGGTTTGCCACAGGCGATCTGGGCAGGCGTGATGCCGCCGGACGTGTTTTCATCTGTGGGCGCAAGAAGACGCTGATCAATGTCGGCGGCATGAAGGTCTTCCCTGAGGAGGTCGAAGCCATCCTGGATTCCCACCCGAAGGTCCAGCGTTCCATCGTCGAAGCTCGGCTGCATCCTCTCTACGGCGAGGTGCCCGTGGCGCGCTACATCGCCAGCGCCGAAGGTGCTCCGACGGCGATGGAACTGCGAAATCACCTGCGTGCTCATCTGGCTGGTTACAAGATTCCGCTGATGTTCAACGCCGTGCCCGAACTTCCCTTGACGGCCAGCGGGAAGTTGAAGCGCACTTGAAGCTCTGATGCCTGACAAAAGCTAAATCCATCCTGGCAAAGATGGGGATGCTAGTTGTCTGTGAAGTTCAGAAAGAGCAGGTGCTGAGGAAAAAAGTCGTGACATATCCTGCTGAACCGGCTGGAATTTCGTTAGGCAAAGATGGTGGGAGGTCAATACCCTGCTGTCGGCCCCGATCCATGACGACCCTCATGGCTTACGAAATTCAAATCCTGCAAACGCCATGCCAGCCCGCAAGATCGCCTTCAACAGCACAAGCTACCGCCTCGATGCCCGTCCCGACCGCTTTGACCTGCGAGACCGGTTTTACCTCCCGAAACTGGTCAATCTACCCCAGCAATATCCGCCAGAGCGTGTCATCACGAGCCTCTTCCCTGCTTATCGGAGTCTGGTCCTGAACCAGGGCAATGAAGGAGCATGCACCGGCTTCGGACTGGCGGCGGTCATCAATTACCTCACTTTCCGGGACCATGTGCGCCACTTGCTGCATGATGAAAAGCTGGAGGGCGAGGCCCTGCTTGCAGCCATCAAAGCCGCATTCCCCCAGCCGAAACGGCACTGCGTGAGCCCAGCGATGATCTACCACTTGGCGCGCATTTATGATGAATGGGACGGTGAGGACTATGAGGGCAGCAGTTGCCGTGGTGCTTTAAAGGGCTGGCACAAGCACGGTATCTGCCGCCGTCAGTTCTGGCCTGCACCGACTGACACTGACTTCGATCCCAACAGAAAACCCGGAACCCGCGGCTACTTCGGCCCGCCCTCGGATGTCTGGCAGGAGGACGCGCCCGAGCGGCCTCTCGGCGCTTACTACCGCATTGATGTCGCTTCACTGAATGATCTGCAATCCGCCATCCACGAGGTCGGTGCTGTGTATGTCTCCGCTGATGTGCACGACGGCTGGGCTATGGAAAAATGTGAGAATCTGGATCAGGCCATCATCCCATTCGACTCCAAGGTGGTGGCCGAAGGCAGCCATGCCTTTGCGCTCGTTGGCTATACTAGGCAGGGCTTCATCGTGCAAAATTCCTGGGGTGATAGCTGGGGCGTCAAAGGCTTTGGCATCCTGACCTATGCCGACTGGCTGAAGCACGGCAGCGATGCCTGGGCTGTGGCGCTGGGAGCCGTCGTCGGCGGCGCCAGCATCGTGACGAAGAAAGGCAGCCGCCTGAAATCCGCCTCCATCAAACTTGGCGATGGTCGCGGACTCTCCACAAGCATGTTCAGTTGGCTGCGAGGCAAGGACGAGGCGGACGAGGACAAATCCAACTCCTGGAATCCCGAATCAAAGGCCGGACTCGCCCGCTGCCATCAGCACGCCATTGTGCTGGATCGTGGACAGCCTCTGGAGCGACTCATCATTCCCGGTGGTCGCTCCACCGTCGATCACGTCGGGCATCACCTGCCAGCTCAATGGTTGAAGGAGAAGGCCACGAGGCGGGTCGTGCTCTTCGCCCACGGTGGCCTGAATCAGGAGAAGGCCGGCATCGAGCGCGTGTCCAAGATGGCTCCCTGGTTCCTCGCCAATGATATTTATCCGATCTTCCTCGTTTGGAAAACCGGCCCATGGGAAACCATCGGCAATCTTTTGGGGGATGAGATCCAGTCCATCAAAGACAAGCTCGGGCCGAGCGGCGGCGTGCTGGATAATCTGCGCGACCGATTTACCCGCATGCTCGACGAAATCAGCGAACGCAAAGACTACTACATCGAGCAGGCATCCGACCGCGTGCTCGTGCGTGCCGCGTGGAATGACATGAAATCCAGTGCGGAAAGCGCCGCACGCGAAGGTGGTGCCACTTACCAACTTGCCCTCGCGCTCCGTGCCCTGAAGGCTGATGTCCCAAATCTGGAGATCCACCTCATCGGTCATTCCGCAGGCACCATCCTGCTCGGCGAGATGCTGCGGCGGCTTACCCAGCAACGTCTGCGGGTGAAAAGCTGCCACCTCTATGCGGCTGCCTGTACCATCCCTTTTGCCAACCGCACCTTTGCCCCGGCGCTGGAGGCAGGCACGCTGAAGCCCGAAGCTCTGCACCAGCACGTGCTTTCAGACAGCATCGAAAAGAAGGACACCTGCTTTGGCATCTACAGCAAATCCCTTCTCTACCTCGTAAGTCGTGGTTTGGAGACTCCGCACAAAATGCCCCTGCTCGGACTTGCAGCAGCCGTCAGTCCCCAGCCGCAGAAAGCCAATGCGCTCAATCAAGGGAATGTCGATGCCACCCCCTGGGCAAATGACCGCGAGACCAAGCAGGAACTGAAAGCATGGCGGAAACTCAAACTTCCGGTGCATGTGATCGAAGAGGAAGAGTTTGTCTCCGCCCTGAATGCCAAGCCTGCCAAGCGAATGCACGGCAGCTTCGACAACGACATCCACCTCATCAATTCGACGCTCAGCACCATCCTAGGAAGCGGCCCGCTGAACGCTCCCGTCACGAACCTGGAGTATTGAAATCAAAATCCCGCCAGCCCCCTTCCGCTATGACCGAAACATACGATGTGAAAATCAGCTATCCCACAGGAGGAAAGCCGATGTCATTTCATTTTTCAGCCACTGATTCGGCTTTGCATCCGCTGGCCATGCGTCTGCGCTATGTGGTCGCCAACCGCGCGCGCATCACCGATGATACGCGGGATGAACTGGAGGATCTGGTAGAGCAGGAGATCCGGGAGATTTTAGAAGGCCAGCCGATCTGTGATGAACTGGATGAACATCTCAAAGGCATCGGCACTGCTGGTGCCGTGGAGGTGGAGATTCCTTTCACGAGTGAAAAGGTCGGCTGGGCGGCGCGCATGATGCCCTGGGAAAACGTGCTGGGACTCATGACACGCCGCCATCGCTCGCGGGAGCCGCTACTGGTGGTCCGTTATCTGAACAAACAAGATCGGGAGGTGGCCACCCCTCTTGCGGAAACTCCTTTGGAAAACAGCCTCCTCGTCGTCCAGTCCGGCCCCGGTTACCTGACAGAACGCTATCATTTGACTGAAGAGTGTGAGCAGGTTCGTGATGGGTATGAGGACCAATCCACCACTCTCTGGGAGCGCAGTGTTCTGCTGCCAAACCCGACTCTCGAAAGCCTGAAAACAGCCGCCAAAGAGCGAATTCTCGGCGCTCATCTGGCTGGAGTCTGCGCGGCCAGTGTCTTGCAGGAACAGACATTCGAAATGCACCAGATTCTGGACCACCAGCGATATGAACAGAGTCCTCTGCCAGATGGATTCATCCTGCGCAGTGGCAGCACAAAAACCAGCACCGTGGCTGGCCGCCGCGTGCATTCCATCTACCAGGTGGTGGGTGCCATGGAGATGGCACGAGCCCTGCGCGGCGACCGCGAGCGCAAGGATGCCCTCCAGCTCGTCACCTTCAGTTCAAACTTCTCCGCACCACGCCTAGCCGCACTGGCAGTTGGTTTTGGCGCAGCGCGCCATGCCATAGGCATCCAAGACTCCGTCACAGAGGAGCAATGTGGCCAGTTCTTCGGCGGTTTTTATTCTGACTGGTCCGCAGGCAGCGAGGTGGATGTGCTGACCGCATTTTTCAGATCCCGCCTGAGCCTGGCCCGCAACTATGACCTGGGCACTGCTGCCAGCTTTGTTCTTTGGAGTTCCGAGTCTCTCCTCAGTGAGCTCGCCGAGGCCGTACGGAAAAAAGACAAACCCGATCAGCAGAAAGGCAAGACCGTGCCGGAGGATGATCCCGAGTCGTTCATCTCCCACTGGGTCAAGCCGGTAACACGTCTGAACTACTCGCTCCTCCACAATGACCAGCCGCTGTTTGAGCAGTTTTCTGTGCTGAAGGTGAAGAGTGGGCAGATCAAGCCGCTGGCGGTGGAAGTCAGCCTCGACACCGGCGGCAAACTCGGCCGCGCCTTGTGTCGTGTCACCCTGCCCGCCCAAAACTCGAAATACGTTTACCGTCTGGCCAACCAAATCCGCCTGCCTCTCGTGGCGAAACTCATGCGCAGTTGCCAAGAAAGCATGCGCACCAATCTGCACGTCCGCCTGACCTGTAGTGAGGAGGTTCTGTTGGAAAACAACTACCCAGTGAGGGTTCTGCCCGCAGATGAATGGCGCGATGACGGGCGCGACCACTGCTGGCTGCCGAGCTTCGTGCTTCCACGTGACGCAGCGGTGCTTCAGATCTTTGAGCGCGCCCAGCGCTGCCTGCGCATCCTCGCGGATGACAGCGCCGCCGCTTTTGACGGCTACCAGCGTGTCGAGCCGGGAGCACCCGATCCGTGGGAAATGGTGGACCTCCAGGTGAAGGCGATCTGGGCGGCCATCCAGCACGATATGAAGATCAATTACTTCAATCCGCCGCCCAGCTACGGCACATCCTCCCAGCGACTGCGCACACCTTCGCAGATACTCCAGGGCAGCTCGGCCACCTGCATCGACATCTCTTTGCTCTTCTGCGCCTGCCTGGAGTATGCGGGCATCTATCCCGTCATATTCCTCATCGAGGGGCATGCCTTTCCAGGTTACTGGCGCTCGGAGCAGGCATGGTGGGAGATGGTCAGTTTCAGCCGTGCCCTGCGTCTAGCGGATCAGGACGGCCTATCAGAGGCGGGCGTCGTCGCTGGTGCCTCAAAGGGCTGGATGCTGGAAGGTGAAATGGCCTTTACCGAAGTCATGACTTACATTCAGGAAGGGTCACTCGTGCCCTTCGAAGCCACCTACGCCACCATGGGCCGACGTCTCCTGGATGCACTTGCGGAGGCACCACAAAATCTCACCCCCGAGACCTTCGACTGCATGGTGGACATCTGGTCCGCCCGTGTGCAGCGCGTCACACCCTTGCCCCTCGCCAAGTTCGTCCCCTGACCCCAAACGCCAGCCTCTCTGACCGACATGCCAACGCCTAAATCCAAGACTCCTGCAAAGACATCCGCGAAGCCAGTCGCCAAAGCGAACCAAAGCTCTGATGATGCCACCGTGGAAAAAGAATCCATCCTTTCTTTCTCCGAACTTCTGAAACGATTCGACTCCACGGGAACACTTCCTGGCGAGCACAAGGTCGAAACGGGTGGTTTCACCGGAAACGTCATCCGGCGTGGCCGCTTCCACCGCCGCAGTTCACCCTCCATGCGCACGCAGACCGCCGCCACGCCTGAAGACTGCTCTCTGGTCCAGCTCGTGGAAAAAGACGGCATTCTGACTTGGCAGATCGCTGGCGAGCAGTCCACCGCTGCCACCACCCCCAGCTTCCGCGCCGGCCCACGCCGCGCCCTGGTGCGCTCACCGGGTGAGGTAGTTCGCGGTTACGAGTTTGAGAAAATCCCGGCTTCAAAGGTGGCCTCCACACTCGTCGCCTTGGACAAAAAACTCACCCCCGATGCAGACTACGGCCAGGATCACAACAAGACCGGTCTCACCCGCTGGGATGTCTCCAAACAAGAATTTGTCGCGTGCGGTGACTGCCGTATCGATGGACAAAAGGTTCTTCTTCTGATCCACGGAACCTTCAGCAACTCACACACTTTCCTGACCGATGGCTTCAAGACCCTGCTGAACGATGCCCTTCAAAAAACCAAGGACCGCTACGATCACATCCTTGCCTTTGACCACCCCACTTTGAGCGTCAGCCCGATGCTGAACGCCTTCGATCTCGCCGCTCGTCTGCGTGACCGTGGCGACCCAAAAGAACTCGACATCATCTGCCACAGCCGCGGTGGTCTGGTGACGCGCTGGTACTGTGAAGCGATGGCACCCGCAAGCATCAAACGCAGAGCCATCCTCGTCGCCTGCCCTCTCGGCGGCACCAGTCTCGCCGCACCACACCGCATCCGCGAGGTCTTCAATCTCCTCACCAACGTGGCACGGGTCGGCAGCGTGGCGGCGGGCTTCCTTGGCGGACCTTTTTTCCTGGCTGCCAAAGGCATCATGGGTCTCACCGCCAGCCTCACTGGAGCCCTCACCGGCCCGCTGACGGACGTGGTCGTATCTCTCATTCCCGGACTCGACAGCCAGTCCCGCACCGGCAACAACCAGGAACTCTTGCGGCTTCATGCCAACACGGGCAGCACTATATTCAACGACCCAGCCGGAGACGTCCGCTACTGGTCCATCCTCTCCAATTTCGAGCCTGACACCTCTGGTGCCTGGGGCTTCCTGCGCAGTTTCAGCCGACCGCTGACCACCCTCGCCAACCGTGGCGCAGACTTCGTCTTTGAGGGGCCGAATGATCTGGTCGTGGACACCGCCTCCATGACGGAAGCCTCACGCGGAAGGAACCTTATTAAGGCACTCCATGACTTCGGAACTAACGACAAGGTTCATCACACCAACTACTTCAAACAGGAAATGACCCTCCTGAAGATCCGGGAGGCATTCGAGATTTAGGCGGGAGATTGCAGGCGGACACAATCCTGGCGAATTTTTAGTTCCGGAGTATCTGGCCCCCGTGAGCAAAAAATGAGAGTGGATCAGATCCTAGACCAGTTCTCGAAAAGAATGTCTAAAAAGGCGCTGTACTTTTTAGAAAGT
>CAYMHJ010000088.1:16479-21334 GCA_964390165.1 uncultured Prosthecobacter sp. | reverse complement strand
ACCTGGCCGGGCTCGATGCGCACGTTTTCAAACGGTCCCATCGGCAAGACCTCCGCGCCTTTCGTCACGCCGCTGGCGAGCACCTCACTGGTGTGGCCACGACGCACTTCGAGAGCCCAGGTGACGCCGTTGCCGCACTCGGGGTGTGCATCCGAGACATCGCCGTGAATGCGGAGCGTGCCGGCCTTTTCACATTTCCAGGCGATGACTGAGGCACGCGTCGGCGAGGGATGCGTGGCGACGCTGTGCGCCTTCATCACACCCGGCGTGCGCACGGAGGTGTCGGAGGAGTTTGCCAGCACGCCGAGCGCCTGCTCGCCCTGCCAGCCTTGGATGAAAGCATAGTCCGGCGTGCTCTTGAGCTGCTTGGTGAGCAAGGGATCGAGCTTCGTGGTGCCATAGCCGAGGTATTCACGCCACGCCGTCATCAAAGCGGCATCGGCATCGTCTTTTCCGGTCGCGATGGCATTGAGACACTGTTCGGTGCTGGCGATGATCTTCGTGCGTTGCTCTTCCAAATGCTTCACGAGCGCTGGAAGGCCGCTGATGGGTAGATCAGGCCTGCCAGGAGCCACGAGGCGTGGATTCTCCCAAATCACGTCGTCATCGGCGTTGCCATCGCCCGCGTCGGTGGTGGTCAAATAGAGCGTCACATCACGATCCGAGGTGAGTTTGACGCGCATCTCGTGTCTCGGCACGAGCGGTGTCACCGGCTCCTGCCAGGCCTTCGGGCCGTTTTCTTTGCCGATGTGGCCAACGTTGGCGAATCGCCACAAAACCTGCTGCCAGGGAGCGATGTCGGCTGCGGTGAGCTCTTTCTCGCGGAACTTCGCACGCAGCGGATCGAGCAAAGCGGATGGCTTCGTGCTGGTGAGTGCCTCGCGGAGGATTTGGAGGTATTTCGGGCTCAAACCGTCCGCGTTGCCGCGTCCTTGAAGGGCGTTGAGATATTTTGCGAGCGGCAGACGGCCGCCGCCAGTGCCCGTGTCGAGTTTGATGCCCTGGGCGACGGTTTGCGTGCCTTCAGCCGTGGCCGTGTGATTTGCGTAGATGGCGCGGATGGCAGCGAGCGCTTCATCCGTCCAATCCTGCGCCGAGGTCCTCGGCGACCAGTGCATGCCATGCGGTGTGAAGACCGCGTGGTTCGCGATCTCCTTCGCCGCGTCGAGATACTTCGTGAGCAAGGCAGGAGACATCACCAGCGCCGCGCCTGCATTAGTAAAGCCTTCTCCCGCTGCTCCATCGACCGGAAACTCCTTCGCTGGATCGAGCGACTCGATGCCAGTGAGATCCCGCAGCGTGTAGGTGTATTCCATGTTCGACAGACGCCGCAGCACGACCGGTCCGGGATCGCCGGCATTCGCGAGCGCGATCTCATCCAGCATGCCTCGCGTCCAGTTTGTCAGTGTGGTTTTCTCTTCCGCGGAGAGTTGCTTTTCCTTCTTCGGCGGCATCTCGCCCATCTCGATTTGCTCCAGCACGCCTTCCCAAATCATCGGCTCCTTCTTGATCTCGGCGAGGCTGGTGAAGCGCTCCAGATCAAGATCGCCCTTTTGCTTTTCGGTGGAGTGGCAGGTGTTGCAGCGTTCCTTCAAGACAGGCAGGATCGATTTCTGGAAATCGTCGGCGTTCACCCAATGAACCGATAGCGTCGTCGATAACGCGACGCTCAAAAGCGGGGCGGAGAACTTCATGCCAGAATCTCCTTCACGACGTTGCCATAGACATCCGTGAGACGAAAATCGCGGCCGAGATGACGCCAGGTCAGTTTTTCATGATCGAGGCCGAGCTGATGCAGGATCGTGGCGTGCAGGTCATGCAGATGCACTTTGCCGGAGACGGGCCGGAAGCCGAAGTCGTCGGTCTCGCCGAAGGTGAAGCCGGGTTTGATGCCGCCGCCGGCCATCCAGGTGCAGAAGCTTTCGGGCTGGTGCTCGCGGCCATGTTTGTCGATGGGCGAGGTGCCGCTGAGGTCCTGGCTCCACGGCGTGCGGCCAAATTCACCGGACCAGACGACGAGCGTGTCATCAAGCAGGCCGCGGGACTTCAAATCTTTGATCAGCGCGGCGCAGGGCTGGTCGGTTTCGGAGCAGCTCTTGGGCAGCGCATCGCGAATGTTGCCGTGATGATCCCAACCGCCCATCGTGACCTGCACAAAGCGCACTCCGGCCTCGCTTAGACGGCGTGCGAGCAGACAGGCACGCCCATTTTTGTCTGTGGTTTTCTCGCCGATGCCGTAGAGTTTTTTCGTCGCCTCGGACTCGTTGGAAATGTCCACCAGCTCGGGCGTGGAGCTTTGCATGCGGAAGGCGATCTCCATGCTCTCAATCATGCCTTCCATGCGTGCATCGACCTCGGCATCCTTGAGCAGGCGGCGGTTCATGCGCTGGGTGAAGTCGATTCGTGCGCGCTGCGCCTTCGCATCGCCCGAGACATCGGCGAGGTAGTCGATGGGCGATTGTTTTTCACTCTGTGGAATGACGACCTTCGTGCCCTGATGCGCGGCGGGCAGGAAGGAGGAGCCGTAGAGCCGCGTGTCGCTGTCGGGATGAATGGTGATGAAGTTCGGCAGGTTGCTGTTCTCCGCGCCGAGACCGTAGCTGATCCACGAGCCCATCGACGGCCTCACATCGGCGGTAACACCGGTGTGAAACTGCAACGCGGCGGGTTGATGCTGGTTGTTGTCCGAATGCACGGCACGCAGCAGACTGATCTCATCGGCGATGGTCGCGGTGTGCGGCAGTAAATCGGAGATCATCATGCCCGACTGCCCACGCGGACGCACCTCGCCATGCGTGGCGAGCGCGAGGAACTTGTCCGTACCGACGCGGAGTTCGTTCGTGTTGATCGGCGCGTAGATCGTCTTGCCATGCATGCGCTTGATGTAGTCCTTCGGATCAAACAAATCCGGCTGCGAAGGTCCGCCCGACATGAAGAGGAAGATCACGCGCTTCGCCTTTGCCGGAAATCGCGGTGCTTTTACCGCAAGCGGGCTGCTGGCAGCCTCCACTAGATCGTGCAAGGCAAGCGCGCCGAAACCGGTGGCAGTGCCTAGCAGCCAGGAGCGGCGGGAGAATGCGGGAGTCGTGTTCATGGTCACAGGCGGAGAAGAAACTCATTTGAGGAAAGCAGCGCGTGGCTCAGCTCTATCCAGGCGGCTTTGGCGGGTGCGGATTCGAGGAACTGAACGGCATCATCGCGTTCGGCGGAAGTGATGGGGCGGCCAAGGATGCGGAGCCACAGCGTTTCAAGCCGTGCGCCCGCGTTCGTTTCAGTCTGCGTGAGATCGGCGGCGAGTTCGGTCGCGCGAGTGCGCAGCATGTCGCTGTTCAGAAGAAAGAGCGCCTGAGTCGGCACGGCGGTTTCGGCGCGTTTGCCGGATATTTGCGCGGGCTGGGTGAAGTCGAAGACATCGCGCAGTTTCGCGGAGCCGGGTTGCGCGGCGGTGCGGATGACGGGCAGATAGATCGTGCGCTCGAAGTCCTGGATGGGCCGCATCTTCTTGAGGTTGAAGGCCGGTGGATTCACTGCCCTCGGGCTGAGGCTGGTGACGTTCTCGGGGAACTCGAGCGGCAGAGCTGTTCCTCCTGCCGAACGCGCCAGCTTGCCGCTGATGGCGAGCATGGAGTCGCGAATCGCCTCCGCATCAAGCCGCTGGCGATTCATTCGCCAGAGCAGGCGATTCTCCGGGTCTTTGCTCATCGCGACGGCATTGTGCGCGCTGCTCATGCGATAAGCCCGGCTGAGCACGATGGCCCGGATAAGCTGCTTCTGCGACCAGCCGCCATTTACGAAACGAGTGGCGAGATGATCGAGCAATTCGGGGTGCGTCGGAGCCTCACCACGCACGCCAAAGTAATCGATACTTCGCACCAGACCTTCGCCAAACAGCTTCTGCCAGATGCGGTTCACCGTGACGCGGGCCGTGAGCGGATTGCGCGAATCAGCGAGCCAGTCGGCAAGCTGCACACGACCGCTTTGGTTCGCGGGAATCGGCGGCATTTCGCCCCACGAGGCCACGCGCATGACGCCGCGCTTCACCGAGTCGCCCAGCGCATACGGATTGCCGCGAATGGTGATCTGCATGTCGGCGGGCTTTTCACGATCATGCACGGCGAAGGCCTTCGGGGCGATGGGTGCGAAGAACTTGGCGTGCTCGACTTCGCCGTTGATGGCTTTGATGCGGGCGACCATTGCATCGCGCTTCTTTTCGAGGTCGGGCTTGGTTTCTGTCGCTGCCTTGGCGATTTGCGGCTCTAGCGCAGCTTTGTCCTTCTCAGCGGCTTCACGTTCGGCGGTGAGAGCTTTGATCTTCGATTCATGGGCGGCGAGTAGCTGCTCACGTTGATCCTTCTGCTCGGCTGTTTCAGGCAGTTCGGCCTTGTGGACGCTGCTCCACACGCCGTTGTCGGTCTTGTAGGTCGAGTCAGTGCTGCGGAACATGCCGGCAATGGCGTAGTAGTCGGTCTGCGCGATGGGATCGAACTTGTGATCGTGGCAGCGCACGCAGCCGAGAGTCATGCCGAGAAAGGCGGTGCCGACCTTGCTGACCTGCTGATCAACGAGGTCCATCTCCATCTTGAGCTTGTCCACGGCAACGATTTCGACATCGCCGAGCACTAGGAAGCCGGTGGCGATGATGTTTTCGGCGCGTTTCAGCGGTGAATCAGCCGGAAGCAAGTCACCAGCGACTTGTTCGCGAATGAACTGGTCGAAGGGTTTGTCGTTATTGAAGGCGTTGATGACGTAATCGCGATAACGCCACGCATGCTCGGCGAAGACGTTGTTCGAGGTTCCCATCTGATCCGCGTAGCCAGTCAGATCGAGCCAGTGCCGCGCCCAGCGCTCGCCGAAG
>CAYMHJ010000088.1:0-16469 GCA_964390165.1 uncultured Prosthecobacter sp. | reverse complement strand
TCCACCTGCTTCGCAAATGCCGAATGCCGAATGTGGAATGACGAATGATTGAGATCCGCAGTGAAGATCTCGATCTCCTCCGGCTTCGGCGGCAGCCCGGTGAGATCGAGGGAGACGCGGCGCAGCCAGGTGTGGGCATCAGTATCAGCGGCTGGCTTGAGGTCGGCGGCTTCGAGTTTGGCGAGGATGAAGCGATCCATGGCATCCAGCGGCCATGCGGTGTCTTTGACCGCTGGCGCTTTGGCATCACGCACGGGTTGGAAGGCCCAGAACTTCTTTCCGGCCTCGAAGTCGATGGTTTTGGCCTTTGCAGCCACTTTCGCCACGCGTGAATCCGGCGCGCCCATCGCGACCCATTTCTCCAGCACCTCGATCTCGCTCGCGGCCAGTTTGCCCTTCGGCGGCATCTCTGTTTCGGGATCGGCATAGCGCACGGCCTGGATGAGATGGCTTTTCGCCAGATCGCCGGGAATGATGGCCGGGCCGTTGTCGCCACCGGTCTGCCACCCGGACTTCAAATCGAGCGCGAGACCGCCTTTGATCTTCTTCTCATGCGAATGGCACTCGTAGCAGCGCTGCTGGAGCACTGGCAGTACCTTGGATTCAAAGAACGCCACGCCGTCATCCGCACGAAGAGCGGAACCGGCTAGGAGCAGGCATGTCAGAAGGCGTATCACCTCGGAAAGACGCAGATGGATGGCGCGAGCTTGCAGGTGAAAGTGGCTCCTTCACTCTGCCACATAGAATCCCGCCCTGCGTGAAGGCATTCAGCGGGGCGAGCCCGGTGACAATACATCCCTGCTTCCGGAGCCGTAAGCCATCAACCAAGTCAGGATTGTCATCCTGTTACCATTCAGTGGCATGATGTGGAGGTTTACCGCTTGAAGCGGCAGAGTGAACGCGTTTAAAGCACTCACACTCATGTTTTTCGCCGCCCTGCCAGAGCCCAGCCGTATCGGAGATGTCTTGATGGCATTTCTCAGCATCGTTTTCGAAGGTGCCCCCTACATCCTAGTCGGCACTGTTTTGTCGGGGCTGATCGCTGCCTTCCTCGACTCCCGTCTGCTGGATAAAGTGCTGCCAAAGAATGGCGTGCTATCCACCTTTGTCGCGGGCGTGCTGGGTCTCGTCTTTCCCGTCTGCGAATGCGCCGTCGTGCCAGTGATCAAGCGGCTCGTTCAAAAGGGCCTGCCCGTCTCCTGCGCCGTAACTTACATGCTCGCCGCACCGATCATGAATCCCATCGTGGCCATCAGCACGCTGACGGCCTTCAAGGAGTTTCAGAAAGTCACTGGCTGGGAAACCATCGGCAATGCCACGATGACCATCTCACGCCTCTCGCTCGGCTATGCCGTGGCGGTAATCGTAGGTCTCATCGTGTTGCGCTTTCGCCCGGATCAGATTTTGAAAAAGACCGTCGTCGATGGCATCGCCAAAGTGGATGCTTCTGGAAATTACGCTCAAGCTCCGAAGACGAGCTTTAATGCCAAACTCGTCCACGCCATGCGCGCGGCGATGGGTGACTTCCTGGATACGACGATGTACTTCACCATCGGTGTCATCATCACCTCCGTCTTTAATACACAGGTGGATCAGTCCATCCTCAACAGCGTCGCTGGCAATGAATGGCTCGCGCTGCCTGCGATCATGGGGCTCGCCATCGTGCTTTCCCTGTGCAGCACCTCGGATGCCTTCATCGCCGCGCCGATGGCCGTCTTCTCCATGGCGGCGAAGCTGGCCTTCCTGGTCTTCGGTCCGATGATGGACATCAAGCTCCTCTTCATGTACTCCGGCGTCTTCAAGCGCCGCGTCGTCCTCGCCCTGCTCATCGGTCTCTTCATCCTTATCGGCTCCATGTCCGAGCCGTGGATGATGATGATCCAGAAGCTTGCTACCAAATAAATCTTTCCCTTTTCTCTCAGCCCTCCGCTTTTCGCCATTATGTCTGGAACCCGCACCACCATTCACTTTTTCAGCATCCTGATCATGCTGGTCTGGAGCGCTGTGCTCCTCTACTTCCACGTCAGTGGTCGTGTCGCCGCCTACCTGCCGCCGGATGGTATCTTCCGTGACATGGTGCTCATCGCCGGCATCGGCATGGGCATCGTGGCCCTTTTCAATCTCTTCACGACGCAAGCTGAGGATGCCGCCTGCTGTGATCACGATCATGGTCACGACCACAATCATGACCACGATCACAATGACTGCGGACACGATCACTCCCACGACCACGGGCACAAGCACGAAGGCTGCTGCGGACACGATCACGGGCATGCTCATACCCATGAACACGGCCATGCCCATTCGCACGATCACGGCCACGGCATTCTCGAAGAAAGCGCCTGGCCGGGTCGCATCGCCGCCATGCTCATGTTGGTCGCTCCTCTGACCTGGGCCGCCTTCAACACCCCGGACCGCTACAGCGCGAACGCCGTGGTGAACAAAGGTCTCTACATCCCGAACTACGAAGACAGGACAAACGCGGACAAGTTTGCCCTGCGTCAGGACAAGCCCGCCACCGCAGCCAAGGTGGACCGTGCAGCACCTGCTCCGACTCCGATGCCAGCCACGGCCATTCCACCGCCCGAGCAGTTCAGCAAGGCGGAGAACGTTGCCAAAGCCTCGCCACCACCACCGGACAAGGCGCAGAGCTACGGCAGCTTCACGCTGGAAGATTTGAAGAAGCAGGTGCCGCAGAGCAAGGAGGGGAACTTCATTCTCGAAGTGCCGGAGATCTACTATACTGGCGGCGATCTCGAAGTGCAGAAGGTCATCACTGGCCAGTTCGTCGAGACCACCGCACAGGTATTGCCTGAAAAGGTGAACAATGAGAACGGTCACCGCCTCCGCGTCTTCCGCCTCATGGTCCAGTGCTGTGCAGCGGATGCCCGCCCCTATTCCATCCCGGTCGATTTCGGCAAAAAGGCCCCCGACTTCAAAGAGATGAGCTGGGTCAAAGTGATCGGCAAGATGACCTACAAGAAAGAGGGTGACCAAGTCGTGCCCATCATCGAAGCCACCAAGATCGAGGAGACCACTGCTCCAGCGGATGCGATGATTTACTGAGTTGGTGCCAGAGTCGGAGACATTCATCGTTGAACCGGACGGCAGTTGGTGCTCCCAACTCGGCCTCCAATCATGAAACTCCTTGCTCCTCTGTTCTGTCTCGTTGCCGCCATCTGTCTCGTGCTCGCGGCACCTACGGCCCAAAAGCCGCGCATTCTCTTTTTCTCTAAGTCCAGCGGCTTCGAGCACAGCGTCATCTCCTGGAAGAATGGAAAGCCCAGCCATGCCGAGAAAGTGCTCTCTGAACTCGGTGGCAAACACGGCTGGGAATTCGAGTTCTCCAAAGACGGCTCCAAGTTCTCCAAAGACTATCTCGCGCAGTTCGATGCAGTTTTCTTCTACACCACGGGCAATCTTCTCGAAGAAGGCACCGACAAGCAGCCGCCCATGAGCGCAGAAGGCAAGCAGGCGCTGTTCGATTTCGTCAAAGCTGGCAAAGGCTTTATCGGCACCCACTCCGCCAGTGATACCTTCCATACCAACAACGAGTCCAAGAAAGGTCCGGATCGTTACCTCAATCATGGTGATCAAGCCGACAGCTATGTGCGCTTCCTTGGGGCTGAGTTCATCAAGCACGGTGCGCAGCAGGTGGCGAAGAACACGGTCGTGAATCCCAAGTTTCCCGGCTTCGAAAAGGTCGGCGCGGAGTATTCCTTCCATGAAGAGTGGTATTCGCTCAAAGACTTCACGCCAGACATCCACGTGCTCAGCGTAATGGACGCTCCTGCGATGAAGGGCGACGAATACAAGCGTCCAGCTTTCCCGAGCACTTGGGCGCGGAAAGAAGGCGATGGCCGCGTCTGGTACACGGCCATGGGGCACCGCGAAGACATCTGGACCAACCCAGTCTTCCAGGACATTCTTGTTGGCGGAATTCGTTGGGCCGTCGGCGAAGTCCAGGCTGACGTGCCTGCAAACCTGAAAGAAGTGGCGCCCGGCGCCTACACCAATCCTCCCTACGTCGAGCCAAAGCAGCCTGCGCCAGTGAAGCCGAAGGGCAAGTGATCACCCTTTCCAGCAATTTCGAAAGCCGGACCACGTCCGGCTTTTTTCGTTCACTAACCGTGCCAACATGAAATTACACACTGCTATTTACAAGCTTTACACAGTTCATTCGCACTCTCTTCACAGTCTTCTGCACAATGCTTCGGAAAGCTGAAGGTTAAAAACTTTGTGGAACAAGTCCGATGTTTCCCAAGTCTTTTTAAACGGCTTCAAGTTTTGCTTTGAATCGTGTCGGTTTCGCCATAAACAGAGGGCGTTAATTTTTGAAAAACACGCGGCGCTGATTCTCCCGATTCAGCGCCGCAATTGTCCTCTCCCTTTACGATTCCAACCGCTCCCAGCCAAGCATCATCACAGCACCATGGAGACAGCACATGAAAACAGTATCCACTCCCCCACTCCTGACGCGCAAGACATCGAAAGTCCGACACCGCATTTTGAAATTCTTCCCTCCCCATGGGAACTCATTTGCGCCATCCTGCTGAAGAAACTCGGTCGAGACAATTACACTCGCTGCTTCTCCGGCACCACTGCACGCATTTCAGACGACCACCGGGTTACTGTGCATGTGCCAAATCCGATTCATCAAGTTTGGATCGAAAGTAACTTTTCCGGCACGTTTGCCGATGCTGTGGCCGAGGTGCTAGGAACCGCCGCAAGTATCGAGTATCAAACCGCCAGCGAGCCGCTGCGTCCACTGCCAGTCGAGGCATCCCTGGAAAAGAAAGCAGCCCGCGTCATCTCCACGCGTCATCATCATGAGGATCGTGCCAGCCCTCATGTCACGGATGATTCCCTGAGCATCCGTTCCTTTTCAGACGCTGGTCTGAATGCCAAGCTCAACTTCGACAGCTTCGTCGTTGGAAACAATTGCAGTTACTCCGCCGCCGTTGCAAAGGCCGTCGCAGAAAAGCCGGGCCGCATTTACAATCCTCTGTTTTTCCATGGCCCCACAGGGCTCGGGAAAACGCACCTCATGCAGGCCATCGGCCAGGAAGTGCTGACGCGGAAAAAGAAAGCCATCGTCCGCTATGTAACTTCCGAGCAGTTCACCAACGAATACGTCGAGGCCATCAAGAAGCAGACCTTCAGCCAGTTCCGCCAGAAGTATCGCAAGGTCGATGTGCTGCTGATCGACGATGTTCAGTTCTTCAGCGGCAAGGACAGCACTCAGGAGGAGTTTTTCCACACCTTCAACGAACTCTTCAACAGTCAGAAGCAGATCGTGCTCGCCAGCGACCGTCCGCCGAGTGACATCAAGGATCTCGAAAGCCGTCTCGTCTCTCGCTTTGAGTGGGGCCTCACCACCCAGATCCAGGTGCCCGATTTCGAGACGCGCGTGGCCATCCTGCGCCGCAAGATGAATGACTTCAATGTCACCCTCGAGCCATGGATTCTAGAATTCATCGCCCAGCGTATCCGGGCGAATGTCCGCAAGCTCGAAGGAGCCCTCATGCGCGTCGCCGCGCATGTCTCCCTCGAAGGCAACATCGCCAACGAATCCGCACTCTCGCAGTTCCTTCACGATGTCATCGATGAAGAACCCGCGAAGTCCGTGACTGTAGATCGCGTTCAGCGTGCCGTCGCCACTGAATATGATCTTCGTGTCAGCGACCTCACTGGTCCGCGCCGTCCGAAAAACATCGCCGAGGCGCGCCAAGTGGCCATGTATCTCACCCGTCACATGGTGAAGCTGCCTCTCATGCAGATCGGTGAAGAGTTCGGCGGACGTGATCACGGCACCGTGATCCATGCCTGCAAAGTCATCACCCAGCGCATGAGCGCCACGCATGAGTTCCGCAGCATGGTGGACCGCCTCCAGTCCAAGCTTCTTGAGGCCTGAGCCGACCGCATCTTTTCCCATCACGGCGCATCCAAACCATGGATGCGCCGTTTTTATTTTCACAGGAGCGCCATCCTCCACAGCGGAGAACAGGATTCCTCATGCCTACGTGATTGACTCTCCATGGCCGCATCGTTTGAAGTGGTCTCCTATGCAGCGTCCCACCCTCCTACTTCTCTCCAGTCTTGCTATGATCGGCAGCGTCACCGCCCAGGTGTCCTATGATCTTGTCCCCGACTTTATCACGCCGCCTCCCGGCAAAGAAACTATCGGCGACGGCCATGGCGAGATCGCCGTGGACTCCGCTGGCAACATCTATGTCAGCGTCCAGGAGGCCAATGCTGGCATCCAAGTCTATGGCAAAGACGGCAAGTTCATCAAAGCCCTGCCTCTTCCCGCCTCCCTTCACGGCTTCGTTATCCGCAAAGACGAAGGCGCGGAATACATCTTCGCCGCCGTGCTCGGCGAAGCCCGCGTGATCAAGTGCAAGCTTGATGGCAGCGTTGTCATGGAGATCCCCACCAGCGCCTTCCCGGCCGAGCAGCGCGACTTCGTCACCGTCGCGAAAGCCACTGGCGAAAAGGATGCCAAAGGACGCCCAAAGACCACCCCCATCGCTTCCGGAGTGAAGCTCGCCGAATCCAAGACCGAGATCACCCTCAAACTAGCCGATGGCAGCCAGAAAGTCATCGCCAAAGAACCTGGTGTCGCCGCATCAGGTGGTGGTCTGAAGCTGACGAACTGCGATGTCGCCCCGAATGGAGACATTTACGTCGTCGATGGTTACGGCAAGAGTTGGATCTTCGTCTTTGGCCGTGATGGCAGCTTTAAAAAGGTCTTCGGTGGCCCCGTCGCCCCTTACAACTTCGCCAACACCCACAAGATCTTCATCGACACCCGCTTCGAGCCAGCCCGTGTTTTTTGCTGCGACCGTGGCAACAAGCGCATCCTCCACACCGACCTTGATGGCAAGATGCTCGGCGTCATCGCCACCGACCTGCGCAACCCAAGCTCTGCCTCCTTCCATGGCGACCTCGTCTGCATCGCCGAGATCGCCGGACGCGTCAGCGTCTGGGACAAGGCTGGCAAAATGGTCGCTGAGTGTGGCACGAATCCGACCATGACCAACACCCCAGGCATCGCTCCGAAGGACTGGCAGAAAGGTATCGTCACCAGCCCGCACGGCATCACCTTCGACAACGACGGCAACATCCTCGAAACCGAATGGAACAAGTGGGGCCGCGTGCTCCGCTGGAACAAGAAATGATCCGCTGTCCGTCAGCACCGCATCAAATCACCGCAGGGGGAACATGCATGTTCCCCCTGCTTCTTTTCGCCTGCATCCTTGCCCCTCTTTTTGTCTGCGCTCACGGCACTGAGTTTATCATGGCGCGGATGAATTTGGTCGAGGATCAAAGCTTGATCGAACTGCGTCTA
This sequence comes from uncultured Prosthecobacter sp., assembly GCA_964390165.1. GTDB lineage: Bacteria > Verrucomicrobiota > Verrucomicrobiia > Verrucomicrobiales > Verrucomicrobiaceae > Prosthecobacter. The sequence goes on along the minus strand of CAYMHJ010000088.1, from coordinate 9,118 downwards.
GGCCTCGACTACCTCGGAAATCCCATGATCGCTGATGAAGCCGCAGCACGCGCAGCCTTGGAGGCGGCGTTGGAAGTCCGGCATGGAGTAAAGACCACACGCTTCACCGACCTTGCGCCACTGACTTTGGAATCCAGCAGCAGTTGGGAAGACACCATGCCCGACTCTCTCCTGCCGCCCGATGATGGACAGCCGCACCAGATCATGATCGGCACCTGGCGCTGGAAAGCTGATGTCAGGGACATCTCATTCACCGTCGCCAAGGGCAATCGCAACGACGTCCTCCTCTGGCGACAGCCCCCGCAGGGCGAACTCCATTCCACCCTCCTGCTCGGGGGCGATGTTTCTCCCGTCGTTACCCTTTCATCACCCGCCTCCATCGTCTCACCTTACTGGCCCGCCCTTGGTTCCAGCACCATCATCTGCCTCATCGCCCTTTTCCGTCGGAGAATCTTTTCCTCACTCCGCTTCGGTTGAGGCTCATTCGCGGGTGATGAATTCATCCATGTTCAGAACGATGCGTGCCACGGCTACCCAGGCCGCATTTTCCTCGGCGGTGATGTCGGCGGCGGCATGGGTGCCGAGGGCGAGCTTGGCTTCATCAGCGTGGGCGCGGTAGTAGCTGCGGGATTCTTCGAGGAGGGCTTTCAGGGCTGTGAGTTCGCGTTCACTGCCAGGGCGGGTGATGCAAAGTCGCAGCGCTTGATCGAGGCGTGATTCATCATCTTTGCCGGTTTGCAACACTCGCCTGGCCAGAGCTTGAGCGGCTTCAGAATAGGCTTCGGCATTCAACGTGGTCAGGGCTTGCAACGGGGTGTTGGAGACGGTGCGTTTGACGTTGGTGGTGTTGGCGTCGGGACAGTCAAAGGTGGTCAGGTCGGGATGCGGTGCGGTGCGTTTGAAGAAGGTGTAAAGGCCGCGGCGATAGCGATCTGGTCCGGGGCTGGTTTTCCAGGAGAAATTCCCGGCATAGCTGAGCGCGGCCACGTCCGCAGGCATGGGCGGGAAGACGCTGGGGCCGCCGATCTTCGGGCTGAGCAATCCAGCGGCGGCGAGCGTGAGGTCACGCACGATCTCACCTTCGACACGGAGGCGATTTTGACGCCAGAGGAGAGTGTTCTTGGGGTCGATCTCCAGCATCTCGGCGCGGTGTTTGGACTCCTGTTTGTAGGTGGCGGAGGTCAGAATGAGGCGCAGCAGTTTCCTGCGGCTCCAGCCCTGCTTCATGAACTCGGCGGCGAGGTAGTCGAGCAGCTCAGGATGCGTCGGTTTGGCTCCACGCACGCCGAAGTCGGCGGCGGTGGTGACGAGACCTTCGCCGAAGAGCTTGCCCCAGATGTGGTTCACGGTGACACGCGGCGTCAGCGGGTTTTCAGCGCTCACGAGCCACTTGGCGAAGTCGAGACGCGTGCTGCCTTGTGTCTTCGGCAATACGGCGAGTGTGCCGGGCTGCACCTCCTCTGCAGGCTGAAGGAAATCGCCGCGATGCAGCAGGTGTGTGTCACGCGGACTGGTGCTGCGTTGAGTGATGACCCGTGCGTCCATGAGCGGTGGCTTGGGCAGCTTGGATTTGGCCTCTTCGAGTGCTTTCGTGGCCGCGACGACATCGGGATCGACTTTCTCCAGCCAAGACCAAAGCGGCATGATCACGACGGGGTTACGGCGCTTTGGCTCTTCACCCAAAATCTTCACCACGTCCGTCGGGGCGATGCTTTCCTCCGTGACTTCACTGCTGCCGAGAAGGCGGAAGCGGCCCAGCGTGTGCTCGGTGCTCTTGGTGTAATCTTGATCGAGCCGGACGAAGAGCTTCTCGCCTGCTTTCAGCGGCTCGATGAGCTGGAAAGTGAGGTGATGAGGCTTGCCTGTCTGGCCATTGACGGCCCAGCCGGTGCCACCGTTGCCATCCAGAGTCGCACCAGCGGCGAAGCCTTTTTGCTCAAAGTCGGCTTTCGGGGAGTGAAGCGGCACTTCGATGGCTTTGGCGAGATTTGGTCCGCGAAGCAGCTTGAACTCGCTGAGCACAAAATTGCCATTGCTACTGCGGCCAGGGCCTTTGGAGGGCAACGAATCATCCGGCAGCACTTCCAGTTTTAAAGAGACCAACGGCAGTGTCGTGGGCGCGAGTTCCAGTGTGTAGGTGTCAGTCTTTGCAGCCTTGCCGGTGGCGAGTTGAGAGCCGTCGGGGAGCTTCTTGAATTTGGTTTTCGACTTGGCTTCGAGACTGGTGATGTCCAGCGGAGTATAGCTGGCCTTGATCTTGAGCTTGCGGGCTTCGGCGAGCCTGGCCTGCACGCCTTTTTCCCATTCGGGCAGCTTGGTGGGCAGGGCGGCTTTGGTGGCATCGAGCTGCTTTTGCAGTGGCACGAGCTTCTTCGCGGCATCGCCATTGGCTTTGACATACTCGTTCCAGGCTTCGGGGGAGGTGGGCACCTGCTTCGTGACTTCGTCGCCATTGTTGTAGTAGGCGAAGAGCTGGTAGTACTCCTTGTGGGTGATCTGATCATACTTGTGCGTGTGGCAGCGGGCGCAGCCGACAGTGAGCCCGAGCCAGACGGCTCCAGTGGTCTCGGTGCGGTCCATCACGGCCTCGATGCGGAACTGCTCCTGATCCGTGCCGCCTTCGGTGTTCGTCAGCGTTTGCCGATGAAAAGCGGTGGCGACGATTTGCTCCGGTGTGGCATCTGGCAGGAGGTCGCCAGCGATCTGCTCGATGGTGAATTGATCAAAAGGCAGGTCGTCATTTACCGAGCGGATCACCCAGTCGCGATAACGCCAGGCATCGGGACGCGCGCGGTCTTTTTCATAACCATCGGAGTCTGCATAGCGTGCCGCATCCAGCCAGTGGCGGCCCCAGCGCTCGCCATAGTGTGGGCTCGACAACGCTCGATCCACCATGGCTTCGTAGGCTTTCGGGGACTTGTCCGCGAGGAAGGCATCGACCTCCGCAATCGTCGGGGGCAGGCCGAGCACATCGTAATGCACGCGCTTGATGAGTGTGTGGCGATCCGCCTCCGGCGATGGACTGATCTTCTTCTCGGCGAGCTTGGCATGAACGAAGGAGTCGATGGGATGCCCGGTGCCTTCGACCTTAGGCTGAACGACAGGCTTGTAGGCCCAGTGCTGGTCAAATTTCGCGCCGTCTTTGATCCAGGATTTCAGCAATTCGATCTCGGATGCCTTGAGCGGCTTCTTGGCCTTTGGTGGCATGCGGTCTTCGAGATCAGTTGTCGTTACGCGCTCGATCAAGATGCTGGCGGCGAGATCGCCGGGCACGATGCCTTTGGCACCGCTTTTCAGTTCCTTCAGCGCAGCTTCGCGAGAGGTCAAAACGAGCCCGCCTTTGCTGTCATCAGGGCCGTGGCATTCCAGGCAGTGCTCGGCAAAGAGCGGCTGGATGTCGCGCGAGAAATCGGCGGCACTCGCGGAGGTGGTGAGAAAGATGGCGGAGAGACGGAGAAGCATCGGGAAGCTAAACGAAGGTCAGGAGGGAGATTTGTCTTGGGTGGGCAGCATCTGCGGCAAGAGTTCTGGACGAATCAGCGGTTGCCAGGGCTGGCTTTTCTGGGGATGGATGGCGCAGTGTCCGTCCCCTTTTGTCCTCCCGTGCCTGAACCGATAAACCTAGTCTTCATCCAGAAAACCGCCGGGCGTGGCGGGGCTAAGAACCGTCTGCTGGACACTCTCACCACGCTGAAGCAGGGCACAGACTGCGGGCTGCATGTGGTGACCTCGGAGACGGGGGAATTTACCGAGCGCTGTGCGCAACTCGGGGTGCCGGTGACGGTGCATCCGCTGCCGGAGTGGCGGAAGTTCATGGAGCGGCTGCGCTTTCCCGGAGCGATGCGGGCGCTGGCGAAAAAGCTGACCTTTGATCAGGCGGCCTGGGTGGTGAGCAATGAGATGTGGTGGGCGCCGCACGCGGCGGCGCTGGCACGACATCTCGGGGGGAAGTCCGCCGCGATCCTGCGGGATGGGATCGCGGATGCGGTGAAGGCGCGGAAGTATCGCCTTCAAGACAACGAGCTTATTTTGCCCTCATCGCTGAAGATCGCGCGCGGGCTGGACATCGATCCCGAGTTGAAGCAGCGGACGCATGTCTTCCTGGATGCGGTTTTGCTGCCGCAGACGCGGCCGGAGTCGCGGGCCCAGCTTCAGGCGAAGATGGTGGGAACGAACCCGGAGGTGAAGCGCTGGCTGCTGGTGATCGGTCGTGTTCAGGCGCGGAAGAAGCAGACGGATGCGGTGCGGGTGCTGCGGGGACTGATGGATCGCGGCTACACGGACTTCGGGCTGATCGTGGCAGGGGACTGTGATGCGGACTACGAGCCGGAGATGCAGTCGGCGATGCGTGAGTGCGGGGTGCAGGATCGGGTGGTGATGCTGGGGAACTTCTCGGACATCCGCGCGCTCTTTGAGCTGGCCGAGATCTGTCTGCTGACGAGTCTGCGCGAGGCGCTGCCGGGCTCGGTGATGGAGTCCTGTCTGGCGGGTCGCCCCTGCTTCATGTATCCCTGCGAAGGGGCGGAAGACATCTTCGGGCCGCATCAGCCGCTCTTTGTGAGTGCGGACTTCCAGCCGGCGCTGCTGGTGGAAAAGATGGACGCACTGCTGCGTGATCCCGCGCGTCTGGCCGCCGAGGCGGAGGCTTTGCAAAAGCGCGCGCAGGGTCTCTTCTCCCTGGAGGCGCATCTGGAAGCTCTGCGAACTCGGTTGCAGCTTCCGGTGACACGACGTTAAGGATTCATTCACTTCTCACTCCATCTCCCGATTGAAACCCAGAATCTTCATCCACATCGGCACGCACAAGACGGGCTCCACGGCCATCCAGCGAGCTCTTCTGTCCGGTGCCAAAGGGCTGGTCCGCCTGCTCTATCATGAGGACATCTCCCGCGCCTCCTGGGGTGCCGAGGATGTGCAGCGGCTGGTGGCGCTCTTCCATTCCCACAAGACGGCGGATGCCTCGACGAAGTATCTCCTGAGCAATGAACGCTTCAGCGGCGAGCCTTTGTCCGGCTATGCGGATGCGCAGATGATGGCGGAGCGTGTGCGGGACATCACGGCGGACTTTGATCCAAAGATCATCGTGTATCTGCGCCGTCAGGATGACTTTATCGAGTCGATGTACACGCAGATGATTCATCAGGGCGGCTCGCTGAGCTTTCAGGCTTTTTTGCAGCAGATCCAGCCGGAGCGGATGAACTGGCACCGGCTGCTGGAGACCTACTCGGGCGTCTTTGGCCTCGAGAACATGATCGTGAGGCGCTACCACTCGGACTTCTATCCGAAGCCTGAGAGCCTGCTGCATGACTTCTGTGAGATCGTGGGCATCAAGCCGGAGGACGTGACGGAGAAGAACGCGGCCTCGACGCCGAACGTGGGCTATTCCCGCGAGGCGCTGGAACTGGCGCGGAAGTGCAATCCGCAGTTCGACGCGGCGGAGAAGAAGCAACTGCGCAAGATGCTGCAAAAGCTCAGCCCGAAGCCCTTTTCGCAGAACTACTCGTACCTCGATCTGGACTCGCGCCGCCAGATCCTGGCCGCCTGTGCGGACTCGAATGCAGCGGTGCGGCGGGATTACTTCAGCCATCTGCCAGCCGGGGAGTCGCTCTTCCCGGAACCTGTGGAAGGTGCCGCGACAGAAGCCGAAGAGGACAAGCTGACGCCAATGCTGGTGAAGATGCTGGTGCAGTCCCAACTGGCAGAGCGTGAGTCGGGCATCCTGCGCTTTGCCCACAAGCTGGACCGGCTCAAGAGCAGGCTGCGCGGGAAGAAATCGTAACGCCTTTCCATCAGCATGCCAGTGATGAACGATGATCCCAAAAGTGCCGGTGCGAAGACGCTGCTGGTGCTGGGTGCCTTTGGCCGTGAGCGGCTCATGAAGGCGGTATCTGACTGGAGCCGGACGGTGGTGCTGGAGGTGGATGGCTATCTGCCTGAACCCCTGCGCAGCCGGTGTGCGGCGGTGATGACGATCCCGCCTTTGCTGCCGGAGCAGGAGGCTGCGGAGGTGCAGGCGCGGACGGATCATGTGCTGGATCAGTTTCTCGAAGATCATGCGAGTGTGCCCGGTTTGGAGACGGGCCGAAACTTTCGGGCATCCTGCATGAGCATCGAGGCCTGGCGGATCGTGGGGCCGCATGTGGTGTGCCTGGAGTATGCGCGCAGGCTGGCAGGGCAGGGGCCGTGGGCGCGCATCGTCGTGGCACCGGGCGCGGGAGTGAGCCTGCGGGCTTTTCGTCAGCTCGGCGAGAGTCTCGGTGTGCCAGTGGAGGTGCTGACCGTCGATCGTGAGAAGCCGCCGCTCTTCTGGCTGCTGAAGCGGAAGTGGCAGCGCTCACGTTCCCAGCAACGCACGCAGCAGACGACTGCACCCTCACTGCGCCTGCGAGCCAGCACACAGCCTGGTGAATGCTGGTGCTCAGACCCGCGTCTGGAGGGAATCGTGGCGCGCTCCGAGCAAGCCGACCGATGGGTGAACGGCCCGCGCTTTGCCGAAATCGACAAGAACGAATTGGAGCAACAGCGCGCCGCCTATGGTCAATGGTGGAAGGTTTGGTGGAAGGCATGGAAGGATGCTCACCAGCAAGATGACCCGATGGCGGACCACTGGATTCTGGAGGACCTGGGAGACTGGTTCAGCCGTGAACGATTCCCCCGTCATGCCCTGCTGCTGCGTCAGGCGCGTGTGGCGATGAAGGCTGGTCTTCCCACTCGTGTGCTGCTCGGCTCCATGCGTGGACGGCAGGAGTTTTTGTGGGGAGTGGCCGCGCAGGAGCTGGGCATTCCCGTGGCGGTTTATACGATCGACTGCCACATCGAGCCAGGGCTGTGCTTCAAGCCGGACTATGTTTTGTGTGACGACATGCGGCAGTGGGAAGTGGCGCAGGAAAAAGGCATCGAGGCATCCCGGCTCGTGCGTGTGCGCTCGCATCGTCAGCCGCGTGCGAGTGAGAAGCCCTCGCCAACGCGAAAGCGCCGCCAACTGCTGCTCGCTGATACTTACTACTCAGGCATCGTGGCGGGCAGTTCGCCTTTGCTCAGTCTTTGGGCCTATCAGCGTGTGATCGAGGCTGCGCGAGAGATGCCCGAGCATGATTTTGTGATCAAGTATCATCCGCTGCGCGAACGGCCCGAGCCGACGTTCCATTTGAGCGGGCAGCATCACATGAACTTGTGGTTGAAGGATGAGTTCATCAAAAGCCTGAAGCCGCCGGCCAACGTGGTGTTTCTGACCCCGGAGGAACGTTTGTCCGATCATCTTCCCAACGTTGACCTTCTGCTCAACATCCAGTCCTACGCGGGTCTGGAGGCCTTTGCCCAACGCATACCGGTCATCTATCTCCAGCCCTGGGATGAAGAGGGGCTCTACCCGCGCATGAATGCCATGGGCGTGATGCAGGTGGCCGTGACCACGAACCGGCTCGTGGAGCTGATCCGCACCAATTTCGACAACCTGGATCATGCCCGGCAGAAGCTGGCCGCCCAGGCTGGCTATCTGGATTGGTTTTACTGGCAAAGCGGTCCTGATCTGGCTCAGGCGGCGCTTCCAGAACTTCGCGAGTGACTCATGCACTTGTCTCCTGACGTGACTACGGTAGAAAGCTTGACGCCCGACGCCGTCCGGGTCTGATGTGCCGCCTGCCGCCCTATCTCATGTCTTCCAATCCCGTTCAAACAGCCCCGTCGCCCGCACCGTCCGGGACAGGGATCGAGACGGGAGCGATGGTGATCGAGCATGGGCGGGATCGGCTTCTGGCCTTGGTGGAGCGGCAACTGACGAACCTCTTTGAATACGATCCCAGCGCAGATGCAGGGCCACTTCAGGCAGCGCTGGAAGTCACTTTGAATCGCGTAAGCCACTGTTTCAACCGCATCGTTTTGAAGCGCTATCAGCAGGATGGCGCAGCCCGCTTCAGCCCGTTTCACTCGGGGCAGTATTGCATCTTCCTCTACTATCTGAGTCATACGTTGGCAAGACAGGGCGCGAGTGGTCTGGCGGATCGTGTTTATTATCTGAACCGGGCGCTCAATGGCGTGGACCTGTTTCATCAGGTGGATTTGCCAGAGGTCTTTTGTGTCGAGCATCCGCTGGCATCAGTCATCGGGCGTGCTCAGATCGGCGACTGCTTCTTCTTCGCCCAAGGTGTGACGGTGGGCGGCAACAAAGGTGCTTATCCGGTGATCGGCAGGCATGTGTCCATGCTCTCGAACTCGAAGGTGGTGGGAAGGTCTGTGATCGGTGATCATGTGATTCTGTCCGCCAACTGCTACGTGAAGGATGCGGAGATACCGCCGCACTCGATCGTGTTTGGTCAGGACCGAAATCTGATCATCAAAAACAACCCAGGCGGGCTCAGCAACGACATCTTCGTGAACGCTCAGGCATGAACACTTCCAGCGCCGGACATGCCCCAACTCCGCCCCGAGTTTTATTGATCGGTCTGGGCTCCATTGGCCGTCGCCATGTGGAACTGCTACGCGAGCTCGGATGCGAGGCGGCCGTGGTGACCCAGCAGGTGACGGAAGAGGTGACGACATTCACCGAACTTGGGGCGGCTCTGAAAGTCTTTCGTCCAGACAGAGTGCTCATCGCCAACCGGACCATCGATCATTACCCGACGCTGCAACGGCTTCAGGAGCTGTCATGCCATGCCAAAGTTCTCGTGGAGAAGCCGCTCTTCAGCGAACTGCCTGAAACGCTGACGCAGGAGATGCAGCAGAGGATCGTCGTGGGCTACAATCTGCGCTTTCATCCGGTGATCCAGGCGCTCCGCAGCTCGCTGGTCGATGAAGAACCTGTGTCCGCGCAGATCTACTGTGGCCAGTATCTGCCAACCTGGAGGCCGGGCAGTGACTATCGCCAGTCCTACTCTGCTTTCAGAGAGCAGGGTGGTGGTGTGCTCAGAGATCTGAGCCACGAACTTGATCTGGCACTGTGGCTGTTTGGCCCCTGGAAAAAACTCGTCGCGCACGGGGGGCAGTTGAGTGAACTGGAACTCCAGTCGGAAGACACCGTGGGACTGTGGCTGGAGTCCGCCTGTTGCCGCAAAGTTGGCGTGGAGATCAACTATCTGGATCGTGTGCCACGTCGTTTCATTCTCGTGCATACCCGCAGGCA
>CAYMHJ010000087.1:0-21413 GCA_964390165.1 uncultured Prosthecobacter sp. | reverse complement strand
GGAAACGAGCGAGGGGATGCCGGAAGGATAGACAAATTCGACAGGGTCCTCGAATGTCAGGACATGCTCCTGGCGCCGCTTTGCCCTTTCCAGGATCATGGAGGCGATGGTGGTGGATTTACCGGAACCCGTGGCTCCACAGACGAGGAACAAACCATTCTTCGCTTCGAGGAATGCCTTGATGGCGGCTGGTGGCACCATGAGCTTGCTGATGTCAGGGATGCTTTCCGGCAGCAGACGCATGACCCAGCGGGGGCGTCCGCGGGTGACCATCCGGTTCACACGGTATCGCCTATTGCCCAGGGCAAGCGCATAGTCGATGCACCCTGCGGTGAATTCCAGCGGCCGCTCAGGCTGGTAAATGAAGGAGTCGAAGAAGAGCTTGCCGTTGCGCTTGTAGGTCAGGGGTTCCCAGGGGGTGATGTAAAAATCACTGACCCCGGAATCCTTCGAGAGGTGAAGCATCCGGTATCCAAGCTGACTGCGTTCGTTGATGTCTTCCATGTAGCGGTTTGAGGTGAAAGGTTAGCGGTCGCTGACGAATCGGGCGCGGAGTTCCGCGGTCGCCGAGGAGCCTTCGTAAACGAGAAATTGGTTGCCGCGCGGAACACCTGCACCGGGGTCCAGCGTGGCCCAGCTGAGTTCCAGGCGATAGGTGACTCCATCGACCTGCACGGTGAAGTCCGTGCTCGGATTGCGCAGTTCGACGATGTCGGCACTGGCGGTGCGATCCGAGGTGTTTTCCGTGCTGATCAGCCCCAGGTTGACATGCACGACTCCGGTTTTCGGAGGATCGGTAATGTTTAAATTAATGCTCAGAGTGACCCCGTCTGCCTCACTACTGTAAAAGGTAGTGCCATTCAGCATGACCAGCCCGCCGAGGGGAAACCAGGTATTCGGAATGATGGTGTCGAAGGGCTTTCGTGTAAAGCTGAGCACATTCTCCGTCCCGGCATCGAGGAATTCGCCATTCCCGAGGTCGAGCTTTGTGTTGCCATGCTTGAAGGTGGAGTTGTCAACGCCGTTGCTTGTTTCCGTGAGAAGACCGGACCCGCCTGTGGCATTACCCCAGGTGCCGGTGCTCGTGCCGCTGAAACCAGAGACTAGACGATAGTACTTCGCATTTCTGGAACTGCTGTCGGAGTAGGAGGCCGTATCGATGGCAAAATTTTTCGCCACCACTACATCAGCTGGCTCCAGCGGGATGGGAACGCCGATGTAGGGCACCCATCCACCTCCGTTTACTTGATAGCGTAGCTGCGAAATGATACCACCAGGAGCGCCATTCGGACTGATGGTGAAAGTGGTGGGAAAGGCTGTGTATGAAAAGGTGCCTCCTGAAGGAGAAATACTTGGAGTCGGAAGTTTCAGAGGGTCGGGTGGTCCTCCACCACCTCCCCCGCCTCCACCACCACCTCCCCCATCATCACCACCGCCTCCACCGTCATCGGGCGGGGGCACCACCGGAACAGGTTCATCAGGATTAAACAAGTCAGTGGTGCCATTGCCGCTGGTGCTGCCTGGATTTTGATAGGCGATGGCGCTGGAAGCTCCCGCGCCTCCCCAGATCCAGCCTTTTGTACTAGAATTATACTTCACGCGCCCTGCCCTTCGATTGGCGTCTGTCCCATACTCTGTATTCCGCAAAGCTTCATCGAAGGTAAAGGCAGTCACAGCCTGACCTCCCGCCGTTGTCAGTTCGAAGCGTTCAGTGCGCGAGTTCCACTTGGCGCGAGGTGTTCCATCTTTATTAGCGGTATTCGTGATGGTGGCCCGCAGTCTCGTGTCAACGAGTCTTCCTGAAGCGGCTCCCGTGTGGGTCTGCCAGTCCGCTTGAGCTCGCGTTCTTTTCATTCTGTCGATGACAGCCTGTGGACTCGTCAATCCGGAGAGGGAGCCGCCATCGGCCAGATACATGGCTACATGGTGATTCAGAGCGGAAACGTCTGACAGGAGCTTAGTGTCCAACACGGTGCTCTTTTGTTTTCCGACCATGGTGACGGCTACCGTCGCCAACACTCCCAAAATAGCGATCAACATCACCACCTCAACCAACGAGAAAGCCGCCCTCATGGAAGGCAAACTTCCCTGATGTGGGCATGGGCTAAGATTCTTGGACGAGAAGTGCATAGTCTTGCGGTGAATAGTTAATGATAATGAAGTTTCATCACACAATCAACAAAAAACCATAATTTCCATATTGTATTATGAGGCATCAACTGTGTATTAAGGCAGAATTAATGATTTAGTTATGAAAGTCATAAATTCCATTTGAGCTTATTCACCACTTTTGTTATATTTTCCATAATTTAAGCCCCTATGAGCCACTCCCCCAATCTTCGCTCCTTGTTTCTTGGAGTCTGCCTTGTGCTCAGCGAACACAGCTACGCTCAGGTATTTTTGGACCCCAATGGTCAATCCAGTGCGCAATATGAATCCATGGCATCTGGACTTCGACAGGCTGAAGCCACACAATATGATTTTTCCCAGGCCATGCTGGGTGACGTGATACGCTTTCTAGCCACCGACTCCGGCGTTCCCTTCATATCCCTGCCCCAGGACAGTCCTGAAGCATCGAAGCTCACCACCTTCTCCATCAAGGCAAGCCCATTCGCCGTCTTGGAGACCGTCTGCCGTGCCAATGGTCTCTCCGTCATCTATGAAAATGGAATCTTTTATTTCCGTCCGTCGGATGACCGCGAACTCATCGGCAAATCCTACATCATCAAAAACAACTCCGCAGAACGCGTCGAAAAAATCAGCACCAACGGTGGTGGCGCGGGAGGCGGCGGCGGCGCCAACGGAGGTGGGGCGAATGGTGGTGGTGGCAGTGGAGGAGGTGGTGGCGGACTGAATGGAGGCGGACTGAGTCTGCAAGGGATGCAGGAAACCTTCGCCCTGAAGCCCAGCGAGATCATCCGGGACATCCGCGACCTGCTGGGCCTGCCACCCGATGATATTGCTGGCGGAGAAGGTTCATTCGCTGCGCCCGCAGGACCGCAGGGTTTGGCAGACGTGGCCAAAGCCTGGAATTCCAATGAACTCAGCAGCTTCCGCAAGCCCAAGATCATCTGGAAATCTGACTCCAACACCCTCTACGTCGTCGCCACGAGGCTCCAGCACATGTGGGTGGAAGGTTATCTCGAAGCTGCGGACAAGCCCCAGCCACTCATCGCCCTGGAGGTCAAGTTCATCGAAACTTCTCGAGACCCGAAACGCGAGTTCGGCATCGACTGGGGTGGCACATTCGAGCAGGGCACCTTCAATCAGGCTTCTGACGTCACCCAGGAGGTCAACGAGGACGGCAGCACGAATACCACAGTCAAATTTGAACAGATCGGTACCAATGGCGGCTACCGGACAGACCTCTCCAATCTCTGGACTGACACCAACCTCAACCTCGCCAAAGGCGCCCTCGGCTGGCCTGCGCTCGGCATTCTCAGCGCCCAAGACATCAACGTGAAGCTCCGTGCTATGCTTCGTGATGAAGAAACACAGACGACATCCTACCCACGCATGGTCACCTTGAACAATCGCGAGGTAGCCATCCGCGCCGTCGTGAACCAGCCTGTGCTCGACGGCCAATCCAGTTCCACCGTCGGCGCAGGCGCCACCACCGCACAGAGTGTCACCTACCTCCCGATCGGCACCGTGCTCAACATCCTGCCCAAGCGCATGGATGGAGACAAAATCCTCATGAACATGGCCGTCACAGTCTCCAGCATCGTCGGCACAGAAGTCATCGGCGGCAACCCCTACCCCATCGCTTCCTCGCGACTCTACTCCGCTCCGGTCGAAGTCGATTCAGGCTACACCGTAGCCGTCGGCGGGCTAGATGAAGCCCGCGAGCGCGAAGGCAAGGCCGGCATTCCCTTCCTCCAAGCAATTCCGCTCATCGGCAAGGCATTCAGGTATGACAGCAAGAGCAAGAACCATAAAAACCTCATGCTATTCATCACACCCACCATCATCGACGCACGCAATGGCGGGCTCTCCGCAGAGCCTCAGGCCGTCATCCCCCAGCGTCCTGGCAATCTGCTGCCCAAGATCCCGCAGGTCGATCCAAACTCGGGCGGCCTCATCGGCGGAGTCGATGCCCTGCCCAATGCCATCTCCTACCTGGAGCGTGAGACTGACATCCTCCACCACACCATTTACGAAAGCCGCATCACTGCTGATGAAAGCCGCAAGCTGCGGGAACTGAAAATCGCCATCGATCAAATCGCCGCCAACTGCGAAAGCCTCCGCCTGCACTACCCGGGCCAGACTGGCGCCATCGACACAGGCCATCAGCGTGTGATGAAACTGCAGAGTCGGCAGCAGGAGCTGGCAAGATTGCTCTTCAGCAAAAAATACCGCTGATCCCAGTCCTTCACTGTCGCCGCCAGATTACTCCTGGGTTGTGATCTCTCACAGCACTTCCGCTCCATGCGTCCATCCACACGCCCCCGATCCCCATACAAGACAGCGCGCGTCCTCACGCGCTGGCACGGCATGGGAGCTTTACTGGTCGCCGTTTTTTACAGCCTCTTCTTCGCCGCTCATCTGAAGTTTCAGGACACCCCGATCTATGTGCGTGATGGCATCATTTTCGGTGCCGCAACTCAGAGTGTTTTTCAGGACCTCTCCACAGGCCGCCTTGGTACTCACGACCAAATCAGTCCACTACATCCGGCCTTCACCCTTTTGCATCAGCCGCCTGCGCAGTTCATGATCAAAGGTTGGCAGTTCATCGGCCAGGACCCCGGCAGCGCTCAAAAGCATGGCATCGCCATCCTCACCTGTCTGGCGGCCGCGCTGTCCGTCGTGATGGTTTATCATGCGCTGCTTTGGTCAGGTTCCGGAAGCATGCATAGCGTGCTGCTCGCCATGACCTATGGGACGGGCACCTGCGCACTCATCATGGCACCGCTGCCAGAGACATGGCTCTTTGCCGGGCTCGGCGTCGCCGCCCTTATCGCCGTCACGGCCCGCGGCGCCTTGGCCCACCCCGCCTGGCATATTGCTGCCGCCACCTACGCCATGAGTTGCTTCATCGGCAATATCATCCCCTGCCTCATCATGGCCATGACACGCTGTGCCCAGGACAGGCTTCAGTTCGGGAGTTTCCACGCCCGGCCAATTCTCATCACGCTGGCTGCCTTTGCTCTCACCTTCGGGCTCGCGACTGCACAACGCCAGATTTATCCAGGCTCGGCTCCCCTACCCAAAAGCTGGGAGCAGTGGCAGGAGCTGCGCAGTGACTGGGAGGCCACACGTGAGACCCAGGCCCTCGTCGCCCGTGAGGTATTCGTCTCCAACATCGTCGCCCCAGCCTACGCCAGCATCATACCAGACCGTACGCGCAGCAAAGTCGTTCTTCAGGCCCCCGTCTGGTCCGCACTGGGCCTCCAGCGCGGACTCAGCGCAGGCTGGCTGCTGATCCTCGCGCTCGCCTTTGCTGGCATCGTCTGGCGTGCGCAGATCGAGCCATTCACGCTCGGCGTCATCGGCGTCCTCATCTGGAGCATCGCTACCGTTAGTTGGTATGGCAGCCAGGATCACCTCCTCCTTTATGCCTGCCTTTGGACCTCCGTCGTCGTCATTGCAGTCGGGCTCGGTCTGGATCGTGCACTCCAGCACTGGAAGAAGCTCAATTTCCCCGTGAGCCTCATGCTTGGCATCTTCGTGAGCGCATTGGTTTCCCGGAACTGGCTTTTCATTCTGGATGTCGTCGCCGCCCCCGGTAGATAGGCCACGATTGGAGCCAGCCAAGACATCACTCCGCCACAGGTTCAGCGACCACCGCCGCCCTCGGCACTGAGCGCAAAGCCGTTCCCACGATCATTGAGGAGATGCCCGGCTTCCATTGGTACCCCACCCCGAAAGGCAGTTCCCCCACCTTCTTTTGTGCAAAGGCCGCATGCAGATCTCCCTGGCCGTGCTTTTTAAACAGGCTTATCGGTCCCACATAATTTCCATACAGCCCCACCATCCACTCCTCTGGCTGAAAATGCCGCCAGGGGATGCCGCTGTCATCCTGCATCACATTGCGTGTCGAACCCAGCAAGAAATCCCGAACTGTTGAAAACTCATTCATGTGCATCAGGTAGGAAGCGGCCTTCACCAGTGCATTTCCTTGCCCATGTTTCGTACAAAAAGCCATGAAACCTGGATTGTCCTTGATGCCCCAGTTCGAAAGATCTGTCTGGAAGTAATACAAGGTCTGAACCTTCCCTGTCGTGCCTGTGAAGACCACCTTCACGCCTGGCGTCTTTGACTTCTCCTGTGTCAGGCCGCCCTGCGCGTCCAGCTTCACCAGTTCCACACTGCTGATCACACATCCGGCACGAGCCAGAAAGACCATCATCACGGGCAAAGTTCCGCTCAGTTGAGTCGCGCTTAGATCATGCTTCATGTCCGCCGTGATGAAGAAACTGTAGCTTAGAATCGCATTCAGCGACTTCCGCAGATTTCCCAGCGCCGCCGCCCGCACCCCCGGCTTGAGCCCTGCCACATCAGGCACTGATCCCACCGGCTCACGACCACACAAAATGTAGGTCGAGGCATTCGGATAAAAGGCGTGTGCATACAGCATGTCAGGCCCGCTGAACATGTAGAACAGCGGGCTAGGGTCCGCGTAGATGAAGCCCAGATTTTCAGGCATCCAGGCCCGGATCGGCCCCAATTGCCTCGCTTCCACATCCAGCCATGCCTGTTGAAAATCCGACGAGTGCTCCTGCCAAGAAGCCTCTCGTGCCAGCGGCTCCAACGCAGAGCCGTCCACATTAAGTCCCGCCAGAAAGCGTGCCTCATTCTGGGGAAATGCGGCTAGGAGATCGTCCTGGCAGAACAGCGACAGCAAAAAAAGAATTCGGATTTTCATGACCTACGATGATGGCTCCCCGATAAACATGATTTCAGAAAAGTGCCAGCATCGCACGAAGAGCAAAAAGCAGAGGTGTGACAACGAACAAAGTTGGAACAGTTCCCTTGAACAGTTTTCAAAAGCCCGCACACTCTCATTGTGCCTGCACCCTATCATTCCCCTGCCCTGCGCTGGCTGTATCTCGACCTGAACTGTTTCTTTGCCAGCGTGGAGCAGCAGGAGCGGTCTGAATTGAGAGGTCTGCCAGTGGCGGTGGTGCCGATGTTCTCAGACTCGACCTGTGCCATCGCGGCAAGCATTGAGGCAAAAAAGTTTGGAGTGAAAACAGGAACAAACATCGGCGAGGCCAGACGCATGTGCCCTGGACTCGTGCTCGTGCAGGCGGACCACGGGCGGTATGTGGAGTTCCATGAGAAAATAAAGACGGAGATCGAGAGGCACTACCCCATCGAAGTGGTTGCCTCGATCGATGAAGTGGGGCTGCTGCTGGACTCCAAGCATCAGGGCGAAACTGTGGCGCTGGACCTCTCCAGGCGGATCAAGGCCGGACTGAGAGACAACGTGGGCGAATGCATTAGTTGCTCCATCGGCATCGCACCAAATCAATATCTCGCCAAAGCGGCGAGTGATTATCAAAAACCCGACGGACTGACTGTGCTGCGGCTGGAGGAAATGCCGGAAAAACTCTCTCATTGGAAGTTAACGGACCTCTGCGGAGTAGGACGGAGAATGGAGCCAAGGCTGCACGCTGCGGGCATCTTCACCATCAATGATCTGTGGAAAGCCACACAGGAAGATTTGCGACAAATCTGGGGCGGTGTGGGTGGGGACCGCTTCTGGCACGAACTGCACGGGGAAGATCTCGGCCATTTCGCCACGCAAACACGCAGCATCGGCCACAGCCATGTGCTGGCTCCCGAGTTTCGGAAACCACCCGAAGCTGTCGTGGTGGCCCGGCGACTGCTTTTCAAGGCGGCCAGCCGATTACGCCGTGAGGGCTATCGCACAGGCATGGTGAGCCTGAGTGTGCGAACAGAAGACCGCACGCGCGGAGATGCGGATCTGCGCCTGCCACAGCATCTCTCGGACACTTTTTCCCTCATGGAGATTCTGGACCAGCTCTGGCCTGTGGTCATGGGCCAGGTCCGCTGGGCTCGGGTGAAAAAGGTGGCAGTGACGCTGCTCGATCTACAAGCAGCCACGACGCCGAAGCAAATGGAACTTTTCCCGGATCTAATCCCGCTGAAGCCCGAAGATATGGCCAGACGTGACAAGCTCTCCTCGCTGATGGATTCGCTGAACCAACGCTACGGACGTGACAGCATCGCGCTGGGCTTTGTCCCCAATCAAGTGAAGAGCTTCTCCGGGACAAAGATCGCTTTTACACGCATCCCGGAGAAGTCTGAATTTCAGGAGTGAAGAAAGATGCCCGGCAGGTCTCAAAACCGCCACAACAAAAAACGAGTTAAAAACCCTTTCTACATCCGGCAGATGAGCAGTTCGCGCTCGTAGATTAGCTCTTTCGGAAGATGGGACTTCAGGTCGAGGAAGAGTTCTTCGTGGGAGAGGATCTCCTGGCGCCATGCGACGCGATCGAAGAGTTGGAGTTCTTCGAACTTTTCTTTCGGGAAATCGAGCCCGGTCCAGTCGATGTCTTCGTAATGCGGAACCCAGCCGATGGGGGTTTCCTTGGACTTCCCATGCCCCGTGGCACGGTCGATGATCCACTTCAGCACGCGCATGTTGTCACTGAATCCAGGCCAGAGAAATTTGCCGTCCGCACCTTTGCGGAACCAATTCACATGGAAGATACGCGGCGTCTCGGTGAGGCGGCGCTGCATCGAGATCCAGTGGCGGAAATAGTCGCCCATGTTGTAACCGGCGAAGGGCAGCATGGCCATGGGATCACGGCGGACTTTGCCGATCGTGCCCGCTGCGGCGGCGGTCATCTCGCTGCCCATTGTGGCTCCGGCATAGACGCCGCCACTCCAGTTAAAGGCCTGGAAGATGAGCGGCATGGTGGTGGCTCGGCGACCGCCGAAGATAATGGCACTGATGGGCACACCTTCGGGTTTCTCCCAATCAGGATCAATGGTTGGGCATTGGGAAGCGGGTGCAGTGAAGCGTGAGTTTGGATGTGCTGCCTTGACGCCTTTTTCCTTGGAGATCTCAGGCGTCCATTGGTTGCCCTGCCAGTCCGTGCATTTTTCAGGCGGCGTATCAGTCATGCCTTCCCACCAGACGCCGCCATCAGGCGTTAGCGCCACGTTGGTGAAAATGGTATTCTTCCGCAGCGATGCCATGGCGTTCGGGTTCGTGTGGTCGCTCGTGCCGGGTGCCACTCCGAAGAAGCCTGCCTCGGGATTTATGGCGTACAACCGACCATCCGGGCCGGGTTTCAGCCACGCGATGTCATCACCCACCGTCCAGACCTTCCAGCCTTTGTCAGAGAAATGCTTCGGTGGGATGAGCATCGCGAAGTTCGTCTTGCCACAGGCACTGGGGAAGGCTGCGGCCACATAGGTCTTCTCACCTTTCGGATTCTCGACGCCAAGGATGAGCATGTGCTCGGCCATCCAGCCTTCGTCTCGCGCCATGGCGGAGGCGATGCGCAGGGCGAAGCATTTCTTACCAAGCAGGGCGTTTCCGCCGTAACCAGAACCGTAGCTCCAGATCTCGCGAGACTCCGGGAAGTGGACGATGTACTTCTCCTTGTTGCATGGCCAGGACACATCCTTCTGCCCCTTTTTCAAAGGTGCGCCGACGCTGTGCAAACAGGGTACCACACGCTTCTCGCCTTTGTCGATGATCTTGAAGACGGCTTTACCGATGCGCGCCATGATGCGCATGTTCACCACGACATAGGGTGAGTCCGTGAGCTGCACGCCGATCTGTGACATGGGCGAGTTCAGCGGCCCCATGCTGTAGGGCAGCACATACATCGTGCGGCCTTTCATGCAGCCGTTGAAGAGGCCACGCAGCTTCTTCTTCATCTCAAAAGGGTCCATCCAGTTGTTCGTCGGACCCGCAGCCTCCTTGGCATGGCTGCAAATGTAGGTGCGCTCCTCGACACGGGCGACATCGCTGGGGTCAGACTTCGCATAGTAGCAACCGGGCCACGTCTTTTGGTTCAGCTTGATGAAGGTGCCGGCGGCCACCATTTCATCGCAGAGGCGATCATACTCGACCTTGGAACCATCCACCCAATGGATGTGATCCGGCTTGCAGAGGGCGGCCATTTTTTTGACCCATTTGATCAGGTGGGGGTTTTTACTGAGGGGTTTCGAGGAGGAAAGATTTGGCATTGTTGTCATGCACTGTTGGTGCGTGGCATACACGCGGATTCCGTGCCAAATGTCCACCACAGAAGCCTCGCATATCTTGGCTAAGACAGGCTCTTCATTATCGGCGGCGGCGATGGAACAGAACAATCATGCCAGTCAGCGTGAGCAGAACGCGTGATGGCTCGGGAACGATGGCGATGGAGATGGTCCCATTGGTGATGAACTGGCTGACATCCCACATCCAGGAAGGCTCAAAGCCAGTGGTGGGCAGCACGCCAAGAAGCGAATCGCTGAGCCCCGCGACTGCAGGACCGGAGAGCGCAGCCCAGTCGATGAGATCAAAGGAATGCCCTGCCGCTGGAGTGTAGCCGTTGGCGAAGCTCACACCCCAGCTTCCGGCAAGCATGGCGGAGAAGTCGATGATGCCTGAACCTGAGGCATTGAAGTCGATGAAGTCATTCACGCCATCTCCGCCGAGCTGAAAGGCGATGCTGCTGGTACTCTGGAAGGTCACATTTCCATTGGCTGGGGTGAAAGTGATTTTGCCAACGCCTTGGTTCGCATCTGAAATACCGGGTGCTACACCGCCGCCGAGGATGACACTGCTCGTGTCCGTTGGGGCAATGGTGCCGATACCGCCGAGCGTGGTGCCTGTGGCTGTTGTGACATTACCCGTTCCTGTCGCGGAGCCGATGGTGTTCGTCACGAGCAGGGTGCCCGCCGTGACATTAGTGCCACCACTGTAGGCGTTGTTGGCAGAAAGGATGAGCGTGCCATTGCCTTCTTTCACAATACCATCAGTGGCATTGGAACTGCTGATCACCCCCTGAAGTTCCGCCGAGTCTCCACCCGCACCAGCATTCACGGTAAAGATGCGGGTAAGCGTGTTCAGAGTGAGCGGATTCACCACCACCACCCGGCTGTCCGCCGTGGGTGAGCCGAAGACGAAATTGTTGCCGAACCGGAAGTTTCCATTACTCAGAGTCACATTGCCCCCAGTTCCGCCGAAGTTCACCGTCAACGTTCCTCCCTTTGCCGCAAAGCCGCCGCTCAAGCCTGACACCTGACCTGAAGAAGAACCCGAATTACCACTGAAGCTGCGCGTAAAGCTGCCATTACCCTGAAGGATGCTGTTGTTCGCGAAAAGCACTCCACCACTGCCGAGAGAACCGCTGCTGATGGTGCCAACATCGAGCACACCGCCAGAGATGATAGTGTTGCCTGTGTAGGCATTGGCACCGGTCAGCGTGAGGGTGTTTGGTCCGAGTTTGTTCAGCCCTCGCGTTGTGACGGGAACATTGGAGGCATAGGTGAAGTCGCCCGCCGTGGTGTCGATTCCCACGTTTGAGGCTGCATCATTGGTGACATTTGTCAGCATCCCGGCGAAGAGGCTATCCACGTCAGCGCTGGTAAAAAAGCCACCCGAAGCCGCCACCCCGAGGCCCACCGTCGCACCCGCCGCCACAGTCGTCACACCAGTGGCAGGTTTCGCGCTCGTGTTGAGGAAGCTGAGCGAGCCCAGGTTGATGTTCGTGCCGCCCGCGTATGTGTTCACGCCGCCGAGTGAAGTGACGCCAGCGCCCATTTGATTCACCACGCCCGAACCGGAGATGTCGGCGCTGATGGTTAAAGCATTGCTTCGGTTCACAGCCAGCGTCGCATTGTTCGAGATGCCGCTTGTTCCTGTGATGGCACCCGCCGTGCCGCCACTGCCAAGCTGGAGGATGCCAGCATTGATGATCGTGGTCCCTGAGTAGATGCTCGTTCCCGTCAGAATCGTGGTGCCAACGCCAGCTTGAGTCACGTTTCCTGTGCCGGAGATGACGTTCGCATAAGTCAGCGCATTGCTGCGGTTGAAGACGATGCTGGCGTTGTTGATGATGGCGCTGAACGGGGCGGCTCCGGTGGTGCCGCCGTTGGTCGTCGGATTGCCAAACTGCACGGTGCCAGCATTGACGGCAAGGCTGCCAGTGACGGTGTTTTCGCCGGAGAGGATGAGCAATCCTGCCCCTTCTTTCACAATGCTGCCGGTGCTGCTGACCGCCCCCAACAACTCCGCATAATCTCCACCCGTCCCTGAATGCACGGTGAAGGTTCGGGTGAAAGTCCCACTCGTACTGAGAGGATTCACCACGATCACTGGGCTGTCGGCGCTTGATGAACCCAACACAAAGTTTGTTCCGAAACGGCTCTGCCCCGTGTTCAGCAGCACCGTGGCCGCAGCCCCGCCAAAATTGACTGTCAACGTGCCGCCCCTGGCCGCAAAACCGCCGGTAGATCCCGCCAACTGTCCCGCCGCTGCTGTGGCGATGCCGCTGAAGTCGCGCGTGAAATCGCCGCTCCCCTGAAGCACCGAACTGCCTGAGAAAACCAAACCGCCGCCCACAAGGGCACCTGAACTCAGATCGCCCACATCCAGCACACCTCCGCCGGTGATGCTGGTGATGCCGGTGTAGCTGTTGGCAGCGGACAGCTTCAGAATGCTGTTCCCGCTGTAGGTCAGATTGTTCGCAAGGCTATTTCCATCAACGATGGGACCAGTGATTTCGACAGCGACTCCGCCAGCAATGCTGCGAGTGCGGGAACCTGTCGCCGTGCTGAGGATGTTGAGCTGAAATCCGCCGAGCACGAGTTTGCCTCCAGCCCCTGATGCCTGTGTAACGGTCAGGGTGCGGTCCAGATCGGAACTCCAGCGCAGCTCGCCCATGGTCAGCGTCTTGCCACCATTGAAGGTGAGCGTGCGGCTGGCACCTCCAATGGAAACCACGCCGCTGCCGAGATTCAGATCCTCAGTGGCTCCATAGGCAAAGCTGCCGTTGAAGGCCACGGGATTATTCGTGCTCAGCGTGATGGCTCCACCGCTCGTGTTGTCGATCCCCCCGCCAGTGACCGTCAGCGTGCCGGTGCCAATTGCTGAACTCGTTCCGCCACTGCCAGCGTTGTTCAGATTCAATGTGCCTGCGGAGAGAGAGACATTGCCCGTGAAGGTATTGGCCCCAGCCAGTGTCCACATGCCAGCTCCCGCCTTGGCGAGCGACACAGTACCGACCACAGCCCCCGAGCCGACATTGTTGGAGATCACGCCGGAGATCTGATTGTTTCCTGCATTCGTGCCCTGGAGAGTGAGTGTGCGGGCTGCTGAAGTGGCTGTGATGCTGGTGTCCGAGGTGTTGAACACATCGTTGGAAAAAGTCATCGTTCCTACACCATCATTTTGAATCACTGCTCCACCTGCATTGATGGTGCTGCGCCCGATCTGCACCTGCCTGTCGGTCGATACGTCAGCTCCGCCTGTGTGAATCAACGTGCCAGTGCTGGAGCCTGAGCCGATGTTGATCAGCCCATTTCCTTCACCGGTACCGATGGCGCTGGACGTGCCGGCATTGGCAAGTGAGTTCACGGACAGCGTGCCCTGATCGATTCTGACCTGTCCGCTGAAGCTGTTCACGCCAGAAAGTACCCATGTCCCGCTGCCACCTTTGGTCAGGGCGATTATGCCACCCCCAACCGTGTTATTGTCAGCGATCACACCCGAGATGAGGTTCCCACTCGCATTGCTGCCGCTCAGGGTGAGCGTCTTGTTCGCCGTGGATGTAACAAAAGGGACATTGAATGAACCATTCGTAAAAGTCAGGGCACCCGTGCCATTGTTCTGAATGATCAACCCCACTGTGCTGGTGGCAGTGCCGCCTGTACCGATTTGAATCTGCCGATTGGTGCTGTCGCCCGTGCCCGTGTAGAGCAGCGTGCCCGTGCTGCCAGCACTGCTGCCGGCCACGATAGTGGATCCCATGCCCAGCGAGCTTGCGGTGCCTGCATTCGCAATTGTATTGAAGGAAATCGTGCCGCTCACCAGTGTGACGTTTCCGCTAAAAGTATTCACCGCACTCAGAGTGAGAATGCCACCGCTACCGCCATTTTTTGTCAGACCGAACCCCGCTGAGCTTTCGCTAATAATTCCGTTAATGGTCAGGCTGTGATTGCCATGGGTGGTGCTGGCTGCAGCGGTGATCGTGCGTGAGCCACTGAGGATGATATCTAGATCAATGGTATTCAGGATCGTCGCCGAAGCAACGCCTCCCGTCAGGGTTGCCGTGGTAATGTTACCCCCAAGCGTGATTCGATTGCCGCCCAGGGTGAATGCCTGATCCGCTATCGTATTCGTAAAGCTGATGCCACCGATGGTCGTGTCTGCCGCGAGATCGTTGATCGTCGCTGTCTGGGTTATACCAGAAAAGCTGATGGCATTGCCAAAGTTTGGCAACGTGTCGGCATCCCAGTTAAGCGCGTTGTTCCAGAGTCCGCTGCCTGCGCCTCCATCCCAGATCTGCCCCGCAAGGGAGTCTGTCACCGGCGCTGTAGCCAGCACAAAGATCATCAGGAAAGGAATGGAACGTTGTTTGCAGGAAAGGCGGCTCGTAACGGTGAAGAAATTCATGGGGGGATGAGATTTCCGAGGGGATTTTGGAAAAACAGTCAGGTGTCATTCCCGCACTTTCCGTGCCGACATCCCAAGCCTGACATCACTAATATGGGTGATGCCGAATTCGAAAAAACCTCTCCTCACCGGAGCCTCCAGCTACTCGCCAGCCTTCTCTGAAGTCGGCAGCACCTCATAAGCCGTGCCTGCGAATTCCTTCACGAAAACGGTCAGCGGCATTTCGAAGATGCCGTCGGTGATGGGATAGCCGTTTTGCGGGCCGGGTTCGGCTTTGACCTGCTTGGTGTCGCCGTGTGGATTCCACAGACGGATCACATCCGTGGCGCTGTCGAAGCCGAGTATGGCATAGGCGTGATTCGGGGTAATGCCGGGGATAGTGGTCTTCAAGGTGCCGCAGGTCATGAGGCGCTTCTCCTTCACGGCGGAAGTCAGAGCGGCGCGGAGTTCGGCCATGTGCTTGTCGTAGTCGGTCTGCGAGAGATCCTTCTCCTTCGCGAACTTGCACGAGACGCGATACATCTCGCGCCCGGTGATGAAGGCGAGCTGTGTGCCTGCACTGCCACCACGGCTCAGGGCATCGAGGCCGGTGGCATCGCGTTTGTCGGCAGGCTTCTTCGCGTTGTGCGCCTCACCAGCGGCTTTTTCATACACGTTCACCCACAGGCCGCCGTCCTCATTGGCGGAGCACAGCGCGATCTCGGCATCGGTGGGTGGACTGACCTTCACATCCTCATTCCCCAGGCGCACGGCGATGCTTCCATCGGCCTGCGGACGAATCATTTCCGTGCGGACATAGTCCGGTCGCTGGTGGGCCAGTGCGGCCAACGGAGCGAGCGAAAAACAATTGCCCATCTTCCCCTGGTGGATCGTCTCGATGCGCGGCCCGGCGGCGGTGAAAAGGTCGCGCTTCATGCTGTTGATGCGCTTCAAACTGCCACCAAACATCGCGGCAAAGTCCGGCATGTCCTTCGCTGGCGGATGCGTGGTGGCGAGCGACTTCAGGTGCTCCAGCGTGAAGCTCGGCAACGTGACCTTGCGGAAGCGAGAGGCACGCTTCAGCGCGGCCACAGCAGCGGCGTCCTCACCGCGAATGCCCGCATTCGCCACGAGTTGATTGATCTCATCCACCGAGAACTGCCCATCATCGTTCGAATCCCACGCGGTGAAGTTTTTCTCCAGCACAGCCACAAACTTCTCACGATCCCCCGCGCCTGACAGCTCGGCATCTCGCGCCATCAAAGCACCAGCGGTGAGCATCAAAAGGGCGTGCAGTGTCTTCATGGTGCTGGCGAATCTTCTGGGATGATGCGCAGCACATGGCTGGCCTGCGTGAAATACCACGCCGTCCGCTTGAAGGGACGAAGCTGGACGCCATCGGGGATCGGCACGCCTTTGGCATCCGTGGCACCGCTGCCGGTGCTGTCGATGATGAGCAGCATGGCGTCGGGTGCTTCGCCGATCTTGCCCACCCACAGCACCACATGCGAGACGTTGCCTCGATTGCTCTTCACAAAAAGCAGATCGCCGGTGAGCAGTTCGCTCGCAAAGTCCTCATAGCTCTTTGGCAGTTCGATGCGCTTCACCGCCACTTTGCGGCCCGCGCCCGGACCGGGGGCCTCGGTCATTTCCGACTGCTGCTTGATGCATGTGGATGGCAGGATGCCGAGCGCGAGGTTATAGACGAATCCGGTGAAGTTGCTGCAATCCACGCCCTTCCCCACAGGTGTCTTTTGCTCAGGATCGCGCGGCCAGTCTGCGGGCGGCTCCCAGTCCGGCACATGATGATGCTGGTAGCTGTAGCCGACGTATCGCAGCGCCGTGGCGATCACGCGCTCGCGCGACCACTGCGGTGTTTTCTTCGCCAATCCGGCAGGCGGATCGAAGTGCTTCATCGATGGCCCCCAGTAGCCCCAGCGTGTTTGATTTGCAGGATTGTCCCACTCACGAAAGGGCACAGTGGCATGATCCTTCCAGTCAGAGCGCGGCCCTTTGAGCAGATCACCGATTAGTTCTTCCTCCGGGAAGCTGAACTTCACGGAATAAGGAGACTTGTGAGGCTCTGCGGCGGAGAGAGACAACACGCTCAGCCCCAGCAGGCAGATCAGCGAAAACCTCATGGCACGGAAGCGGTCGCGGGTTGTTCTTCAAGCCTACCCGCAGCCCAGAGAATGCCGCGCGGGATCAGGTGCTCCAGGCCGGGAGTGTTTTCAGGATGTGGACTGGAGATGAAGACGCGTCCTTTGCCAAACGTGCTGACAGCCTGCGCGGGTGAGTTCACCATGACACCGCCGGGCGAGCCGTTCTTCGCTACCTCAGAGCGGAAGAGCGACAGCGGACGATAGGCGGGCAGGTCGGCGCGGTCGCCCGGCTTGATGATGGGGCCATTGTTGTAGCGCACTTTGAAGATGCCTTCCACGGGTCCGATGATTGGCGCGCCGTCCACCGTCACTTCCACATCCATGAAGCCGCTGCCACGCATCCATTTGCTGGAAACCGTGGAGGCATTGAGGATGCCGAGGCCCCAGGAGAAATTCGAGCAGGCCAGATAAGCGCCTGCGCAGATGCCCACATAGCCGCCGCCGTTTTTCACGAACTCGCGCACTTTGGCCCGTCCCTCATCTCCCAGCGTCTTGGCCTGCGTGCCGCCGCTGCCACCGGAGAAAACCACCACATCATAGCCAGCCAGACCTCCCGCCGCGATCTGCTCTGCCTTCACCAGCGTGATGGTGGAGCCCGGCATCGACTTCACACGATCGCACACATTGTCCACGCCGCCCTTTGGCGCTCCATCACCATCAAAGATGGCGATCTTCAACGATGCTGGATTCGGCGGCGGAGCGATCACCGTCTTGAAGCCATTGATGTCCGGCGGGATCACCGGCGCGGATGACTTCTTCGCAGGCTCGGTCGGCGTGGTGGCTTCTGTCTTGGGTTTGGCCGTCTCCGCATGACTCAGGGAGATGGCGGCAGCCAGTGGCAGGATGAAGCGTGGGCGGAAAAGAGAGGTGAACATGTGGGCAATGATAACGCCTCACCCTTCCGTGATCATTCTCCGCGTCATCTCGCCAAAATAGGTGATGCGACACGCGTGCCGCGCAGGCTACGTTGGCTCGTTCGCATGAAATGTTTGCTCGCCCTTCTCACCGCCGCCTCGCTCGTTCAAGGCGCGGACTCGCGCTGGGTGGATCGTCTCGCGTTCTGGTCGTGGAATGAATTGGGAACGCTGGACTCCGGCATTCGCGAACGCGAGCAACAGCTCGCCAGGCTGCCGGAACTCATGCTCATCAACAGTTGCATCCGTGTCGGACTCAAAACCGGCTACACCACGGATGAAGACGTGCGCTGGTTTGAGCTCGCACTCAAAGAAGCCGAACTCGCCGACAGCATCGTGCTCGTGCCGCCGCTGGCGAAGGGGGCAAACGCTGTCGTCGCGGGCTACGGTTTCCCCGTGCGCTTCAAGTTGGAGGTCTTCGATGAGCAGGACCGCCCGCACATCATCCTGGATCAAACGATCTCCGATTTTGCCAACCCCGGCTGCTTTCCCATCGTCGCTCGATTTGAACCGCGCATGATCAAACGCGCACGTTTCACCGCCACCGATCCCTGGTCCGCCGATGGCCCGGAAGTGCTCGCCATGGCTGAGATGCTCGTGCTTTCCGGTGATCGAAATCTCGCGCTGGATGCCAGCGTCACCAGTTCGAGTTCGCGCAACGCCCCGCGTGCCTGGACGCGGACGAATCTCATCGACATGATCACCCCGCTCGGTCTGCCCGTGGCTCCGCAAAGCGGCGGCACGAACGGCTTTCACAGCGCTACCTCTACAAAAGGAGACACGGAAAAAACACTCACCCTCACGCTGCCGGAGATCACCGCGCTGGATGAGATCCGCCTCGTGCCCGTGCGCCGGAAAGACGTGCCGCTGTGGTTCGACTATGGCTTCCCCCTCACCTACAAGGTCGAGGCCGCCACGAAGGATGATTTCAGCGATGCCGTGCTGCTCCACGAGGTCACGGATCGCCTGGCCCCGACACCCGGCATGAATCTCGTGTGCATCCCGGCCCGGCGCATTCCCGCGAAGCACCTCCGCATCACCACGAAGCAGCTCTGGTATCGCAAAGGCGACCACGTCTTTGCCCTCGCCGAGTTTCAGGCATTCAGAGCTGGAGTGAATGTTGCGCTTCAAGGCAAGTTCACTGCCAGCGATGTGCTCACGGACGACGATGCCGCGAAGTGGAGCCTCGCCGCGCTGAACGACGGCCTCACTGAAAGCGGCCGCCTCATCGCCTTACCCGAATGGTTTGCGCAGCTTGAAGTCCGGCAAAAACTCGAACATGAGCGCCATGATCTAAGATCGAAACGCGACGCACTCATCGACCGCACCAAGCATCAACTCGTCTATGGAAGTGTCGGCAGCGTGGGCGGCATGACGCTGCTTTTCGGCCTCCTTTTCTGGCGTCAGCACCTGCACCGCCGCCGCGATACACAGCGCCTGCACGACAAGCTCGCGCGTGATTTGCACGACGAGATCGGCTCCAATCTCGGCAGCATCACACTCATCTGTTCCTTCGCCACCCAAGCCGACACCACTCCCGAATCCATGCGCGCCGACATCGTCGAGATCGAGCGTGTTGCCGCCGAGACCGCCGACTCCATGCGCGACATGGTCGATCTCATCAGCACTCGCCGATCCGAGGCGGAGGCAGACTGGCTGGACGTCCTCCAGCGCCTCACCGAACGACTCCTGCGCGGCCTCACGATCGACAACGCGCTTCCCGTTACGCCGCTGACGATGGAGCCCGACATCGAGACACGCCGCGAGCTTTATCTCTTCTGCAAAGAGGTGCTGCACAACATCGCCAAACATGCCCAGGCCACAAAAGTGCGCTTTCACCTCATCCCGACCAGCGATGGACTCCGTGTCGAGATCGCCGACAACGGCCTCGGTTTCGACACCGCTCAGAGCAGCCGTGGTCATGGACTCGGCAATCTCCGTGAACGCGCCGCCGTGTTGAAAGCCAACCTCCAAATCCTCTCGAAGCCGGGTGGCGGCACCTCGATCACCCTCGATGTGCCGCGAACCCACCGCTGGAGCAAACCTGGAACATGAGCCCTGAAACTTTGATTCAAACCTGGATCGTCGAAGACCACGACACCTTCCGCCGATCCTTGCAGCGCCTCTGCACCCCGGAGCGCGGGCTTGCCGCCGCGCCCGCCTTTGCCAATGCCGAAACCATGCTGGCCGCGCTTAAGTCTGCGCCACCAGATCAAAAGCCCGACGTGCTCCTGCTCGATGTCGGGCTGCCTGGACGCAGCGGGCTGGAAGTCATCGCCGATGTGCATCGGCTGGCTCCCGATTGCCGCATCGTCATCCTCACTGTCTTTGAAGATGAGGCAAAAATCAGCACCGCCATCAGCGCCGGAGCCAGCGGCTATCTTTTGAAAACCTCGCGTGCGGAAAACGTCGTCGAATCCATCCACGAAGCCGCGCAGGGAGGCTCGCCCATGTCACCGAAAGTCGCCGCGAGCGTCGTGAAGCTGCTCGCGAAACTCACCAAACCTGCCGCACAACCCGTCTCGCTCTCGCCACGCGAGCACGACCTCCTCAAGCTCCTCGTCGAAGGCCTCACCGCCAAAGAAATCGCTGACCGCATGCAGGTCAGCATTCACACCACCAGCACGCACACGCGCAATCTCTTCACCAAACTCGGCGTCCACAGCCGCGCCGCCGCCGTGGCGAGGGCGCTGCGGGAGAGATGGGTTTGATGCGAGGCCAAAAGTATCAGCATTCATGCCGTGACTTCTGCAATGGAAGCAGCTCGAATGGCGTGAAACTCAGGTGATGTTCATGCGCTCCCTTTTGATCCTCCTGTCAATGCCGCTTCTGCTTTCCTCGGCAGAGCCGCTGACCTTTCCCAGCACACCGCCGACGGAGGCGAAGGATGCGGTGAAGAACTTCCATGTGCTCGATGGTTTCGAGATGCAGCTCATCGCCGCGGAGCCTCTGGTGACTGATCCCGTGGCCATCACTTATGATGAAGATGGCCGGGCCTATGTCTGCGAGATGAACGACTATCCCTACACGGACAAATCCACGCACAAACCCAGCCAGGAGAACCCCACGGATGCGAACATCGGCAAAGTGCGCCTGCTGACCGACACAGACGGCGATGGCGTCTTCGACAAGGCCAGTGTCTTCGCGGAAGGTCTCTCGTGGCCCACGGGTGCGGCTTGCTGGAAGGGCGGGATCTTTGTCACTGCCACGCCGGATGTCTGGTATCTGAAGGACACGAATGGCGATGGCGTGGCCGATGTGCGGAAGAAGGTCTTCACCGGTCTGAAGAAGCTGAACGTGCAGGCCGTGATGAACAATCCCATCTGGGGTCTCGACCATCGCATCTACATCGCCGGAGGCACGAATGGCGGTGAGATCCGCCGCGCGGAAGGCAGCGAGGAAGTGATGCCTTTGCCGAAGGATGCCAAGCCGCTGCCGATCAAGCGCAACGACTTCAGCTTTGACCCAAGCACGGGAGATGTACGCCTCGAAAGCGGCGGCGCACGCTTTGGCAATACTTTCGATGACTGGGGCAACCGCTTCCTCTGCAACATCCGCAATCCCTGCCAGCACGTCGTCATCCCGCATCGCTATCTGGAAAGGAATCCCTACGTCAGCATCCCGAGTCCGCTGAACGACTGCGCCGAGGCTGGCGATCAACTGCCGGTCTATCGCACCAGCCCCGTGGAGCCCTGGCGCGACTTCCGCGCTCAACGCTGGAGCAGCGAAGGCAGCCATCTGCCGAAGAGCGAACTCGTCGGCGCCGGT
>CAYMHJ010000086.1:0-21435 GCA_964390165.1 uncultured Prosthecobacter sp. | reverse complement strand
CACCGTCTTCACAGGTGATGTCGAAGTGGCCTTCGGGGGCTTTTTCAACGCTAGAGACTAGGGTGTATTCGATGCGTGCGCCAAACTTTTCCGCCTGGGTCTGCATGTTCATCATTAGTTCCGGGCCCATGATGCCATCTGGGAAGCCGGGGAAGTTCTCCACCTCAGTCGTTGTCGTGAGCTGTCCGCCGGGCTGATTGCCTGAGAGGATGAGAGGATTCAGGTTGGCGCGTCCAGTGTAGATCGCTGCGGTGTAGCCAGCGCAGCCAGTGCCGATGATGATGACGTTTTCCATGATGATGTGGTCGAAAGGGAAGGGGAAAGGAGCGCCGAAGATGGGAAGCTCTTTAGTTTACGCAAGGACTGCTTCCTCAGAGACTCCGAAGCTCCGTTTATTCCGCTTTGAACACAGCGATGCTGCCTAGTTTCAAGAGATGAATTTAGCTGCTCACACGGAACATTTATCCGTGGGCAAAGTGTCCAGAATTGCTCCGACGGTTGCCAGTAGTGATTTTTTCGGTCGTCGAGACTGGCTTTTTTGTTTTGGATTTTGCCACGGGCGCTGCTTTCGACTTGTCCTCTTTTTCATTGGTCTGATTTTCTGGAGCAGTGGCTGCTGGACCGGCGTCAGAGGAAGCTGGTGTTTCTGTCTTCTTTTCTGCAATGACTGAATCTTCCTCGGGGGTCGGCTTGGGTTCTTCAGCCTTACCGCCTGAGGGAAGTTTGTCTCTCGTGATCACGACTTTGGCTCCGATGCCGACGCCTTCGAAGACTTCCACCACGTCCTTCATTCCCATGCGGATACAGCCGTAGCTGGCAGGCTTGCCGAGTTTGCACTCCTCAGTCGTGCCGTGAATGTAGATGTAACGTTTCATGGCGTTGCGATTGGTTCCTTCCATGCCGCGCAGCCAGAGAATGCGGGAAACGATGGGGTCACGTCCAGGGGCATTGGGTTTGAGCACTTCACCATTCCAGGAGCGACTTTTCAAAACAGCTCCAGTGGGCAGGCCATGACCGATTTTGGCAATGACCTCATGTTTGCCGAGAGGGGTACGGTAGCTGTTGGGTTGATCACCGATGCCAAATTTCGAAGTCGATATGGCGAACTCCTTTTTCAGCACCCCCGAGTCGTAAAGCCCTAGCTTCTGATCTTTGACGCTGACAACGACTTCCGATTTGGGTGCAGATCCGCAGGAGGCAAGAAGGGTCGCCATGAAGACGAGTGCGAACCGACCAGCCAAGACCCGAAGCTGGGAGAGAACATGGGATAACGCTGAAGTGTACATAACTTTGGATAAAATTAATATAAGTTAAATATATCTGCAATTCTCAAATTGGGAATCTTTGGTGATGGTTTGCGTGGCTGACATCTCTTTGATAAGCAAAATGGAGACCGGTTTTCCGAATGTGGTTCACAAATTCAACAAGATCGTCTTGCAAACTGGAAGCAGGCGTATCTCAAGTTGCTAAAATGGCGTATTTTCGATAACTTTCGGAAAGTTTGCTTAGCATATCATCGCCCAACTCCCTCTTTTGATGATTTCGGACGACCTTCCCCACCTCGTCGTCGGCGCGTGCATGACTGTTCATCAGACTCTTGGCCCGGGTTTGATGCGTGATGCCTATGAAGAATGTCTGGCTGTGGAGCTTCGTGGGCTCGAACTAAAGGTCGAGCGGGGGCGTGCCCTGAGATTTGATTTTCGTGGGCATCACATCAATAGCGCCGCACGGCTTGATCTTATCGTCGATGACGGGCTGCTCGTACAGGTCCACTCAGCAGAGAAAGTCACTGATCTGGACCGCCAGAAGATGGAGACCTTGCTCAGGCTGGGAAGATTCAGAGCCGGTCTGCTGGTGAACTTCCATGTCCCGGTCATGCGCAAAGGCATCGAGCGATTTACCGTGAAGCGCCGCGAACTTGAGGAGTAACCTTGGGGCGTTGCTTTGAGGCGGTCTTCTCCCCACGTGAAGGATGGATCCGCTTGATTCGGATCAGTCACAAGATCAGTCCAAGCAACCGCAATGCGTGCTGAGCGTGACTTTCGCACCTCGCCAACATGAGGGAGAAGAATGAACACTCCTAATTTAGTCTCGCTCGGATCCATTAACGAGGACGGCAGCAAGCGGACGCTGCATCCGGCGGATGTGTCGGGAAAATTCACCCGTGCGCGGCGGTTGGTTGCCCTGCTGATTCTTCTAATTTATGTCGCCCTGCCATGGATTCCTGTGAATGGCTTCCCGGCCGTGTTTCTCGATGTCTTGAACCGCCGCTTCCACTTCATGGGGCTGACGCTCGCTGTGCAGGATCTGTGGGTGGGCTTCTTCCTTGTCACCGGGCTGGGTTTTTCCCTGTTCTATGTCACAGCCCTCTTTGGGCGTGTCTGGTGCGGGTGGACCTGCCCCTACACGGTGTTTCTCGAACACGTGTACCGCCGCATTGAGCGCTTGATCGATGGCGATGCCAATGAGCGCCGCAGGCTGGATGCCGCGCCGTGGACTGCTGGCAAGATCGCCCGTCGTGGAGTGAAGCACCTGCTCTATATCCTGACCTCGCTGATCATTGCGCATATCTTCCTGAGCTACTTCGTCTCGCTGGAGGGGCTCTATGACATGATGAAGCACTCGCCCAAAGCCCACATGATGGCGTTTGGCATCATGCTCTTTCTGACTGCCGGGCTTTACGGAGCCTTCAGTTGGTTCCGTGAGCAGTTCTGCGTGATCATGTGCCCGTATGGGCGAATGCAGTCGGCCTTGAGTGATGACCATACAGTCATCATCGGCTACGACAAAAAACGTGGCGAGCCACGCGGCAAGCCCGGCAATTCGGGTGTGGGCGACTGCGTGAACTGCAAGCGCTGCGTCCAGGTCTGCCCGACCGGCATTGACATCCGCAACGGCCTGCAACTCGAGTGCATCGGTTGTGCCGCCTGTGTGGATGCTTGTGACACGATCATGCTCAAGCTTGATCGCAAGCCAGGGCTCGTGCGTTACGCCTCCTACGTCGCTCTGAATGGGGGGAAAACGCGCTTCGTCCGCCCGCGCATCATCTTTTACACCGGTCTTCTCTTCCTCGGCATTGCTGCCTTTGCCTTTGCCTCCAGCCGCATCGAGCCGCTGCGTGCCAACGTGCTGCGGATGCAGGGTTCTCCCTATTATGTGAGCAATGGTGTTCTGCGGAATCAGTTCCTCATCCGCCTGATCAACAAGCGCAATGAACCGCGCACCTTCAGTCTCTCCATGACGGGAGACCTCCCCTCCGGGCTAGCCGCAGCGGGGGCAGATGCTCCCGTGACCATCCCCGCTCAAGGTGAAGAACTGAAGCCGCTCATGATCACGATGCCTGAGGGGAATTTTAAGCAGCCCTTCAAGCTCAGCATCAGCGTCACCGACTCCAAAGACGGCAAGACCTACACCACAAAACCCTTCGAGTTCGCCGGACCCGATGCCCTTTTAAACTCCAATGACCACCTCGATGCCAAACAATTCCTCCAGCAGTAGTTCACCAGGATTTCTCGCCAGCCGCCCATGGCTGTGGGTCGTCTTTGCCTTTGTCGTGTTGATCAGCGCCTGGTCGGTGCTGTTTTACATCGCGCTGAACAATCAACCCGAAGTCGTTCCGCTCCAGCAGATCCACTCATGATGCAGATCGACACCAGCGCCGCCGCCTTCATGGCAGGCATCGTCACCAGCGTTCACTGCGTGGGGATGTGCGGGCCGTTGTCCTGTTCCTGGGCCATCTCGCCAAAGAGCGGTGATTTCATGCGGAACACCGCGCTGTATCACGCCGGGCGCATGGTCGCGTATGCTATCGTCGGTGCCATTGCCGGGGCCATCGGCACCATGCCGCTGAGCTTCTTCCAGCATGGTGCTGGCATCGTGCTTCCATGGTTGTTGGTGCTCGCCTTTGCCATCGTTGGGATGGGGCTTGATGCCTACCTGCCGAAGCCCAAGTTCCTCTCCGGTGGCTTGCGTCGCATCCAGACCGCCGCATTTAAGCTCAAAGGCAGCCTGCGTGCTTCGCTGCTCGGTCTTGCCACTCCGTTGCTGCCCTGCGGACCGCTCTACATGATGTTTGCCCTCGCCATGGCCAATGGCAGTCCCGCTCGTGGTGCCGAGTTTGCTCTCTCCTTCGGTCTCGGCACACTGCCGCTGCTCTTTTTAGCACAAACCCAGCTCCACTGGCTCGGCGGTCGTCTTCAGCCTGCGACCATGCGGAAGGTGCAGCGCAGTCTCGCCTTGGTCACGGCAGTTATCCTGGCCTGGCGCCTGCGTGGCACACTGGATTTCGGCAGCGATGCGGTGCCGAGTTGCTGCCATGCCGGGCTGTGATCACTCTTCCGAGATCACTTCCAGCGCGGGCAACTGCACCCCTTCGTAGATCTCTGCGAGCGAGAGATCAAAGCCGAGGCAGGGCAGGGGAATCACCGCTTCATCACCGAGGAAGACGCTCTGGCTGAAGCCCAAATCCCCTCGCTGATAGACGACGACTTCCTTGTTGGAACTGTCCACGAGAAGGTAGGCTTCCAATGAGGGAATCGTCAGATAAGCATCACGCTTCTCTCCCTCATCGGTGCGGCGGGTGGACTCGGAAAGCACCTCCACGATGAGGTTTGGCTGGTCCTGAAACGACTCCTCCAGGGAGTTTGGCTGGCAGACGACCTGGACATCCGGGTAGTAAAATCTCACATGATCGGGCAGGCGGACGCGGACCTTGGTGTCGCTGTTGAAAG
This sequence comes from uncultured Prosthecobacter sp., assembly GCA_964390165.1. Classification (GTDB taxonomy): domain Bacteria; phylum Verrucomicrobiota; class Verrucomicrobiia; order Verrucomicrobiales; family Verrucomicrobiaceae; genus Prosthecobacter. The sequence goes on along the minus strand of CAYMHJ010000086.1, from coordinate 16,705 downwards.
GGCGGCATTTCTTGCCGCGAAGTCTTCCGAAAAAGCTGCCGAATATGTTTCCAGCGATCACGTTGTGGATGTTCCTGGCCCCAGCCATCGCATAAACGGAGCCGCCGACATACTCATGCTTCACTGGCGATCTCAACTCGCTGGCAAGGTAAGTCTCAGGCGTGACGAAATGATGGCGGGCTGCGGCTGACATAAGCTGAAATTACCCGCCTCCCGGCTTTTGGCAATTCCCGCCTCCTCAATGCCAAGTCAGGGGCAGCACTCTACTCTGCCTGTGGGAAAGCTGCGTTATGTCCAGTCCCAGCACCTGTCAGCATTGCGGAACCCCCGTCCCCTCGTCACGAGGCGATGGGTTCTGCTGTGCGGGCTGCCAGTATGTTTTTAACATGCTGCGGCAGGAGGGGATGGGGCAGTTTTATGATCTTAAAGGTTCCCAAAATCTGACGCCCGTCTCTCCCCAGGCCATGCGACAGCAGGACTACGCATGGCTGGAGGCCTCCACCATCGCTGCTGAGGCCACTCGTGCAGATCCGACCCTGGCGGCGGAGATGAGTGTCTCGATCCAGGGGCTGTCCTGCATGGCCTGCATCTGGCTGATCGAGCGCGTCTTTGCCAAACTCGGTGGCACGAGCGTGGATGTGGACATCACTCGCGGTGAACTCCGCATCGCTTGGCAGCCTGGGCAGTTTCAGCCGGTGGTGTTTGCGCGCGAGCTTCAGCGCTTCGGCTACCTGCTCGGCGTGCCTCGTGCGGATGCGGGAACGACTGCTGACAACACGCTGGAGCGTCGCACTGGTGTCTGCGGAGCCTTCGCGATGAATGCGATGGCCTTCTCCCTGCCTGCCTATTTCGGCATGCCCGCCGACTTCCCCTTCGCGCACTGGTTTGATCTCGTGGCGGCGGCCTCGGCCACGCTGGCGTTGTTTGTTGGCGGCAGCTACTTTGCTCAACGTGCCTGGCACGCACTGCGAGCCGGAGTGCTGCACATCGACACACCCATCACGCTCGGCATTCTCGCGGCATATGCGGGGTCCATCATCGGCTGGATCAGTGGCGAGCAGGGGCTGAAATACTTCGACTTTGTGGCGATGTTCATCTTCCTGATGCTGGGAGGTCGCCTCGTGCAGCAGATGGCTGTGACTAGGAATCGCCGCCGCCTCGTGCGCGATCCATCCATCCCTGATGCGGAGGCGCTGGCGACGCTCAAAGCCGGTGAATCCTTCGTCGTGAAGCCCGGGCAGGCCATCCCTGTCGCCGCAAAACTCGAAGATCCGCACGCCAGCATCAGCCTCGAATGGATCAATGGCGAAAGCGATGCCTGTGCGCGCAGCAGCGGCCAGCTTTTGCCCTCCGGTGCTTTGAATGCAGGCACACGAGCGCTAAATGCCATCGCTCTCGAATCATGGATCGACTCGACTCTGCACAAGCTGCTCGAAGCCCGTCGGGGTGGTGACAATCGTGATCTGCGTCTGGAAAAACTCCTGCGCGGCTACCTCATCGTCGTGGTGCTCGCGGGCGTCATCGGGGCAATCTGGTGGTGGCAGCATACGGGCGAGTGGACGCGTGCTTTGCAGGTCATGATCTCCGTCTTCGTCGTCTCCTGTCCCTGTGCGCTTGGCGTGGCAGCGCCGCTGGCGGATGACATCGCCGCGAGTCGCGCGGAGGGGCATGGTGTGTTTGTCCGCACCCTTGGTTTGTGGAAAAAGCTCACGGGCCTGCGCCAGGTCGTGTTTGATAAAACCGGTACACTGACGCTGGAAAATCCAGTCCTCGTGAACCCCGAGTCACTTGCCGTTCTCGATGACGAATCACGTCAGGCGCTTCGTCATCTCACGAGTGGAAATCTGCATCCCGTCAGCCGCAGTCTCTTTGATGCGCTCGGCGGTACGCCGGATCGTCTGCTTGATGTGGAAGTCATCGAGGAAGCCGGTCAGGGCCTGCGCTTCGAGTATCAGGGCTCCACCTGGGCTATTTCCCGCCCGAAAGACCAGTCTGCCGATGCCATCTTCACTCGCAATGGTCAGGACGTGGCGGCCTTCCGCTTCCACGATGCCCTGCGCGGTGAGTCGGGTGACGAAGTCCGAGCTCTGGCAGCTCGTGGTCTGCGTGTGAGCATCCTCAGTGGTGACCGCGAGCCCAAAGTGGCCGAAATAGCAGCGCAGCTCGGTCTGGCACGCGATCAGTGGCATCACAGCCTCACGCCTGATGACAAGGCCGCCTGGATCACCTCCCATGATCCGCAGGGCACCCTCTACATCGGAGATGGAGCCAATGACAGCCTCGCCTTTGATGCAGCCTCCTGCGCTGGCAGTCCGGTCACAGGTCGCAGCTTCCTGGAGCACAAGGCGGACTTCTATTTCCTCGGCCACAGCATGAGGTTCATGAGCAGTCTGCTCGACATCGCAGCCACACATCGCCTCGCCGTGAGATGCGTTTTCGCCTTCTCGGTGACCTACAACATCGTTACCGCCATCATGGGGCTGATGGGGCACCTGAGTCCGCTTCTGGCGGCGATTTTGATGCCTCTTAGCTCGGTGGCCACGCTTTCCCTCGTGGCGTTGGTCTTTCGCGGCAGCGCAAAGACCGTTCAGAACTCCGCAAAGCAAAGCGTGCTTCCTGGCACCCCTTGCGTTAGCATCGGACAAATATGAAAATCTATTCCCACATCATCACCGCCATTGATTTCACGCCCTCCAGTCGTGCCGCCTTGCGCGAATCTGTGCGTCTTGCCCCGGCCCTGGGGGCAAAGATCACCGCCGTCCACATCATGGACGAGTTCCTCGTGCATGAACTTAAAAAGGCGCTCTCGGAAGATGAGTCAGGCGTCATCGCCGAATGGCGTGAGCGGCTGCGCAAGTTTGTGGATGAGAGTGATCTAGGCACGGCGCACGTCGATGTCGAAGTCACTGCCGGGCGTCCCTTCAACGGTCTCGTCGCCGCCTGTGAGCGACATCATGCTGACTTGCTGGTGATGGGCACAAAGGGCTCGCGTGAGCAGCCCGGGCGGGTCGGAGTGATCGCTGCCAAATGCGTGCGCAAGGCCCCTGTGGATGTCCTCCTCGTCCGTGAAGATGCCCATGGAGCCAACAAGCGCATCGTCACCTGCACGGACTTCTCCGAGCACTCGTTCCGCGCCATGCGGCGTGCCTTTGAGATCGCCCGGATCGATGCTGCGGCACTGGATTGCGTGCATGTTTATCAGTCTGCGCTGGCTCTCACGATGGACGCAGGCGGCCTCGGTGCGCCCATCCCCTACATGCCAGATCCACATGAGGCGGACACCTGGCGCAGAATGCTGGGCGAGGCAGTCCAGCCTCTGCAACAGGAAGCTCCGAGCCTGACCATCACGCCCGTGCTGATTGAGCGACTCAACATACGCGAAGCCATCACAGGCCATGTCACTGAGACTGGAGCAAGCCTTGTCGTTCTCAATACTCGTGGGAAGACAGGTCTTCGTGAGATGCTCATCGGCACCACGGCGGAGAACATCGTCACCCATGCGCCATGTTCCATTCTCGCGGTGAAACCTGAAATTCTGCCGACAGACAAGGATTGATTCACGCAGTTGCGCCCGATGACTGAGCCCCTTCAGCGCGCCATAATTGACCCTCCGCCCGTTGGGAACGGAGGGAGTGGCGTGGTTGACAGTGAACGTCCGACTTTCCAGGGTCGACACTCCTCCCGCAGCATGTGCCCTGTCTCCGATCCAGCCCTCTTTGAAAGCCTCGTCGATCATCCAGGGATGCTCGTGCTCGGGGTGGATACGGAAGGACGGGTGCAATGGATGAGCCGTGGTCTGGAACAGCTCACGGGTTATACTTATGAAGATCTGAAAGGCCGCGACTGGGTGACCACCCTGGTGCCGCTGGAACATCAGGCCGAAGCCAGCCTCTTCTGCCGCGGCCGCGTCGGCAAGGATCGCTCGGAGAGTCATCTGAAGCCTCTGATCACCAAAGACGGCGGCCTGCATCACATCGAGTGGATGCACTCGGACATCAAGGATGCCGAGGGCAGCGTGACCGGCATTCTTTGCGTCGGGCGTGATCTGACGGACCTGATCGCCATGCGTGAGGCATTGCTTTCCTCGGAGAAAAAAAGCCGAGCCATTGTGGAGACAGCGGTGAATGCCATCATCACCATGAGCGAGGATCGGCTCATCGAAACGGTGAACACGTCCACGGAGCGCCTCTTCGGTTACACGCGCGAGGAGATGATCGGTAAAAACATCCGAATGCTTATGCCTGAGCCTTACCGCGCGAAGCATGACGGCTTCGTGAAGAACTATCTGACCACGGGTGTGAAGAAAATCATCGGCATCGGGCGTGAGGCCGTCGCCCAGCGCAAAGACGGCAGCATCTTCCCCATCGACCTTTCCGTGGGTGAGGCACATCTGCCGGATGGGCGTCGCATATTCACCGGCATCATTCGTGACCTGAGTGACCGGAAGCAGCTTGAGGAAAAGATCCTCCACATCAGCGAAGAAGAGCAGCACCGCATCGGCCAGGACATTCATGATGATCTCTGCCAGCAGCTCGCCGCCATCGGCTGTCTCGCGAAAGTCGCACATCAGCAGATCACCCGCTGTGGGGTGGCACAGGCTTCCAGTTTGGAAGAGATCGTCCGGCTTGTTTCCCAGGCGAACACGCGAGCCCGTGAGATGTCACGCGGCCTCATGCCTGTAACGCTGGATGCCGCCGGACTCATGGCCGCGCTTGGTGAGCTCGCCCAAGCGACCGAGCGCATCTTCCGCGTCAGTTGCCCTTTCCGTTGTGAGCGGCCTGTCGAGGTTCCTGACAACAAAATGGCTACCCAGCTTTTCCGCATCGCACAGGAGGCGGTCGCCAATGCCATCAAGCATAGCCATGCAGAGCGGATCGAACTCAGCCTCTCCCAGGATGAAAACAACATCCACCTCATCATCCGTGACAACGGCGTCGGCATCCCTGACAACGTCTCCGGCAAAAGCACAGGCATGGGCCTGCTGACCATGAGTCACCGGGCACGGATGATCGGCGGACATCTCACGGCGGGGCCCGATGATTTTGGTGGCACTATTGTCCGCTGCACCCTACCGATAGCCGCCGCCTAGAGCGCTCTATCATTGTGAACCGGATTCTGCTTATCGACGATCATCCCATCATGCGCCACGGGCTGGCCCAGCTCCTGCGCATGGAAGAAGGCCTCGAAATCTGTGGCGAAGCTGGTTCCGCACGCGAGGGCATCGAGGCCATCCCGAAGGTGTTGCCCGACCTCGTCATTCTCGATCTCACCTTGCCAGACAAGCACGGTTTGGAGCTGCTGAAAGACATCCAGGCACTGCATCCCGGTCTGCGTTGTCTCGTGCTCTCCATGCATGATGAAGCGCTGTACGCTGAGCGTGTTATGCGCGCTGGTGCCCGAGGTTACATCATGAAGGAAGTCGCCGCTGACCACCTCGTCACCGCCGTGCGTAAGATCCTCGCGGGAGGCATTTTCCTCAGCGAGGCCATCTCTGCCCGCATGATCGAGCAGCTCAGCAGCACCCGCAGCCGAGGCGGCCCGGCTGGCATCGAAACACTGACCGACCGCGAGCTGGAAGTGCTCGGCATGATCGGCTCCGGCACCGCCACGAAACTCATCGCCGAGAAGCTCGGCATCAGCGCACGCACCGTCGAAGCTCACCGTGCTCACATCAAAGAAAAGTTGGCCATCACCGACGGCGCCGCCCTTGTTCGTTACGCCGTCCAGTGGTCTGAGAATCAGCGGGCCTAGCAGCGTTGGCAAGGTGACTCAAAGCGTCCACTCACTCCCGGCGGATAGAGTCCAGCAGCCTGCCACGCACGGCTCCGGCTACGGCCACCCAGCAGGTGAGCAGGCCAAAGCCGAGCACGCCGAGCAACAAAACGCCGAGGAAGCCGACGGGCAGATCTCCGCCGCCCTGAGTGACGCTGGGCCAGACGGCGATGAGGGCTGAGATCACGCCGAGCAGCAGGCCGGTGACGAGCAGGGCCACATGCTCGCCGAGCACGAGCTTTCTCAGAGCAGCAGGCAGGAAGCCGAGGGCCTGCATGAGGCCGAGCTCGCCACGCCGCTCCAGCACATGCCGGGCGACGAGGACGCCAAGTCCGGCAGTGCCTAGCAGCACGCCGAGTCCGCCGAGCACGGTGAAGATGCCGATGTAGGTGTTTTGTACGGAGAGAAACGTCTCCAGCCGTTGCTTCGCGGGCTCCAGCGCCAGCCCGCGCTGCTCGAGCTGGCGGGTGAGGTGGGCGCTGACTTCGTCCACCTTCGCGGCGGGGGCGTCGATGAGGAAGAAGCGGTAGCCGGCGGCATCGGGGTAGGCTTTCAAAAAGGCGGCTTCGCTGGTGATCATCTTCCCCTGGAGTACGGAGCCGCCGATGAGGTCGCCGAGCGTGACCTGGATGGTTTCACCGGCCGCGTTTGCGTACTCCACGGAATCGCCCACGCCCTTGCCGAGACCCCACATCGCGGTGGCTTGATCGGCGACGGCCTTGTCTTCTTTCAATGCCTCCCACCCCGCTGCACCCGTGAAGCGGAAGCGCCCGGTCAGCAGCGCGGGATTCACGCCGACGAGCACGGGCTTCTGCGCGCGATTGAGGTTCAGGCAGCTCGCGTCATCGCCTTCGCGGACACGGAAGGGGACGATCTTCACGTCCTTCATGATCTCTTCGTCCAAACCAAAGGCTTCGATGCCGGCCTTCGTGTTCAGGTCTTCATAGATCGGCAGGGAGGACTCGCCAATGAGCGCAAAGCCGCCGGTGCCGGAGGTCGGCTGCGTGACATCTCCAGCGCTCATGCGGAAGGCATTTACCGCTGTGACCAGGAAGATGCCGCCCGCCATCATGCCGATCACTGCGAGGCTGCGGGACGGACGGCGCGAGATATTCCTCAGGCCGATCTGCCCGAGCGTCTGCGCCAGCACGCCGCGATCCCGGCGCATCCATGCGCCTGCCAGCAGGAGCCCGGCGATCATGAGCATCATGCCGCTGCCGAAAAACATGCCCGCCACGGCTTCCGGTGCCTTGGCCGACTTCGCCCCAAAGAGCAGCCCGATGGCGAGGGCGATCAGCAGCCAGGGCATGACCGCGCGGAGTTTGCCGGGACGGCTGGTGACCTTGCCAGACGAGGATTCATCGCCGCTCCAGAGCTCGCGCGGTGTCTTGCGGAACATGGCGCGGCTGGCCCACCACAGCGTGCCGAGAACGATGATGATGGAGCCAATGGCTGCGCCGATCTGGGTGCCCGGGCTGGCGGAGTAGATGAGCGGCAGTCCCTGCGCCGCACCCGCCCACGCGCCCTGAAGTCCGGCCAGAGCGAGCTTGGTATAAACCGCTCCGCCAGCCAAACCAAGGATGCTGCCGATGATTGCGACGACGCCCGCTTCACCCAGCAGTGTGCGGCGCACCTGTTTCGTGGTCCAGCCGATGGCCAGTAGCAGCCCGACCTGGGATGCCCGGCGCTCCAGAGTGAAGAGGAAGAGCAGGGCGGCAAAGACGAGCGCGGCGGCGATGAGGAACATGCTAAGGCCGATGAAGAGTCCGCCAAAGTCCACGCTGCCCTTCGCAGCGGCGTCGGCATCCTTTTTGAAGTCGCGGGGCACGAGCCCGATGTCGGTGAGCTTGAGTTGGCCGAGCAGTTCTTTCTTCAGCGCTGCTTCATCCTGGCCGCTGTCGGGGAATCGGATAGCCGTGAGATTGCCAAAGCGGTTCGCCCAGAGCTTCTGGCCCTCTGCCAGGGTGATGAAGCCCTTCGGAGTGCCTTTGTAGTCGTCCCAATACTTCTCGTCCTGATCGCGAATGGCCTTCATGTCCATCGGGATGCCGGGCTCCCAGTCGCGGCAATTGTCCACGTCGGACACGCCGGGAAACTCGGGTGTCCAGGCGCGGGTCACCTCAGGATTGGTCATCGGCAGGATGCCGCGCACCTTGAACTTGGCCGACTGCTGCTTCAGCTCGCGCCCCAGCCCGACCACGAAGTAGAAGACCTCCACTTCATCGCCAATGACGAGCTTTTGGTCATCCGCCAGCCATTGGGAGATGACGATGCCTGCGGGCGGGGAAGTACCCTGTGACCGAGAACCGAGAACTGATAACTGAGAACTCTTCAGCTTCTGCTCATCCACCGCCGTGATCATCGAGTAAGGCGTGCCGCCCTTCGCCGACTTCAGGCCGTTCACCAAGTAGGTGAGCACGCCGTAGCTTTCCTCACGTTCCAGCAGCTTCACCGCCAGACTGTGATCCATAAAAACACGGCTCGTGCTGAGTTCCCACTCCTTCCGCGCCCCCGCCACGCGGACCAGCTTCAGCCCGAGGTCATCGAGCGTTTTCGTTTCATCCAACTGAGAACTGGGAACTGAGAACTGAGAACTCAAAGCCGCATTCACCTTCCCATCCATCTCGATCTGCAACTGCAGGTCCTCCAGCCCGACAAACACCGTGTCAGGGGTGATCTGGGAGGCGATGAGCTGGAAGGCGCCGAAGTCCTCCGCACTGACAATGCCTGCCACTTGCCGGCGCAGGGACACGTCTTGGTTCGTGCTGCCAGACAGCGGCGCATCTCGTGAGATGGCGCTCGGGCGTTCCAGGCGGACGATGACGGTGTCCCCGGCCTTGATGCCGAGCTTGCGGGCCAGTGGTTCATTGATCAACACCTCGCTGCGCTTCATCGCAGGCACTTTGCCACTCGTGCTGAGTTTCCAGAAGCCTTCTTCAATGCCCAGTACCTGCGTACCATTCACGCGAACCTTGCCATTGGCAGACGCGGTGGACCCCACGGCGATGATCAGGGGCTGCGCGCCCGTTTTCCGTGCGAGATCGGCCGTGAACCAGCGGTCTCCACCTAGCAAACCCGACTGTACTTTGCCCAGCCGTAGTTCTGCCACGCGCCGCAGGCTGGCGCGTACCGAATCGCCGACGAGGAGCGAGCCGCTGAGAATGGCCGAGGCTAAAAAAGCCCCGAGCAGCAGGCCGAGATGCCCACGCCAGTAGTGCCGCGCGGATGAAAGGATGAATCGAAACAAGGTCATGATGGCAATACACGGACGATGCCGAGTCCGCGCCGCCGTGCAATCTCCGTGCTCGACCAGGAGACTTACAGATCTAGTCGCAATTGGGCTACGGGGGCGAAGCTGCGGCGGTGTATGGGGCAGGGGCCGAGCTTTTTCAGTGCCTGGATGTGGGCTGCGGTAGGATAGCCTTTGTGGATCTCAAATCCATAGCCGGGATACTTTTCGGCGAGCGCGAGCATGAGCCGGTCTCGCGTGACTTTGGCGATGATGCTGGCGGCGGCGATGCTGTGGCTGAGACTGTCTCCTTTGACGAGCGCGAGGTGATGGATGGGAAAGTCGCGCACGGGTTTGCCGTCGATGAGGGCGGCGTCAGGCTTGGGATCTAGGGCGAGGGCGCAGCGTCTCATGCCGGTCCAGGTGGCCTGGAGGATGTTTAGCCGGTCGATCTCCTCGGCTTCGATCATGAGGGAGTGCCAGCGGATGGTGGAGTCGGCAGTGAGTTCATCGTAGAGCTTTTCACGCTTCTTTTCGCTGAGCTGCTTTGAGTCGTTGAGCACGGCATGATCGAAGTCTGCCGGGAGGATCACTGCTGCTACGGAGACCGGGCCGGCGAGTGGGCCGCGCCCAGCTTCGTCGATGCCGGCGATGTGGCGGTATCCGGCGGCGCGCAGGCGGTTTTCATGATCCAGGGAGGGCATGTGTGTGTGTAGCCGTCCGAGGTGGTGGTGCAAGTTTCAGTCAGCAAAGAGCGCCTGGAGGTGAAACTCGTCTCGAGGGAAGAGGTCGGTGTTGATTTCACCGAGCTTGGAGCGGTCGGCCTCGGGTCCGATAAGATGGGTATTGAGATTGGCCTGGGTGTAGGCGGAGAGCAGCTCGCGGATGGGGATGCCCGCTCGTTTGAAGTGGTCGCGTGTTTCGAGGTGGCCGAGTCTGCGGCGGAGATCCTGGGTGTTTGGCCGGATGGGGTCGGGGCTGCCGATGAGCAGGGCGCCGAGGTCTAGAACGTGGGGGAAGATACGAATGAAGGTATTGCGAACACGTGGAGTTGGTGCCCAGGTGACGGCATAGCCGCCGGGTTTGAGTCGCCTTTTGACGAGTTGAAAATACTCCTCGGAGTAGAGGTTGCCTGAGCCGGCGCTGTTTGGCCGCAGGGCATCGGCTTCGATGATGTCGAAACGCTGGCTGCTGGTTTTGAGGAAACGGCGACCATCTCCGGCGACGTGGTGGATGCGCTTTTTGGAGAGGAGGGCTGTCAGCGAGGCTGAGGGGTGATGTTCAGCATGTTTTTTCAGGGATTCGAGTTGCCCTTCGACGATCTCGATGCAGTAGAGCTTCTCGGTTTCATAACGTGAGGCGGCGCTATAGGCGGTGTCGCCAGAGCCAAGACCGATGATGGCGATGTGTTCCGGCCGGGGATGGAGCAGGGAGGGCAGGGCACCGAGCAGACTGTGGATGCCACCGAAGGGCAGCCAGCTTTGGCCGATGCCATTGACGAAGACGATAGTGTCACCTTCTGAGTCCGGGCTGGGATCGACACGCTTCAGGACGGCCAGCCCGCTGCTGTCTTCGACGTGGGTCAGCTTCTCGGGGCTGGAGTCATGCACGAGCGCCCAGAGTGCGTCTCTGCCCGGCATGATGAGCAGTACGACGATGCAGAGGGATGCCCAGACGGCTTTTTGGCGGGATGTGGTACCTGTTGTTTGGAGAAGTGCCACGGTGCCCAGGACTGTGCCGATGAGGACGAGCAGACGGAGTGTCCCAGCACTGCCAAGCCAGGGGAGGAGCAGCCAGCTCACGAGGAGGGTGCCGAGCACACTGCCGGAGATGTTTGCAGCCTGGAGCCAGCCGAGGCGCCGCCCCATCTGGGCTGGATCGTCCTGCACGGCTTTTTGCAGAAATGGGAAGCTCAGCCCCATGAGCAGCGTGGCGGGTCCGATGAGCAGGATGGGAATGATGAAATACAACTGGGAAAACCAGGATGCCTTGTCTGTCAGCCCTTTTTCCCGCCATTCCATGATGCTGCTGTTGACGTCCACGGGTTCATAACTCCCGAGATACTGGCGCAGGTGGACGAGTGTGGGGCTGTGTTGAATGAGCTGAAGAACGATCACAAGTGATGCGGCCGCTAGCAGCGCCAGGGTGGCCTGCATCCATAAAAATGTCCGCAGGGGTTGTGTGCTGCGGCGGACCCAGGCGGTGCCGATGAGTGAGCCAAGGCCTAGCCCGGCCAGGTAAAAGCCGATCAGTGTGCCGAAGGTGAAGGCTGTGGATTTGATCATGACCCCGAGGACGCGAAACCACACCATCTCCAGCCCGAGGGCGAGGAAGCCGGTGGTGGCGTAAAGGGCGAGATAAGGGATGAAGCGAGCGGTGAGTGTGGCGCGGACATCCGTCGGAGAAGACTCGGACGGAATGCTGATGGTGTGATCTGCGTTCGGGATGAGTGGCAGGACGAGGAGTGTGCAGAGCATGTTTCCAAGTGCGGCGATGGAAAGGCTATCCTCGATCCCATAGAGAGGCAGGAGCACCCAGGTGGTGACGATGGCTCCTAAGGCGGCACCTGTTGTGTTGATGCCATAGAGCCAGCCGATATTGGCGGCGGCATCACTGATCTGTTTTGTGACGCCACGGGTGAGCAGTGGCAGGGAAAGCCCCATGAGAAAAGTGGGCGGCAGGAGGGCCAGCATGATGAGGAAGGCGCTGGTGGGCCGGAAGTGGATGGTGTGGCTGAGCTGCTGGCAGAGGAGGTCGTAGTAGAGCCACTTGCTGCCGCAGCCCCAGAGTCCGATGAGGCATTCGATGCCGGCAAAGTAACAGAGACATCTTCTTACTGAGATCTGGTCGGCGAGCCAGCCTCCGGCCAGTGCTCCGCCGCCAAGTCCCAGCATGAAGGTGGCGACGATGATGGTGATGGCCTGGATGTCTCCACCTGCGAACACCACCAGCAGCCGCTGCCAGCCGATCTGGTAGCCCAGCGCTGAGGCTCCGGAGATGAAGAAGGCGAGTGTCGGCAGGATCAGGATGCTGCGTCGCTTCATCATCGCATCGCTGAAAGGTGAGACTGGAGCTTCTTTCTGATGCTCACGAAGGCGGGGGGAAGCGCACCACTGCGCTCGGCCATTTGGAGGTGGTGCATGGCACGTTCTTCATGTCCGAGCTGGGCCAGAACCTCTGCCAACGAAAGATGGGCGGCCCGGTAATTGGGGTAGGACTGTAAAATAATGTTCCATTGCTGCAGTCCTTCATGGGTACGCCCAGCCATGACCATGGCCATGCCGGACAGGTGCAGAAGCTGGACGGCGCGGGGCTTCAGCCGCAGAGCCTTCTCGATGACTTCGAGAGCCTTTTCCGGCTGCTCTGTTTTGATGTGAAGCGTGCAGAGATTCAGCCATGCCTCCTCATCCTCCGGGGAGACATCCAGCGCCCGCTGAAAGCTTCTGGCGGATTCCTCGATCCTGCCTGAGTTGTAATGCACGATACCGAGTCCTTTCCAGACTCGGGCTGTGTTTGACCCTTTGGCGAGCGCGTCAGTCCAGAGAGATTCACGATTCCGCAGCACCTCATTGCGCAGCAGGGTGGATACAGAGAGGACGAGAATGAGGATCGTGCCCACTGTGTAGAGAAATCCACGAGCCCCTGTCATCCTGGAGGCGAACTGTAGCAGCAGGCGAAGCCCTGCGGCCAGTGCGAGGAAGAAACCCACGGAGGGAAGGTAGCAGCGATGTTCGGCGAAGAGATCCGGCAGCGGCACGATGCTGGAGGAGGGTAGAAGTGATCCGAAATACCACAGCACGCCGAGGAGGATGAGGGCGGCTGACCTGCCGGAGTGGCGGCGGTGGAGCATCCATGCACCAGCAAACAGGCTGGCTGTGATGAGCAGCGCGGCGATGAAGCGGAAGTCCAGCGGACTGGTGACGAGCGGATAGGCGTGATCGAAGTTTTGGCCGATGGGAAGGATGATGAGCCGAAGGTAGGAAATCCAGGCACAGACCTGGGTAAGCATGTAGTCGCTCAGCGGGAAGGGGTCTATGCCTTGATTGGTGATGTTCACCAGACTGGAAGCGGTGAGATTTCCTGAAGTCTGCACCCAGTGGGTGGTGATGATGAGGAGGGGGATCAGCGGCAGCAACGCCAGATGAGCGGCGGCGCGGCGCAGGGCGGCCAAGGGACGGTCCTGGAGGTGCAGAAGATTGAGGAGCACCAGCAGAATCGGGGTGACCACTCCCGTCTCCTTTGAAAGCATGGATAAAAGAGTCGCCAGGACGGCCGCAGCACCCAACATCCACTTTTCCCGAGTTCTGGTGGCGGAATGTGCCTGCAAATAAAGAACGAGTGCCAGAAGGCAGAAGAAAGTGGCCAGAGACTCGAATCTCTGGGTGATGTAGGTGACAGACTCTGTGGCGAGGGGATGAACGGTGAAAAGCAGCGCCGCAGCCGCTGCGGCCAGAAGGGAGAAGGAATCACGCCGGAGCAGTTTACGGATGAGCGTGAAGATGAGCAGGCCATTGCCCATGTGAATGGCGATGTTCACCAGGCGGTAGGTGGTGGTGGCGTCACCACTGATGAGGCGATTGAGATAAAAGGTGAAATAGGTGACGGGCCGGGTGATGAAATTCAGGGCGATGTCTGCGCTGACCCCCCATTGAACACAGCGCTGCATGAAGCTTTGGAAATCCAGTGCGTAGAGGAAGCTTTTGGCCTCACTCAGGTAGGGATTGCCGAAGACGTAGGCGTCATCATCCAGGACTGTGCCGAAACTCAGTGTGTGGCCGTAGAGCAGCCATGGCAGCACGGTGAGCAGGGTGAGGGTTATGACGACTCTCCAGCTAATCCGAGAGGTGGCGTCCGGTGTCTTTTGAGTGCTTTGGGGGGCTATCATAAGTGTGTGCTGGCTGATGCAGACACACTGGCAGAGGACTGCCCCTCATGGCAAAAGACTGTCTCCGTAGCGGTGGGCGCCATGAAGATGTCATGCTCCATGCTCGCGCACCCATTCGCCGGCACGCAAATATAATTCTGCGGCGCTGCGGAGTTGGAGCTTGTCCTTGATGCGCGCCCGATATGTTTCGACGGTGGATTCTCCAAGATGAAGGCTGTCGGCGATTTCCTTCGTGCTCTTGCCTCGTCCAAGGAGTTGGAAGACCTCGAGTTCGCGGTCAGCCAGGGTCTCCATGCCGATGAGCACGGTGGCCGCCCGTTTCTGGGTCATGCGGCTGAGCAGTTTGGCATTCATTCGCTGGCTGACATAAATTTCGCCATTGAGGACGCTGCGCAGGGCTTTGATGACTTCTTTGGAAGCCTCGTTTTTGCTGATGTAGCCACGGGCGCCGGCACGCAGGGCGCGCTCGGCATAGAGGTCTTCATCATGCATGGAGAGGACGAGAATGTTGAGGTCGATGTTCTGCGCCTTCAGATCCTTCAGAAGCTCCAGGCCGCTGGAGCCGTGCAGGGTGATGTCCACGATGGCCACGTCCGGGCTGGTCTCCTGGATGAGGCGCATGGCATCCTGGATGTTGTCTGCTTCACCGCAGATGGTGAGGCCGAGTTCACGCTTGATGAGCATGCCCAGGTGCTCCCGGAACATGGGGTGATCTTCGACGAGGAGGACTTTTTTAGTGATGGAGGACATGGAGGTGATCCTGGGTGGATGGGTCGTGTTCGATGTTCAACTGGCAGCGGACGCGGGTGCCGCCGCTCAGACAAGGCTCAAAGGTGAGCTTGGCACCGATGGCCTGGGCGCGGTAGCGCATGGTTCGCAGTCCCATGCCCTCAGCCTTCCGGACGGCCCGGTAGTCCATGCCTTTGCCGTCATCCTCGATGATGAGGCCGAGCTGTAAATCATTGAGTTCGATCCTGATCTGGATGTGGCGCGCTTCGCCGTGACGCACGGCATTTGCCACTGCCTCCTGGGCGATTCGGTAGAGATGCATGGATGCCTCTGGAGAGTCCAATTGTAGTTCGGAGTTTTCCGTGTATTCGATGGATGTGCCGGTGAGTTTGGATGTTTTCTCGGCAAGATCCCGCAGGGCGGTGGAAAGGCCGCTGCGATCCACATGCACAGGAAAGATGCCACGCGCGAGATCACGGGCCTCGACGACGGTCTGCTGGAGAGACTCTTCGATCTGCGCTGCATCGTCAGCTCCATCGATGCCTCTGGACTGCATGTCTTCAGTCAGGGCACGGATGGCACAGCCGATGGCGGCGAGCTGCTGGCAGAGACCATCATGCAGATCTCGTCCGATGCGCTGCTGCTCATGTTCACTGACGCTGACGATGTCCTTCTCAAGCTGCTGCCGCTCCTCCAGCATGTGGATGTGAGCAGCATCGGCGTCCTGGCGTCTGCGTACGGCGGTGACGGCGAAGACGACAACGCAGAAGTAAAACTCCCGGTTTATCAAAGCCCAAAGGTAGCCGAGCTTGGTTTCGTAGGGGTTGGTGTCGGTGTTGGAATACCACCAGACCAGACCTGAGAATATGGCGATGAGGAAGCCTGCCGTGCTGCCCGACCACCAGACGGCGAGGATGATGGGCACGGCATAAAAGATGAAGAGACTGACCTCCCAGCCGGTCAGGCTGTCCAGCCATCCCATTAGGAAGGTGAGGACCAGGGGCAACAGCATCGCCACCCAGAAGGGTTGGCGGCGCATGTAGTTTGTTATCGTTGCCCAGCCTTCTGATCTCGGCGCAGAGATCAGTTTTTCATCAAGGACATGGGTGGTGATGCGTGGGGTCATGTCTGGCGGCTTCTGGCAAGGGAGAGAAACTTTGTGTAGTCGCGGATGTAGTCTGATTCTTCATACGGGAAGGAGGCCAGTACGAGCAAGACAGAATCTGCTGAACGCCACTTCAGAGTACACCAGGTCAGGGGCGGGATGAAGACACCTAGGGTCGGTCGATCGAGCTGGATTTCCTCCTGGTTGCTGCCGTCATCCACCAGCAGGCTGCACTCGCCATGGCTGCAAAGGAGGAACTGTGAGCAGTGTTTGTGAGCATGGTTGCCGCGAGTTTGACCGGCGGGAACTCCAAAGGTGAGGAAGTAACGCTGGGGAAGAAAGGGAAGGCCGGAGGGCGCTTCACCGACGGTGAGATGACCGCGTTCGGTGTCGATGCTGCATGGCATCTCGTAGAGGCGGACTCCGCGCACGGGAGTTTCGAGAATGATGGGGGAAGATGGATTCATGGTCGGTCCGGGGGCGCAGCCTGCCGGTGAATCAGCGTGCGCACCAGCGACTGGGGTTTTCCTGATACGGTCAAAAATGCGCGGCCGACATACTCGCCGATGATACCGAGCATGAGGAGCTGGGCACCGGAGAAGACGGCTAGTGCGCCCATGAGGGAACTCCAGCCGATCTGTCTTGTGCCCACGGTGATCATTTCCAGCAGTACGACGGCCAGCATGGCTCCGCCGCCGAGGCAAAGCAGGATGCCGAGCACGCTGGCGAGACGCAGAGGCATGATGCTGAAGTCGAAGAGCAGGCTCATGCACAGGCGTATGAGTCTGGTCAGACCGTACTGACTGTGCCCGTGAGCGCGTGCTTCATGGCGCACTTCGAGAGTGCTGATCCGGCGTGTGGCCCCGAGGATAAGACCGTCGATGTAAGGGTAAGGGCCTTGATAGGGGGTGATGCGTTCGATGAGTTCCCGGCGGAGCGCGCGAAAGCTGGAGAGGTAGAGTTCATCCGGCTTGCGCAGCAGCAG
>CAYMHJ010000085.1:10454-21631 GCA_964390165.1 uncultured Prosthecobacter sp. | reverse complement strand
TGTTAGCAGTAAAATGAGGCGTTTCATGAAATTGGAGTCGTTGAAGGTTCTGTAAACCAAGCTCACGCAAGACCGGTCCCCTGAGGGACCGCGAGACGTGGGCACAATGCGTCTGTCAGAGACGCCGACTCAATGCAGAAACGAGCAGAACAACACCGCCAACCGGACGTGCGACTGAATGGGATGATTCTCAAAAAGCACGCTCGAGTGGCGAGCGTGACGCGCATCGGGATAAAGCGGAGACCTTACTTCATGAGATGGCTCCCATAACACAACGGGGGTAAGCTCCGTGCCACGCGATGCAGGCAGGCTGGGCGAATCGCGGTGCTCGGGTGCCATGGGTGCGGCATCGCAATCACAGTCACCGGGCTCTGCTTCAGCAACTGCAGCGCAGCAGCCCATCTCACAAACCACGCTCTTATCTTCACGCAACATCACCGCCTGCACAGGCAATGCCTGCGCCAGCAGCGAGATGATAAGGAAGATGGAGCGAAGTAATGTCATGGTTCATTCATGCAGACGCCTGATGTGAGGAAAGGTTACACCCAATATTCCCGCACACCTCATCTTTTCCTGGCGCACTTTTGCCGATGATTGTCTGACCAGGATCTGCAAGCCAGCGGAAATCGATCTCCGGTGCCGAAGCAAAAGGGCTTCCAGTCAGTTCATTCGTGAGGATTCAGGCGTGAGTAGAATATCTTGATGAATCTCGAATACGCGCAGCAGCTCCGCGTCCGATGACCACGCCGCCATGATGCGGCAACGAATCAAAACTACCCCCCACTATGAAAAAACTTATCACCCTTCTGGCTGTCGCTGTCAGCTTCGCCGTCCTCACACCCACCACCAGCCAGGCTCGCGATGGTCACGGTCATTCGAGTCGCAGCAGTAGCTACTCCCACGCCTGCGGTTCCTGCCGCGCTCCGATTTATCGTCAGCGTGTGGTCGTTGGTCGTGATCGTCATGGCTGCCTCCAGTATGGCTACCGCACGGTGAGCCATAGCTGCCGCTCCAGTCATGGTCGTGGACATTCCTCACATGGTCACTCCTCTCACAGCCATAGCGGCAGTCGTGGTGGATTCAGCTTCTTTGGTTTCGGCCGCTAGCCGCTATACAGAAGCAGTCTTGAGCTTGTTCAAACACATCAAAGCCCACCGAAGAGTGATCTCCGGTGGGCTTTATCTTTGAAGGGGAAAGCTCGGTGTTGATGAGGGTTACTTCTTCTCCTCCTCAGGCATGCACTTGCAGATCCATTCCTGTGCCTGGCATCCCTCGCAGATGGCAGTGTTGTATTCGAAGCGGGCGGTGACGGCTTTTGCCTTCGGGGTGTTCTTGAACTGAAGGATCAGCCAATCTCCAGACTTCACGACTGGGACGATGAAGCCTTTGGCATCTTTTTCGACGGCTAGCTTGGTAGGGCTTTCACGGTCGCCAGTGATGGCCGTGAGTGTTTGTTCGGCCATGGGCACGGTCTTCATGTCCTTATCGAGCAGGGCGATGTGGAACTTGTCGCCTTTGACGAGGACTTCGCCGTGCATGGTTTCGTTTTTGCTGAACTCGACGATGCGACCGCCATTGGGGCCGCGCTCGACTCCTTCATGAGCGAAGGTCAGGGTGGAGATGAGGGTGAGGAGGATGAGTTTGGTTTTCATGGGTGGGGGTGGATTTGGATGGACTTTAACGCGGCCTTGCGGCCAAAGAGGTAGAACACGGCGGGCGTGACCATGAGGTCGAGCAAGGTGCTGCTGACGAGTCCGCCGACGATGACGACGGCCACGGGATGCAGGATTTCTTTACCGGGCTCATTGGCGGCAAGCAGTAGCGGGATCAGGGCGATGCCAGCGGCAAGCGCGGTCATCAGCACGGGCACAAGTCGCTCCAGGGTACCGCGCACGATCATCTGGCGCGTGAAGCTTTCGCCCTCGTGCTTCATGAGGTGCAGGTAATGACTGATCATCATGATGCCGTTGCGTGCGGCGACTCCACCGACGGCGATGAAGCCGACGATGGTGGCGATGCTGATGTTATTGATGAGCAGCCAGGTCAGTCCAAGGCCGCCCATGAGCGCGAGCGGGATGTTCAGCATGACTTGCAGCGCCAGCGAGAGACTGCGGAAGTAGCTGTAAAGCAGCACGGTGATGGCGATCAGCACGAGGGAGAAGTAAAACGCGATGCGCTTCGCCGCTGCCTGCTGCGCCTGAAACTCGCCTTCGAATCGGAGGAAATAGCCTTCTGGCAGCTTCACCTTTTCCTTCACGGCAGCGTCCCACTGTTGCACGAGCGATTCGAGATCGCGCTCGCTCGTGTTGGCAGCGATGACGATGCGTCGCTGGGCATTTTCACGATTGATGACGTTCGGTCCTTTGCCTTCGCGGATGTCGGCGACGAGTCGCAAAGGGATGCGCTGCTTGGTGTCGGTCTCGATGAGCAGATCGCCGAGTTTCTCGGGTGAATCACGCCAGCTTTCCGGCAGGCGCATGACGAGATCGACCGTGCGCTGACCTTCGCGGAGTTCGGCCAAAGTCTTGCCACCAAGCAACGTCGAGACTTGTTCATTGAGAGCTCCAGGCTGCACACCGTAGGCCATGGCACGCTCGCGGTTCACTTCGATCTTGATCTGCGGGATGGGCACTTGCGCTTCGAGGTTCACATCGGTCAAACCAGGGATTGTTTTGGCGAGGTCACGGACCTGCGCACCCTTCTCGCGCAGCACGTCGAGATCTGGGCCGAAGATCTTCACCGCGATCTTGGCCGAAACTCCGCTGAGCATGTGACTGAGCCGATGGCCGATGGGTTGCCCGACATTGACGAAAGTGCCGGGGATGCCTTGGAGCTTCTTGCGGATCTCGGCAAAGACGACATCGCGCGGGCGGCCAGTCTCGTGGAACTCGACATCAAATTCGTTCACGCTCACGGGCATGACGTGGTCGTCTTTTTCAGCGCGTCCGGCACGCCGTCCTACGCTTTTGACTTCGTCGATGCTTTGCAGCAAACGCACCCCGACCTCACCGATCTCGTTGGATTGGGCGAGCGAAGTCCCCGGCGCGTTGACGAGGGAAATGGTGGCGCTGCCTTCATTGAACGCGGGTAGGAATTCCTTTCCCATCATCGGATAAAGCATCAGCGAGGCGATGAGCAACATGCCTGCGAGGGCGATGACGAGCATCGGCGTGCCGAGTGCGAAACGCAGGAAGGTGTGACGCACGATGAACTTCATGCCACGAACGATAAAGCCATCACCATGACTGCCTTTCGAGGGCTTGAGCAGCAGCGAGCAGAGCACGGGAATGACGGTGAGGCTCACGACGAAAGACGCCGCCATACTGGTGATCGTGGCGATGGCGATGGGGGTGAAGAGGCGACCTTCGATGCCTTCCAAGCCAAGCAGGGGCAGAAAGACGAGGATGATGAGGACGGTGGCGTAGAGGATGGAGTTTCTCACCTCGCCGGAAGCGGAGGCGATGACCTCCAGCATGGGTTTGTCGGGGTTTTCGCGAAGGCGACGGAAGACGTTTTCCACATCGACGATCGCATCATCCACCACCATGCCGATGGCAACGGCTAGCCCGCCGAGGGTCATTGAGTTTACACTGACGCCGAGGAGTTTGAAGGTAAGGATCGTGACCGCGAACGACAGCGGCATGGCCGTGAGCGTGATGGCGGTGGTTCGGAAGTTCAGCAGAAAGAGGAACAGGATGATCGTCACCATGATCGCTCCGTCTCGGATGGCTTCCTTGAGATTGCCAATGGCGTGCTCGATGAAGTCGCCCTGGCGGAACATGATCTCGGCAGTGACACCAGCGGGCAGCGTGGGACGCAGTTCATCGAGTGCTGCTTCGATCTGGGCGGTGAGCTTGAGCGTGTCAAAGCCGGGCGCTTTGTCGATGCTGAGCACCACGCCCATCGTTCCGTTCACGCTGGCATCGCCACGCATGGTCTGCACGGCATGACCGACCTCCGCGACATCGCGGATGAGCACAGCACGGCTGCCCACGGTCTTGATCACGCTGCCTGCGATGTCTTCCAGAGAGGTCGTCATGGCGAGATTGCGCACCATGATCTCGCGCGGCCCGGCTTGGAGATAACCACTCGTGGCATTGCAAGCAGCTTTGCTCACAGCGGCTTCGATCTCTTCAAAGGTGACCCCAAACGCAGCGAGGCGATTCGGATCTGGCTGCACCTGGATCTGCTTCACACCACCGCCGATGGTCAGCACCTCCGCTACTCCGCCGATGCTTTGCAGGCGACGGCGAATCGTCCAATCAGCCAATGTGCGCAGATCCATCGGCGCGACCTTGCCATCCGTGCTGCGCAGTCCGACGAGGAGTATCTCTCCCATGAGCGATGACACAGGGGTCATGCCTGGTTTGGCACCAGTGGGCAGAGTGTTGAGCACGGATTGCATGCGCTCCTGCACCAATTGTCGCGCACGATAGATGTCCGTGCCCCAGCCGAACTCGGCAAAGACGAGCGAGAGGCCGACATCGGAATTCGAGCGCAGTCGATCCAGCCCGCCGACACCTTGCACGGCGCTTTCAAGCGGCTGCGTGACGAGCGTCTCGACCTCCTCTGGCGCGAGGCCGGGTGCTTCCGTCAAGATCGTGACCGTGGGCTTCGTCATGTCTGGCAACACCTCGACAGGCAATTGCGTGAGTGTTTGCCAACCAAACAGCAGCACCATCAGCGCCGTCATGAGAATGAGCGGACGATGATGCAGGGAAAAGCGGATGAGCTTGTTCAGCATTGGGGCACCTCCTGCGTCCGAATCCTGGGTTGACTTGTTTTGGCCGCAGAAGCAGTTTTCAACATGTCCAAGCTGCTGATCGAAAATGTGGATGATGAACTGGTGCTGAAGCTCCGCAGCCAGGCCATTGAACATGGCGTCTCTGTCGAAGAGGAACATCTCAGCATCCTTGCCAAAGCTTTAAAATATGAGCCGCAGCCTTCTGCTGCGGGCGCACGGAGACACAGCCTTGCGGATTTTCTTCTCAATGGGGGTGATCCATGGCCAGAGGATTTTCTGCCTGTGCGGTCCAGTGATACGGGTGAGCGTCGCCAAGTGAACTTTGCATGAGTTTCCTCCTGGACACCAACATCGTCTCTGAGCTGCGTAAGCGTGAGAAATGCCACCCTAAGGTGCTGGCATGGATGCAGGCGAACTTGGATGTCGGACACTTCCTCAGTGTCATGACGCTGGGCGAGATCCGAAACGGGATCGAATTGCTGAGAAGAAAGGACGTCAGCCGGGCCGAGATTATCGAGCAATGGCTGAATCAGTTTTGTGTGGATTATGCAGACGCGATCCTGCCCGTGACGCCTGAAATAGCGGATCGCTGGGGTAGGCTGAACTGTCCCAAGACTTTGCCTACCACTGACAGCTTGATTGCCGCTACGGCCATGGTGCATGACCTGACGGTAGCCACGCGGAACATGGATGATTTTTTGAGATGCGGAGTCCCTGTGGTGAATCCTTTTGACTGAATCAGATCTCACGCTGTCACCTCCTTGCGCTTGAGAAGAGATAGTATCAGCAGCACAAGTAGCAAACCACTAGTACCTGCGAAGAACGTGGTGAACTGCGACCAGCCAGCACCTTCCTCATGGTCGTGATCGTGGTCGCCATGCCCTCCTGCGGCGGCGATTTGTTCCTTGGTCATCTCGGTGCCGTCTTCGTTGTGTGGATGGCCGTGTGCGGCATCCATGGCGTCTTTGAGACTGACACTGCCTTTGCCGGCAAAGGAGAGTGCGTAGGCTCCGCGCGTGACGACTTCATCGCCGGGCAGCAGGCCTTTGATGACTTCCACGCTTTGATCGTTTTGTTCGCCCAGTTGCAAAAGGACTTTGGCGAAGGCGTTGTCGAGTTCGTAGTCCTTCACGAGGACGAATCGCGCGGCGGCATCGCCTTGAACAGCGGCGCGCGGGATGGTGGTCACGCCTTCGCGTTTGGAGACGATGATGTGGAACTCGGCACGAAGGCCGGGACGCAACAGCAGGTCTTCATTGGGAAGATGGAAGGCGGCTTCCACAGTGCCTTGCTCGCGATCCGCATAGGCACCGAGATGAGCAAGCTTGGCTTCGACAACCTTGTCCGGCTGCGTAGCGATGCGGATGCGGGCGATCTGACCGAGGGCGAGTTTGCCCGCGAGATGCTGGGGCACATGGGCGCTGGCTTCGACGGTGTTGAGATCGACAATTTCCATCAGCACCTGATCAGGATGAATGGGCTGGCCGACGGAGATATCGACCTTGGAAACAAGGCCACTCATCGGCGCAGGCAGCATGATTGTTGGCGGTGGGTCTCCGGGCTGACGACTTTCTACCCACATGAGTTCGTCGCCCTCTTCCACCTGCTGGTGAGGCAACGCGAGTACGGAGAAAGCACGGCCTGGAATGCGGCTACTGACCACGGCGCGTTTGCCGGGCAGGACTTCGATCTCACCGAGCGCGAAGAGGGTTTGCTCAAAGCTGCCTTCCTCGGTTTCGACGGTTTCGATGCCAAGGTTTTTGACGCTGGTGGCATCCAGGATGATGCGCTCGGGCTCGGCGGCGAGACACGAGAGCGAGATGAAGAGGAAAAGTGAGAGACGCATGTGGATCAGAGTTCGACACCCGCCATCTTGAGCAGGCGCATGGTGAGGGCGTAAAGGGCGACGGTGAGGATGATGCCCGTGCCAAGCGCAGGCCAGAAGCCGCCGAGCTTTTTGATGAGCCAGGGCATCATGAGAAACATCGGCAGCGTGGGAAGGACGAACCAAAAGGTGCCGAAAGCATGTCGCCCGATGAGCGCTGAGTCCTTCGTCTCCACATACAGCCAGATGAAGGCGAGCAACGAAGTCAGCGGCAGCGAATGGATGATGCTGGCAGCCGAGTTGTTTCGCTTCGCGATCTCGGTGACGGCAACGATGACGCCCGCGCTGAGGAATAGCTTGAGGAGGTAGTAGGTCATGGTGATGAGAGATCAGGGGTTGCCGACAGCTGCTTCATAACGAATGCGAGCAAGGTGGAAGTCACGCGCCGCGTCCAGCGCACCGGATTCAAGTTCGAGGCGTTGATCGCGAGCACGCAGCACGGTGAGGAGATCGGTCTGGCCCGCTTCATAGGCTTTTTCGAGCTTCTGGGTTTGCTCCAGGACGAGCGGGAGGAATTGATCGCGTGTCTCGCGGAGCAGTGCCGCATTGGCTTCCATTTCGCGGCGAGCAGTGTCGGCTTCACTGGTGATCTGAGAAGCGAGCGCTTCCTTTTCCAAACGAGTGCGCTCGGCACTTGCAGCCTTCTCGGCGATCTCGCCCTGGTTGCGATTCCACAGCGGCAGTGGGATGGAGAATCGGAAGCCGACAAAGCCCGTGCGCTCGGTGTTTCGAGGTGTCACGTCCTGCTGCTCACGCGCGGCGAAGAAGCCCGCGCTCATGTCCTGCCAGCGTTTGGCTTTGGCGAGCTGGGCCTCTGTTTGGGCGGCTTCGGTGCGTGTTTGGGCGAGCTGGTAATCCGGGCGTTGCTGCCATGAATTCGTGCCGGGCAGTTTTGTCGCCGTGAGGTCACCAGTGAGGGTGAGTGAGTCCTTCGTGGCGATGCCAAGCATGGGTTTCAGAGCACCACGAAAGCCAAGAGTCTCGGCTTCCATCTTACGTGTCTCCAGCAGCAAGCGCTGGAGATCCACCTGGGCTTGTGCGGCATCGAGGGCAGAGACTTCACCGGCTGCGGCACGCTCTTTGGCAAAGGTGGAGAGCTTCCGAGCCAGTTCCATCTGCTGACGATGAAGCACGAGATGTTGGTCGAGCGCGAGCAGTTTGACGGCGAGCGTCTTTGCTTCGGCGATGTAGCGGCGCTCGACATCACGAACTTCGAGTTCAGCGGCCTGCACGAGTTGAGAGGAGAGCTTCTTTTCAAGGCTCAAACGACGTGTCACGGGAAAGGCCTGATCGAGTGAGAAGACTGTGCTACGAGGGCTGACGCGGCTTTCGTTTTGGAAACTTGTTTCCAGCGTCGGGTTCGAGAGACGGCCCGCGCCGAGCTGACGCCCACGAGCCTCCTCGACTACCATTCGTGCGGCTTTGAGCGAGGGATGTTGCTGTCGCACGCGCTCCCCGATGGCGGAGAGATCGAATGTCAGCGCCGAGGCGCTGGTGCTGAGGAGTGCGAGAAAGAGAGATGTTCGAAGTGGCATGATAGAAGCAGAGTTTGAGATGAATACAGGCAGGCGATGTCGTCATCGTGGACGACATCCATCAGCCTCATCTCAAATCCGCATTGCCACCGAGCGTGTCAGCACGCGGGGCCATCTTCGATGCACCTCCGCCAGTCGTGGCGGAGGTGTGGGCGCAAGCACCGCTGGCTGGGCCAGATCGAGAGAGGCCGCAAAATCAGGCAGAATGAAAAGTGCGAGCACAGGTGCTGAAGTTGCCACTGATGTGCTGGCGATAGTACGGGCCTGAACTGTGTCCTTCACGGGCTCGTGCTCATGCGTTTCTTCATCGTCTTCCTGGTGATCTTCGTGGGAGTGCGACGTGGTTTCAGAGTCGTGGCAGCAGTGGCTGCTGTCGCCATGGCAATGGTCCGAAGCGCTGATCTGCGCGACGCCGTGGCAGTCACAAAGGTAGCCACGCATGATGCCAAACACCTGTGCCCAACCCAGCGCGAGAAGCGCGAAGGCAATGAGCATGGGGTGAGGGCGTCGGGACATGGGCGGACTGTGGATGCGCGGGCTTTGAGTCGTCAACGGCCAATTCCATTCAATCTAGCAGCCGTGCAAGCAGCTCGGCCAAGCCAGTGGTGTCGGGCAAGGTATGGGTGGCTTTGACGTGATGGGCGTTCTCACTCTCGATGCGGATGGTCACTGGCACGCCGGCATTCGTGCCCATCTCTATATCGCGATCAGCATCTCCCACGAGCAGACTTTGAGCTACATCGAGATCCAGATCGGCGGCGGCACGGAGGATCATCTCGGGGCTGGGTTTACGGCATGTGCAGTCGGGCTCGGTCTTGAGGCAGGTGCAGGCGTAGATGCCGTCAAACTCGGCTCCGTGAGCATGCAGATGAGTCTGCATGTTCGAGTGAATGAGGTCCAGATCTGCCTGCGACATGAGCTTTTTCCCGACGCCCTGCTGACTGGTTGCAAGCACCGTGGCATAGCCGCGAGCACGACAGAGTGCGAGTGCCTCGACGATGCCGGGAGAGAAATGAAAATCCTCCCAGCGCAGCACATAGCCCGGGCCGGGGGTGAGATTCACCACGCCGTCGCGGTCAAAGAACACAGCGCGGCGACTCATGATTTGGAAGGTGCGGGTTTCGACCAGACGGGGTGGCCCGTGATGCAGACGTTGTCACCGAGCGGCAGAATTTTCACGTCATCGATCTGCACGGACTGATCCAGCGGTAGTCCACCAATGGCGGGAAGCCCTGAGCTGCCGCAAATGCGCGGGGCCACATACCAGACGATCTCATCCACTGCCTGAGCCGCGAAGGCCTGGCCGAGAACATCAGCTCCACCTTCGATGAGCACAGTCACGATGCCGCGTCGGGCGAGCTCCTGGAGTGCTTCGATGAAGCCAAGATCACGCAGCACCCAGGTTCGGTGTTTGTGCTCGTCCGTGAATACCAGTGAGGACTCAGGCAGATCACCCGAACGAGTCAGTATGACCCTGTGGGGCTGCTCCTTCAAACCGGGTGCACCTTCGCGAATCGTGAGCTGTGGATTGTCCGCACGAATGGTGCCTGCGCCGACGAGGATGGCATCCACTCGAGCACGCAACCGCCGCCCATGAGCGCGCGCGGATTCGCTGGTGATCCATGGGCTTTCACCGGCAGGGCGAGTGATACGGCCATCGAGACTCTGGCCGACTTTAGCGATGACGTAGGGCAGGCCGGTGGTGACCCATTTTGAAAAGGGTCGGATCAGCTCGCGGCACTCGTCTTGCAGCACCTCAGTGCTGACGGAGATGCCTGCGGAGGTGAGGATCTCCTGCGCGCGGCCTGCGTGGTCGGGGTTCGGATCTTGCGCCCCCCAGACGACACGTTTGATACCAGCGGCTTTGATCGCTTCCGTGCACGGCCCCGTGCGGCCCTGAGTGCAGCAGGGCTCCAGCGTGACAAAAATGGTCGAACCTGGAAGCAGTTTGGGATTGTGGGTCTGCGCATCACGGATGGCCTCGATCTCAGCATGAGGGCCACCAGCTTTGTGATGGTAGCCCTGACCGATGGCCTCCCCATGATTGACGATCACCGCACCGACTGGTGGGTTAGGACTCGTCAGGCCCAGCCCGCGCTTCGCTTGATCGAGCGCGAGATGCATCCAGCGGGTGTCGGGTTCTTGTGGTCCAGCAGCCATGAGGGCCAGCCTGTAAGAGGTTCGGCTTCTGGAGGCAAGCAGACATATGGCTAAGGAGAGCTTCCTGGTACTTCGATCTTCGGCAACAAACGGCGAATCACCCACAAAAGCACGCCCACCACGAGCGCCAGTGCGGCCCAGAGCAGCGGGCCGCCGCTTGTGGATGAGGCATTCGCTGTTTCGATGGCATGCAGGGTTTCAGCGGCACCGAGTTTGCCGGGGATTTTGGCGGCCTTTTCAAACTCTGCTCGCATTAGCGTGAGATCGTAGCGCGGTGCGGCTGCCTGGGGCTGGGCGTAATACAGATACGCCGGCCCGGTGGCAGCAGCATGAAACCACACGTTGACGACTCGATGCTTCAAACGAACCCGCGTGAGCTGAAGCGGCGCGTTGTCTCCGTTGTCAGTCTCGATGATGAAGGCATCGCCAGCCAGTTTTTGGTCAAGACTGAAGTTCATCGGACTGGCTTGTTGGTTCGGCTGACGAGTCCACCTGAAGGAGTTCAGAGCGGCGGAGTTCTCCTCCCTCATCAGCATGAGTCGTTCGAACAGGGGCGAGTCGCTTTCAAGAACCACCTCGTGAACGGGATAGCCGACGAAAGGCAGGCTTACTTTCCAAATGGACATGGTCGGCCGCTTTGCGTCAGAAACGAGTTCGAAGCTGGTGTCCACCTCCCGGGTGTCGCTGCTGTGTTTCAGCAGATAGGGCAACTGCTGTCCATCCCGGATCACACGCAGGTCGGCAAAGTCGCGGGCGGAGTGGGCGAGCACTTCGGGATCGAGCTCCACCTCGACAACGCCGGCCTCGGGGATTTCGATGCCGAGGCGGTGACGGAACTGCTCGCGACGCGCGC
>CAYMHJ010000085.1:0-10444 GCA_964390165.1 uncultured Prosthecobacter sp. | reverse complement strand
GGGATTTCGATGCTGCGACGACGGGCCCATGCAGAGACATCGATCTTGCTACCGGTGGCTCCCACGGCTGGAGCCGTGGCCTCTTTGCGAAAGGCGGAGTTCGCAGTCACGGCTGCGGCTTTCGGCGTGCTCGCGGCAGCCTGGCGAAGCTGGCTGGTTAGCGCTGCGATGTCATACATCGGTGCCTCAGCCTGTGCATTGCCGACATAAAGCTGCCACTCACCGGGCGCATCTGCCTGGAAGAGAATCGTTGTCGGATGGCGAGTGAGATCGAATCCTTCGATGCGAAGCGGTGGGTTGCTTTCGTTGTGGATCACCAGCTCGATCTCGCGCGCCAGCACGAGCTGATGCAGCGGCACTTCGAGATCTTCGGCGCTGTGGCCGTCATGCTGAATGCGGAAAAGAGTTTGTGTCCTGCCTGCCAAAGTTAACCGGCGTTGAAACACCTGCTCAGGCGTGCGCAGGCACAGTGTGGCGAGCCGCAGATTGGCCACCCCGAGATTGAGCATGAGGTGCGTTTCGCCCGCGCGTTCTTCGCGAGATTGGATCGTCACGGTATGAGGTACGGTGACAGGCACGGATTCGAAGGGATCACGATGAATGAAGGCACCGCTGAAGACCACGGGGCTCGTGCGCCGGTCATCCAGCAACACGCGAAAATGCGACCATGCTCCTGGTCTGAAGCGCAGACTGAGCCGTTCGATGCCAGACTGTCGGCAGAGGAGTTCGTCACGAATCAGCATCTGCCATGTGCTGCCATCGTCCGAGGCTTCGAGACTCGCAGCCTTGATGAAATCGACCGCGGGTGTGCTCAGTGAGATGCCGCTCACGGTCCCCCTGCCATCAGGCGCACGGAATTCGAACTCCGTCGTTGTATCCCGCAGTGATTGCTTAAAATCCATGGCTGCCTGCCGGGTGCCTGACTCAGAAGCTGCGGGCTGGAGCACGGCATACGGCATCTCCACGCCCGCCGGATTGACCAGCCGGAGATCATGAAATGGCGTGCCGCTCATGCCGCGTGAGGCATCCAGCAAGGCCGGTTCGAGATCCAGCCTTTGCAGTCCCGGCTGCGTGATTCCGAGTGTCTGCCGGTGTGTCCACGCGGCGTGATCTGCCGCCATCAAGGGCACTGTGAACATCAAGGCCAGACAAGTACATTGTTTCATGGTCATTTCTCCTGGTTTCCGCTCTCTTTTGCGTCGTTTTCGTCCTTCTCTGCGCCGAGGAATCTCTGATACAGAAATGAGGCCGCCAGTGCGATGAGTGCAACGACGATCAAAGCGCCGATGCGATAGACGCTGTCGATGCGCGCGAGGTCGTGCAGGAAGAGCTTCAGGATGGTCACGACCAGCAGGGCGATGCCGACATAGCGCGTGGGTGCGATGCGCTTCCAAAGCCCGAGGATGATGAGCGCGAGCGCAAAGAATGCCCATGCGATGGTGTAAGTCATGTCGCGGGCGAAGTCGCCGCCGAACTTGAAGACGAGCGAGGAGCTGCCCGCAGGCGTGAAGGCATCGGCTATTTCGATATTCACCAGCAGGAAGAGCAGCACGCCGCCAAAAGCCATGAAGACGGGGCGCAGTGACACGGGGCCCCAGCGATCCTGCGGCGGTGGAAGCCAGCGCGCGGCAGCAAACATCGCCAGTGCGGCAAGTGAGTAGGCGTAGAGCTGCCAGTTCAGAAGCATCGTCTCACCCCGTGTCTGATAAGTGAGCACGGCGGGATTCAGCGCCAGCCGGGCAAAGGCGGCGGCGAGCAGCACCGCGCCTGTGCCGCGCAGTCCTGGATGCGGCACGCGGCGGAAGAGCCAGCAAAGGGCCGCGCCTTCCAGCGCCCAGCCGAGGGTGATCCACTGTTTATCGAACTGAATGGGGAAGATGAGGGTGATGAAGAACAAGGCCACGCCACCGAACCACGCGAGCTGGGTGAGGCGCGCGGGATTCTCCGCACGGTGATGTTTGATGATGAGGATCAATGCGAGCAGTGGCGCGATGGCAAAGGCCAGCGGCAGCAGGCCCATGGCATCGTTCGCCCAAGTGAGTTTCACCGCGCGATATACAAGACCGAAGCTGCCGAGCCCTGCGGCGGCAGAGGCGATCCAGGGCAGTTGCCGTCCGACAAACTGCGCACGGAACACGAAGGGAAACACCGTGAAAAGAAGATAGAAACCGACATACCACAGCAGCGGCACCACGGCGCTGGCAGCGCTGAAATGCTCAGTGTGCCACACCCATTCCAGACCGATGACGCAACCCATGGCAGCCACAGCGAGCTGCGTAATGCCGCTGACTTTAACAATGCCAAGCAGGAAGACCGCCAGCAGCAGTGCGAGTCCGAAAATCGGCGAGGGATTGGGCACTCTGGTGCTCATCGTGGCGAGGATGAGCAGGGCGAAAGGCATCACCGCCGAACTCACGGGCACGAGCGAGACATGCTCCGCCTTTGGCATCTTACGCACCAGCCAGACTCCCACCGCGCTGAAGAGCACGGCAAAGCCACCCACGACGAACAAGAAACCACCGAGCCCGGCATCGTGACCGCCCGGCAGATGAAAGAGCCAGGCAGCAGCCGTGATCAAAGTCAGCACCAGCGCCACCAGCACGGGCATCACCAGCCCGGTGACTGCCGCGAGCACGATGATCAGTACATCCACGAGCAGGATGGCAGGCCAGATGGCAAAGCCCACCGTGTCCAGCGTGAGCACGGGCAGCAGCATGAGCAAAAGCGCGATCACTGGTGTCCAGCCGACGGGGAGTTGGAGCTTCTCACCACGCTTCGTCCAAAGCACGGCGAAGACCGTGTGCAGCAGGCCAAAGACGAGGTAGATGACGAGCGCTGTGATGAGCAGGTCATCGGTCAAACGGGAAGTCGTCCAGATGGCGAGATGCAGGAAGCTGAAGCCGAGCAATTTTGCATGGACGCCCGCCACCCCGGGTCGCTGCCAGACAATGCTGAGGACGAGTGCATTGAGCCCAAAGACAAAGCTGTAAAGCACCACCGGACGTGTGGCGATGCCGCTGAAAGCCAGGAAAACAAAGGCCACCAGCATGGCGCCACTACACACGGCGATGGCCGACCATGGCAGCACGTCGTCTTCGCCCTTCCTTTGTCCCACCCAGGCCACAGCGGCGGCAAAGAGCAGCCCGAAGAACAGGAACACTCCGATGGGAATCCAGGTGGCCGAACCATGAGCGTAGCCGGAGGAGTCGAAGAAGCGCATCAGCCAGCCACCTTGCATGAGCAACGTGCCTCCCACCGCCAGCGGCACCATCAGCATCCAGCGTTTGTGTTTCACCACCGCCATCACGCCCACGACGAGCAGCGCGATGTAGCTGAAGAGGCCGAAGGGATGATCCTCCCCTGTGGAGCACAGCGGCGGTGTGAGGAAGCCGCCCAGCATCCCGAGCACTGCCACGACTCTGGCATCCAGCCGCACGGCGAGGAGAAATGCTGTGACGGTCACGAGTGCCATGAAGGCAAAGGTCACCATCGGGCTGTCGAATGGCACGAGATGGTACAGCGAATGTGCTGCGAAGCTCACGCCATACAGCGCCACGATGCCGGTGGCGCAGAGCGTCTGACCGAGCACGATATACTGCCGCCGCCGATGCGTCAGCACTCCGCCGACGAGCAATGCCACACCGATGATGAGGCCGATGGCCACTCGCATTCCGGGCGAGATCCAGCCACGCTCGAAGCTGAGCTTCACAAAGAACAGGATGCCGAGGAAGAACGCCAGTCCGCCCACCCAGGCGAAGAGTTTCGCCCCCATGAACTGCTCCAGATTGAGCTTCGGAAGCTCGGGTGGTTTGGGTGCTGCCCGACGCGGAGAGAGTGGTGGCGGAGCAGTCTCGGGCTGCATCGCCGCACGAGCCATCAACTCTCCGAGGTTGGATGGAGGTGGCGGTGGCGTGACGAGAGGCTTTTTCTCCATCGGCTTCTCGATGACTGGCGGGATCACCGGAGGCGCGAAGCGCTCTTGAGCCGCATTTTCCACGCGAGCGATGATCGGTGCATCGGCAGCTTCGAACTTCTCGATCCGCCTTTCCAGCCGCTGCTGAATCTCCACCTGATTGGCCAGGGTCGAGCGCAGTTGTCGGATGTGGGACTCCAGTTCACTCACCCGGGCTTTGGTGCCGCTGGCAATGATCAAAGCCGCGATAGGGGCGATGATGAATCCGATCAGGAGCAGGATGAAGAGCACTTCCATGCCGGGGAATGTGGCAGACTCCGACTGACATGGGAATCACGAATTCAACCGAGAAGACGCCCGCCGCAGCTCTTCCCGTGCTCTGCGGCTTTCCTGCGGGACTCGTCCATGCTAGAAGCGTCTCATGCCCGCCTACTTCGACCACAACGCCACCACGCCGCTGCATCCCGCTGCACGTGAAGCATGGCTGCGGGCGAGCGAGAAGCACTGGCATAACCCATCTAGCCTTTATCGCGAAGCCGGATTCACCAGTCAGGCGATGGAATCCGCGCGTGAACGCCTTGGCGATCTCCTCGGCGTCGAGCCGGAGCGTATCGTCTTCACCTCGGGCGCCACGGAGTCGAACAACACGCTCTTTGCCGGACTCGCCAAATGCCTGCCGCCCGATGCCTGCGTGGCCATCTCCGCCATCGAACATCCCAGCGTGCGCGAGGCGGCACGCGCCTGGCTGGGCCGTGCGCGAGTCATCGAGATCCCCGTCGATGCCGAGGGTGTGGTGCAGCCGGATGCTTTGAAAAACGTGCTCGTCGAGCAGCAGCCCGCGCTCGTTTCCGTGATGGCGGCGAACAATGAAAGCGGTGTGCTTCAACCCTGGCCTGAGCTTTTGAAGCTCTGCCGCGAGCATGGCGTGCGCTTCCACTCCGATGTCGCGCAGTGGGTGGGCAAACTCGATGCGATGTCACTCGGCACCTGCGATTACCTCACCGGCAGCGCGCACAAGTTCGGCGGGCCGAAGGGCATCGGCTTCCTGGTGCTGGCGGATGAAGCGGAAGCCTTCCCTCTGCTCCAAGGCGGCCCACAGGAAAACAGCCGCCGCGCCGGCACGGAGAACTATCCCGCCATTGAGGCAATGGTCACTGCCCTCGAAGCCATCACGCCACGACTCGACGAAGTTCAGCGTGTGCAGACAACTCAGCGCGACACCTTTGCCGAGCAGATGAAGCGCGACTTCCCCGGCCTGCGGGTGATCAGCGAAGGCGCGCCACGGCTCTGGAACACCGTGCTTTTGGTCATGCACCAGCACTCGAATTTGAAATGGCTCACGCGGCTCAGTCGCGCAGGCTTCGCTATCTCCACGGGCTCGGCTTGCAGCTCAGGGAAGGAAGGATCATCCGTCGTCGTGCAGGCACTCGGCGCGGATTGGGAGGAACTACGGCGCGTGGTGCGCGTGAGCGGTGGTTGGGAGACGACCGAGGCTGACTGGGCGGCGCTGGCTGAGGCATTTGTCGAAGTGTCCCGAGGTTTGGAAGCCCCCCAGGAATAACTTTTCCAGCCAAGGCTTGCCGCCACGGCCCGCCTTCCTTCATGATGTGCGGCATGATCCGCTGGCCCGTTCTCTTTTTATTTCTCACCGCCCTCCACGCCGCCGAGCCCGATACACGCCTCGTTCGCGAGACCGCCGCACTCACACCCGAGCAGGAAAAAGCCGCGCTGCATGTGCCGCCGGGCTTTGAGGTCCAGCTCTTCGCCAGTGAGCCGATGATTAACAAGCCCATCAACATGGCCTTCGATGCGCGCGGGCGGCTTTGGGTCAGCAGCACCGTCGAGTATCCCTACGCTGCCGATAAATCCCGCTGGTCCGACCCGCAGGGCACGCGAGTCAAAGACAGCCGAGATGCCATCAAGATTCTCGAAGACACTGATGGCGATGGCAAAGCCGACAAAGTCACCGACTTCGCCGACGGCCTGAACATCCCCACTGGCGTCCTGCCCTGGCACAAGCCCGAGCACAAAGCCGGCTGCATCGCCTGGAGCATCCCGAACATCTGGTATTTCGCCGACAGCGATGGCGATGACAAAGCCGATGTCCGCGAAGTGATCTTAGGCCCACTCGGTTATGAAAAAGACACCCACGGCATGTGCAGCAGCTTCCGCCTCGGCCTGGATGGCTGGGTGTATGCGACGCATGGGTTCAATAACACCAGCCACTTCAAAGCGAAGGACGGCAGCACGCTCGAACTCCACAGCGGCAATGTCTTCCGCTTCCGGCCTGATGGTTCCCGCATCGAGCCCTGGACACACGGTCAGGTAAATCCCTTCGGCCTCTGCTGGGATCGCTACGGCAATCTCTACAGTGCCGACTGCCACAGCTCGCCGATCTACCAGCTCATTCGCGGCGCGCATTACCCGAGCTTTGGCAAACCGCATGACGGCCTCGGCTTCGCGCCTGTCATGTGTCAGCACACCCATGGCAGCACCGGCATCTGCGGCATCGTTTATATCGATGGCGGCGTCTGGGGCCCCGAGTGGGACGACCACACCTTCGTCGGCAACGTCGTCACCTCGAAGGTGAACCACGACCACGTCACCTTCACCGGCAGCACCCCGAAGGCGAACGAACAGCCCGACTTCCTCACCAGCGACGACCCCTGGTTCCGCCCCGTCGATCTCCAGCTCGGTCCCGACAACGCCCTCTACATCGCCGACTTCTACAACAAGATCATCGGCCACTACGAAGTGCCGCTGGAGCATCCGGGACGGGACAAGGAACGCGGGAGGATCTGGCGGGTAGTGAAGAGTTCAGGCACATTCAAACGCCAACCGGCTCAACAACTCGACGTTTCGGATTGGCATGCTGCTTTGAAAAGCAAATCGGTCTTCACCCAACGCGCCGCACTCTCCAAACTCCAGGACAAACCCGTGCTGGACGCTCTGCCTGTTTTGCTTTCTGAAGCACAAGCAACGCCAACGGATGACATCAGTCTCCAACTCGCGTTCCGCATCGCCATTCGTGATCATCTCAGCCTCAAAGACGCTTTCGATCACCTCACCTCCGATGCCATCAATCTCGCCTCTCAAATCGCCATCGCCGTTCCCACCGCAGATGCAGCCGCATTTCTTTTGCGGCGTTTGGAAGGTGGTTCAGAAATCTCGGTAGCCACACTGACTCACATCTCGCGCTTTGCCGATGCGGCGCTCCTGCCCCAGGTCGTTCGTCTCGCCAAAGCCCGTCAACGCGATGCCATCCAGCACCTACAAGCCATCTCCGACGGCCTCAGCGAACGCGGCGCATTGCCACTGCCCGAACTCCTCACCTGGGCGCAGGAGCTAGCGCAGGCGATGCTGGCGGCGAGCGCGAAGAAGCCGGAACCTGTGTGGACAACGGTTCCTTCAGCAAAAGCACCTGTTTGGTCACTCAAGATGCGCAAGTGTGCGGATGGCACGGAGGTGCAGGTGCTCCAGAGCATGAGCGGTGGTGGAGAGGAAGAGAGCCGCACGGGCATCCTCCGCTCCAAAGACTTCCCGGCTCCAACGCAGCTCGCTTTTTGGATCAATGGCCATCGTGGTTTCCCGAAATCAGAGGCGCATGACAAGAACCTCGTCCGTGTCGTCGAGGCGAAGTCGGGCGAAACACTCGCCAGCGCCTTCCCGCCGCGCGATGATGTCTGCCAGCGAGTGGAGCTCGATCTCGCGAAGCATGTCGGCAAAGCTGTGCGGCTGGAGATCGTGGATGGCGATGATGGCAAGGCCTACGCCTGGCTCGGCATCACGCGCATCGAGCCCGCGCTGGTAAGCGTGAGTGATTTTAAAAGCGAAGACACGACGCGCGAGGCTTTGAAGCAGCTCGCCACGATGCTCCAGCACAGCGCCCCTGCCGCCTTGCGGGAAAAGCTGGCCGCCTATCTGCCGCCGCGCCCCGCGCCACCACCGCTCCCCGTTTCACCCGAGCAACGGAAGCAGCTCGACACGCTCATCGCCAGCCGTGTCGCCGCCTTTGCCAAAGCCAAGCCAGATCTCGAAGTCGGCTCCAACGCCTTCAAGATGAACTGCGCCGCCTGCCATCAGATCAAGGGCGAAGGCGGCCTCATCGGCCCGCAGCTCGACGGCATCGGCGCCCGCGGTCCCGAGCGACTCTGCGAAGACATCCTCGACCCGAACCGCAACGTCGATGCCCACTTCCATCTCCACACCCTGACGATGAAGGACGGCAGCACCTTCGCCGGCTTCCTGAAGGCTGAACTCGGCCAGATCCACCTCCTCGCCGATGCCGCTGGCAAAGAGCACCGCATCTCGAAGAAGGACATCCAGAAAACCGCCGTCACCCCCATCTCGCTGATGCCTCCTATCTTCGGCCACTCACTCGATGAAGGGACTTTCCTCGATCTGCTTGGCTATCTGCTGAATGAGAAGGCCAAGTAGCCGCGTTCGCCAGAACGTGGAGGTCTGTCACCGCCGCAATGTTCGATCCAAATCAATACGATGCGCTTTGCTGATCCAGTGCTATGTCGATGCGCATCTTGTGGCGAGGAAAGCGAATTGCCGGTTCGTAAGTTAATGGCGCTGACAGCCTGCTGCCCTAATTGTGCCGCATCATTTCGTGATCTCGGGCTCTCCATGCGACATACCGCTGACGAATCTGCCACTTTCTTTGATGCCATTCAGATTCTCATGTGCGTCGAGGAACGACTAGGCATCGAAATTTCTGACGAGACCGTTGAGGCTATTCGTCCTTGGAGTGATCTGACCCTTCATGATTTAGCAACTGCCGTGCAGCGTGCAGACACGTCGCAGACTTTTTTTCAGACAGAGCAAGTCGTGCTTTCGGCAGTGAAAGCAGAGTTTCCCAGCGCTCCAGAGTTGCTGGATTTCAGCCTGCCGCTTCTCGACGCCATATCCCCTCATCGCTACGAACAGCATAATAACTGACAGGAGAAATTTCAAATGAACCGATTGAGAACCTTAGCACTGTTTTTGAGCAGCAGCCTGATTGGGTTTTTGCTCCTCAGTGCCGCCCTAGCTGGAACTGGATTGAAGCCGCACCCCAAAGCCCTCCCGAACATCCATCCGCCGGGTGAGGTGGACCGGCCGGAGATGGTGAAGTTTATCGTGAGTGATCCGGCGACACTACCGGGCATTGTGGTGGATGAGACGGAGGCGGAGTTGGTGGGCGAGTGGCAGTATTCCACGCATACGCCGCCGTATGTCGGGCTCGGTTATCTTCATGACATGAAGGCGGGGAAGGGGACCAAGTCGGTGACCTTCACGCCGGAGCTACCGAAGGCCGGATGGTATGAGGTGCGGCTGGCACATTGCTACAATGTAAGGCGCTCCACGCATACTCCGCTGACGATTCATCACGCGGATGGAGACACGGTGGTGCGGATCAATCAGCAGGACGAGCCAGCGCTTGGGAGGCTCTTCCGCACTCTCGGTACGTTTCGTTTTGAAGCTGGGAAGTCAGGCTGGGTGCGCGTGTCCAACGACGGCACGGAGGCCGACAAGGTGGTCATCGCCGATGCGGTGCAGTTCCTTCCCGTGGCTGGGAAGTGAGGCATTTGTTTCAGGTTCCAAGTTTCAAGATAGCGCTATGGAGCATTTTGGGATTTGAAACATGAAACTTGAAACGTGGCCTCATTCACTGACTCGCACCCACAGATGCCCCACGGCACGCTCGCCGCGTTCGTTGGTGTGCTCGACGGTGACGATGTGATCGCCAGGTTTTGAGAAGGCATGCTGTGTGATCGCGTAACCGTCTTTGGCGAGGGCTTTGGCATTCCCGTCGGACTTCACAGTGACTTTCGAAGTGCCGTCGCCGAAGTCCCAGGTCTCGCCGCCGGTGGTGCGGAAGGTGCGGACTTTGAAGGTGATCTCCGTGCCGGGCTTGATGCCGGTGGTAGGCCAGAAGGTCGGGTGAATGGTCGGTGGGAGGTTCTTTTCGTCGCTGCCCATGACCTGCACGATGGCGAAGTCGTAACTAACATTTCCGGCGTCATCCGTGACTTTGAGGATCTCGCTGTAGGCACCAGGCTTGGTGTAGGTGCGCTCAATCTTCGCGCCGGAGGCGGTTTGGCCGTCGGTGAAGGTCCAGTCGTAGGTTTTGATGGGGCTGGATGCTGCCCATGACTTCGACGCGTCGAGCGTGATCGACTCGCCAGCGCGGATGAAATGATGCGGACGAGCCACGGCGATGATGGCGGGCTTGTTTTCGCGTTGATACGCCTCCCAAGCGAAGGCGTAGGCCTCCTGCGTGCCCCATTTGCCTGAAGGCTGGCGGCTGTTGATGCCGAAATGCAGATGTGTCCAGCCTCCGCTCGCTCCTTCCTTGCCGAGGATGCCGATGCGCTGGCCCATCTTCACACGCGAGCCCATTTGAATCGCGGGATCAATCGTGTGCAGGTGACTGTAGCGATAATACCAGCCGCGCTCGTCGAGCAGATAGACCACGTCGTAGCGCGGACGCACGGGCGTGAGCGAGTAGCCGGGCAGTGTTTTCTCCGAAACGCTCACGACGAG
>CAYMHJ010000084.1:0-21639 GCA_964390165.1 uncultured Prosthecobacter sp. | reverse complement strand
CAATGCGGCGGCCTTCCTCGACATTCTGGCTCACCGGCTTCTCGACATACACGTCCTTGCCCGCCTGCATCGCCCAGATCGCCGCCAGCGCATGCCAGTGGTTCGGCGTGGCGATGAAAACGACATCGACGGCTTTGTCTTCGAGCACCTTCCGCAAGTCCTGCTCCTTCTTCGGCATCGGCCGTTTCAGTTCGACGAGCAACGCCCCCACTTCATCGGCACGATCCAGATCAGGATCGCAAACATAGGCCACATCGCAATCCGCGAGCCGCGCCAGCTCCCGCGCATGCGCCTTCCCACGAATCCCACAACCGATGATCGCAGCGGTGAGTTTTTCGTTCGCCGAAACCGCCGTCGTTTCGGCCCCCAGCAATGTTTTCGGCAAAGCGACCGCCGCAGCGGCCATGAGCGAGTCTTCAAAAAAGCGTCGGCGTGTGGGTGTGAGCATGGTGGGAAGGAATACGGAGCTTTAATGGTGCTTCTGCCAAGGGAAGAACTGAGGCTGGCTTTTCCATTTTTGCAGTTTGATCCAAACCTGGCCAAAACCAGGTTTGGATGAAGTGTTTTGGCTGAACATAATACCATCAGCCTTTGCCTGATGAAGTTCTCCGAGGGCCCGTTCACCATCGACAAATCGTATGCGGAGGAACTCCGGCAAAAGCACGACACCTTTCGCCGCATCACCGGAACCCGGAAGAACCTGTTCTTGACGATGGTCACCACTTTCGGATTACGCATACGCCAAGGAATTGGCGACGAACTCCGTGCTGGCCGATGAATTGTTTCGCGATTGATCCTGGCAGAGGTCTCTCATACAGCCATTTGGGACGACTTTTTTCAAACTCAACTCCGCCGAGTATATTGCCTTGATCGTCTTGCCCGTGTCGCCCGTCTCCCAGCTAGAATCATTTCAGAAGTTCCTCCAACCCGATGCGATAGCAGGCATCGGTGCGTGACTGTTTTTTATCTTCACCACCGAGGCAGTAGAGGTGACCTTCCAGCACGACCAGGGCGACCATTGCCTTGTAGGGCAGGGGTGTGGTCGGGCGATATTCGTTTTTGGCGATGTCGTAAAGGAAGGCTTCGTTGGTGAAGCCTTCGGTGTCGTTCTTGTAGCCGCCAGCGAGGTAAACGAAGGGCTTTACGATGGAGCCGCCCTTCGGCTTGTCCTGATAAAGCACGACCGCGCTCATGCCACGCGCTGCGTAGGGTAGAGAGCGCAGTTTTTTCCAGAAGTTTTTCTTCACGTCAAAGACGTGGGCGGCGTCTAAGTTAATCACGCTTTGAGTCTTCTCATCCCAGGTGCCACCGCCAAACACGAACAACCTCCCTGACTCATCGATCGCCGAAGCTGCCGTCAGGAAAGGTGGACCTGGAAAGGGCTCTAGATGTGTGACCTGAAGTGTATCAAGGTCGATGGACCAGGTGGCATTCGAGGCTTTGGCGATCTGGACTGAGTCAGGTGTGCCGCCAGCAAAGACCATGGATCTCCCATGCACGCCGCCTGCGGCAAGGACGGCATTTGGAGGAAGCTCGGCCTCGCGTGACTTGAATCCATCTGGTCTCAGATACTGCATGGAGCTTACGGCGCCGCGATCATCCGATCCGCCGCCGAAAACCATGGTGGGTTTGCCCTCCTCGTCATTACGAACTCCTGCGACGGCGTAACCAATGGAGTTTTTCAGTTCTGGGCGCGCCTCCCATTTCAGCGACTTGAGATCAAAGGCCCAGACTTTCGTCAGCCAGTTCTTTTTCCCGCCTTCCCAGTTCGTGCCGCCGGCAATCACGAGCTTGCCTTGGTCTGCACCCACGACAAAGCCACCGTTTGGCGCAGGCAGAGGCGGGAGCTTTTCCCATTCGGCGGCATGGCTAAAGGCTTGCAGGAGGAGCAGGAAGCTTGTCGTCAGGATCAGTGGCGCGTTCATAGGTGTCGAGGTGGGTTTCTGCGGTCTTCCAATCCGCATGAAGCCGGACATCCGCCGCGCCAGCCAGGGCTCCGGGCGGCAATGGAGCGGAGCTGTCTCCAGCGTGGCGCATCTCCCACCAGCACTGGCCACAATGGTTATGCTCGTGGTCGATGACGAAGCCCGCCTTCTTCATGAGCGGGCCGATCCAGCCGAGGCAGTGGTCGCAGTAGTCGGGGTATTGCTTCAGGTCGTTTTGGATGAGGAAGCCCTTCGAAGGGCAGTGGTGCATGTCGATGCGGAAGACGTCGTTCGTTCGTGTGACCTCCCATTCGGCTCCTTCCTCGGCCAGTGTGTGGCCCCAGTATTCGTCCATTCCGGCGAAGCCTTTACCCATGATCAGCTCCCCTGCATGGATCTGTGAATCCTGATGGATGGCCTCATCCCAGTAGCGGCGGACGAGGTCGTGACCGCCCTGGTCGTGCAACCATTGAAAAGTCCACTCGTAGTGGCCGCAGAAGTCGTAGATGCCAATCATGATGCCGTGGCGATATCCTCCAGTCGTTGCGCTTCGGAAAAGAACCCTGCTTTGGCGAAGCGCTGCGTGCAGCTTCCATCGCCACCGCAGATGCGGACTTCGATGCCAGCTCCGGCCCCCATCGCAGCGCTGACAAAATGACAATGCTGGCAGAAGTATGGCACGATCTCGCGTCCATGCCTGCGCAGGTAATTGATGGCCGGGCAGGCGCGCACCTCGACCACGACTTCGTTTTCATCCTGACGCACCTCGACCTCGACCTCCGCCCCCGGCTCAGCTGCAAAGAAGGCCCGCCAATGCCCTGCCACCGCAGCCAGACCGCCAGCACGCCAGCGCTCTGTGACGGGTGCATGGTAGCGGCTGCCCATTTCCGCCCAGTATCTCCGCAGACCTTCGATGCCGAACTGCTTCTCGATGAATCGGAACGTCGCGTTCACAGCCGTGTAAAAATCTGACGCGCCGACAGGCTTCGTGTCAGTGTAGGGCAGCGGGGACGGATCAGACATGGGCTGAGTCTGTGAAAAGGTCGCGGCAATGACAAGACCGGAAACGCTGGTTCCCTCGGCAGGCCAGGCGTAAGTTTCGGGCGTCGTTCTCCTTTGCTTGCGCCTGCGGCAGCGTGGCATTATTCGGGCAGCATGATACTCCCCGACTGCATCACCCGCGAAGAGCCTACCCTTGGTTTTCCTGTTTATGCGATTCGTCATCCATCTGCGACGGCACGCATAGCGGTGAATGGGGCTCATATCATGGAGTGGACTCCGACCGGCCAGACACAGCCGGTGCTTTACATGAGCCCGGACGCCGTGCTTCAGAATGGGAAAGCCATCCGCGGAGGCATCCCGGTCTGCTGGCCATGGTTCGGCGGGCACATGTCTGACCCGACGAAACCCATGCACGGCATCGCCCGCATCCTTCCCTGGGAACTGCTGCGTGCGGATGCGCAGGAAACGCGGGTGGCCATGCTTTTCCGCCTGCAAAGCAGTGACGAAACCCGCGTGCTATGGCCGCACGACTTCACCTGCCATCTGGGCATCAGCTTTGGCAAGAAGCTGGAGGTATCCCTCATGACTCAGAACACAGGCAGCGATGCCATGGTCATCACCGAAGCCCTGCACACCTACCTGAGAGTGGGCGACATCTCGAAGGTGACGGTCAGCGGCCTCGCGGAGGCGAAGTATCTCGACACGGTCGGCACGCCGACGATGCGCGAGGGCGAGGCTGCGGACATCACCTTTGATCGTGAGGTGGACCGTCAATACGTCAGCCCGAGCGGTGTGGTGGTGGATGATCCAGCCTGGGGCCGGAAACTGACGATCAACAAGCTCGGCAGCGGCACCACCGTGGTGTGGAATCCCTGGATCGAAAAATCGAAGCGCCTGGCCGATCTGCCGGACGAGGCCTACCACGACTTCCTCTGCGTGGAGGCGGCGAATGCAGGCGAATCAGCCGTGCGCGTCGCACCCGGTGGACAGCATGTGATCGTGACGACGGTGAACGTGGGGTGAGCCCGCATCTCATTAGTTTTGCTTTCGCCTACGAGGCGTCTCGTTGTCAAAATGCGATCCTTCTTGTTCCTCCCTGGAAGGCACTCTTTGAGGCTTTCGGCTTTTCTGTTGGTAACTGTTGCGGTTTCAAAGGCAAAGGTGTCGGCAGAACTGGACGTGATGTTGAAGCCGCTCTTGCCACAGGGGGCGGTGCTAGAGAGTTGTTTTTCACCGCCATTTGCGCTTGTGACTGAGGTTTCGCGGGACGGACGGGCATAGGCTTCTGCCTGAGAAGCGTGGCAGCCAAGGATGAAAATTCGACTCCTTTGGTGTCGGTGCCCAGCACAAATCTGTCGAGTGCTCCAGCAACTGAGATTAGGCTTTCCAGCGGCAACTGATCAACCTGCCGTTTGAGCACCTCGAGATCGCTCGCGCAGTCGGCTGCTCGCAGAATTGGATTATCTATTCGAGACCATATACGCTGACGAAGATAGGTGGTCTTGGCAGACGGGATAGACGCCACCAGCCAGGCGATTGGAACATGTCCAGAATCGGTGGCAATGCTCTTCCAGCCTGCTGATTGTCTGCAAGTCTCCTCGCAGAGCATGTTCACATCAAGACGCCCCTGCGGTAAAAAATCGGGAGCATTCCCCGTGCGCAATGTATCCAGCATAAGCTTAGTGACCGCTTGCAACTGTGAAGGCGCAGGTGTGCCGTGCATGTAAGAGATAGTCACGGTGCCAGGCCTGACAGCCTCATCTACTTTACCAGGCGGCGGGGAGATGGATAGATGAAGGACACGATCTGCCAGGGCAGCAGGCACGCCAAGGATGGTCGTGTCAGTCAACAAAGGCAGCGACTCCTCTGTGTCTGTGCTGCCCGTCATAGTAACCCGCAACAGCCTGCCAGAGCCCTCGAATGCATAAGATTGTGCGCGCGAAAACGCATCTAACAAACCCGTTGGTGTGCCAGGATAAAGTCGTATGTCCGGGCCTGCAGACACGCCGTGCAGTGGGGTGTTTGAAGCATTGCAGACAAGCCATTTTCCAGGTGTTGGGGACGAAGAGCGCAGAGCGTCAGCCAGTCCGGCTAGATTGTCGGCGGTATCTGGAGTCAGCCAGCCCTGCATGACGAGGAGCACGTGTGTCGGCACAGCATTTGTTTGCAGACTCGAAAGCAGCGGCATGTCTCGTGAGCAGGCATCGAATGAGCAAACGAAACCTATGATGACAACCCCCAGTCGACCAAAAGGGCGACTGAGGGCGGCGCACCCAAAGAATGATCTTGGGTGAAACATCTGGATCAGAATGCGATGCGGAAACCCGCCCTCACAAATGGCCCATGAAGCTCAGTGTCACTCACCTGCATGTATCGGTAGCCTCCGTCTGCGTGCAATGAGAACTGACTGGTGAGCTTGTATTCAAAGGTCACCTGGGCTTCTGTTTGAAGTAAAAAGGAAACACCGGATGAATCGTAGTTTCCACCACCGCCGCCAAATTCGCCATCTTCGCTGTAGAAGCCGGGACCAATAGCCAGACCAAAGCGAGGTGTGATGGAGAATTTTTCCGTGATATCCAGAGGATAAGCGGCAATCAATCCGATGGGGATGGCATGTGTGGAAGCATTGAAGGTTCCCACGCCTCCCAATCCCCGAAATTCTCCTTCATTGGATATATAGTAGTAGCCTAGACTCC
The DNA here is from genome assembly GCA_964390165.1 of uncultured Prosthecobacter sp. Lineage (GTDB taxonomy): Bacteria > Verrucomicrobiota > Verrucomicrobiia > Verrucomicrobiales > Verrucomicrobiaceae > Prosthecobacter. The sequence continues at coordinate 16,016 of CAYMHJ010000084.1, read as the reverse complement.
AGAAAAGATGATCTGAGATGGGTCCGATGATGCCAGCATCGATTTCGCGCAGGTCGCTGTCATGGAGGCCGTCTGGAGCTGACATTTGACCACCACGCATCGAAAAATGGATGGAATAGCCCGCAGCACCAATCCCTGCTAGACGGACAGTCCCACCATAGGTGTTTCCAGTGCCGGAGCCGAAAGCATCCTCGTCCCAATTGTAAAAATAGGTGTCACCCGTGACCTGGAGCACCAATGGCGCATCACTGTTGGCTTGTATTGTGTTGGCTGAGAATAGTAGGCATGAGGATAGCAGCAGAAGTCGTATGTGGATCTGAGTCATGGGAGCGTGTTTTTAGTTGTTTTTATTCGATGGGGTTAGTCGCCAAAATCAGACGGAAGCCGATATCGGACGATCTTAGTTCGCGTGGTTTGCTCTGGATGAGGTCATCCACGGAAAGGCTGCCAGCATGATTCCAAGCTCCACCGGCCACCATTCCATGGCCGGGGCGGTCTTGCTCTGACAACCACTCCCACACGTTGCCGAGAAGATGTTTCGCAGGGCCACCTCTGGCGGCATCCGCTGGCGAAAGATAGGGCGTGCCATCGTCCACGTCCGAAAGATACGGCCAGTCTGGCCGCAATCGGCCGAGCGCTAGGTCTGCCAAATTAAATTGATTTTGGTCAGGCTTTGAGATGAGTTGAGCTTCAGCAAGAAACCTCCATTCTGAAAGCGTCGGAAGACGGTAATGCTGGAGACTGGAGAGTCTCGCACCCTGTCCAACTGGCAGATTTTGTTCTTTCGCTGTCAGCCACTGACAAAAGGCAAGAGCGTCATCCAGACTGATGCTGACGGCGGGGCAGGTGTCATCGCCTTGATTCAAAATTTTGGAGTCCAGCAATATGGCCCCCGTTTTGTTCTGGGGCACTTCTTTGAGGAAAGTTTTAAAATCTCTCTGTCTTGTTTCACACTGGCATATCCATGCGCCTTCTTTCCCAGGAAAGGGCAGGAAGATCATGCCCAGACTGTTGGTTTTTTTGCCGGAGGCATCTTTGCTGGGAGCATCCAGGCTTGGGGTCTGTCCCGAAGGGAAAAAGGAAAAGCGAATGTATTTCCTCGAGAGGGTATTCAGCACCACAGGCACTTGTTCATGGCCGAGTCGTTTTGTGACGTCTTCATTCACTCCGGCAAACAATTCCATCAGAGAAGCATCTGGGTATGCCTTTATATTATCGATCAATGCATGGGTAAATGGACTCATCTCACTCTCGCTGCCATCCCCCGCCTGAGTGCCAGGGATGGTCGCCAAAGCGAGAAAGCTGTCCCTGGGTAGATCTCCCTCGGCGCCTGCACCGCCGCGCACATTTCCGGCGGCGCGTCCTGCTGCCAGGCCGTTGTTCTGGCAGGCATCCAGGATCACAATCTTGCAACTGGCACCAACATCAGTCATGCCTTTGAGCAGGTATTGCACAGATATGGTTCGGCTTTTGATTTCTTCGTCACGATCAGAAACCAGCCGGGCATCCACAGGCAGCATGTAGTTGTAGGATCTGTCGCGTGTTTGTTGATCAGCAAGCAGCATGCCGTGTCCAGCGAAGTAGAGCAGACCGACCTCCGCGTTTTTGGCACGTTCTAGAAACACATCCGCCGCATCAAGCATCTCCTGCCGCGTGCCATTAAAGACCGGCTCACCTACCTCGAAGCCAGCCTGCCGGAGCACACTCGAAACTGCCGCAGCCTCACGCACGCAGGACACTAGAGGTGTGGCATGCTGGTAATCATTATTTCCAATGACCAACGCAGCCTTTTTCCCTCCAATAACCTGGCCCTGGAGCAGCCCGCCAAGGAACAAAAGCAGCCAGCACACCATTCCCATGGCGCGCCTAGCCAGCAGTTGACTACGGCTGGCACAGCCATTGAGGCGAAGGATGGCCGTGATGTGTTTTTCTATCGTGCGTGGACTGATACCCAGCGCATGGGCAATCTCGACGTTCGTGTCACCCCGAAGAAGAAGCGGAAGAACCTCTCTCTGACGCTTGCTGAGCGCAGTTGTGTCATAATTGAACTTGCCGCTCAGTCGCTTCCATGCGCCGAAAACATGATCGGAAAGAATTTCATAGAATGTGCAACTGCTCTCACAGACTGACTGTGGCAGACGCAGGGACCAAGGACCAAGGGTTGGCAGGCCAGGGGGTGTTCCTGGTTCGGCAGGTGTGGCAAGAACTTCGCATTCGGGGCCAGAGTACTCGCGGACAAGGCGGCTTACGAGGTCGAAGAGTTCCTCCTCTGTGGAGGAACTTTGGATTTCCAGCGTCATGGCATTCATGCGTGTCCAGTCTTCGTGGGATAGCCTTTTCATTGAGAGGCGGCTGAGGAGAGGCTGCTCACCTGTTTGATTTAGGGATGCGTGGAAATGAGTTCAATGGGGGGAATTACCCGTTTTTGTGCGGAGGGGTGCGGTAGAAGTCGTGTCATCATCCGGCTCATACCGGTTGGCGGTCGCGGGTTACGGAATACTTAAAAAATCAGCGAACCAAGTGTGGCTTGACGGAGAGACGGGTGTTTGGCTGGTTGGAAAATGAACTCAGTGGAAAACATCTGCTCCGTGTGCGGCGTGGCCGGGATGAAGGAGGCGTCTGCGGGGATTTGCCCGGCTTGTGCGTTGCGCGGGGTGTTGGAGGGGGCGGAGAGTGGAGGCAGGATTGGGGCTTATCGGCTGATCGAGGAACTGGGACGCGGTGGCATGGGGGTGGTGTGGCTGGCCGAACAAGAAGCGCCGATCCGGCGGGAAGTGGCGCTGAAGGTCATCAAAGCGGGTATGGACACGCGGGAGGTGCTGGCACGCTTCGAGGCGGAACGGCAGGCACTGGCGCTGATGGACCATCCGGGCATCGCACGCGTTTTGGATGCGGGCGTGACGGAGCAGGGGCGGCCTTACTTTGTGATGGAACTGGTGGAGGGGCTGCCGCTGACGGAGTTTTGCGCGCAGGAAAAGCTGACGGTGCGGGAGCGGTTACGGCTGATGCGGCAGGTCTGCGCGGCGGTGGAGCACGCGCATCAGAAAGGGGTCATCCACCGGGATTTGAAGTCATCAAACATCCTGGTGACGCGCGGTGCGGAAGGGGAGCCGTTGCCTAAGGTGATTGATTTCGGCATCGCCAAAGCAGTGGGGCCGCAGGGGATCGCGGACACGTTGGTGACGCAGATGGGACAAGTGGTGGGCACGCCGCAGTACATGAGCCCGGAGCAGGCTGGCGCGGAGGCGCTGGATGTGGACACGCGGTCAGATGTGTATGCGTTGGGGGTGATGCTCTATGAATTGCTCACAGGCAGCACGCCGCTGAGGTCGGAGACCGTGCGTGGGGCGGCACTGGCGGAGGTGCAGAGGCTGGTGCGTGAGGTGGTGACGGAACGGCCCTCGGTGCGGCTGGAACGGGAGTTGTGGAAGTTGCAAAGATGCACAGGCGAGACGCCTATGCCCCATACTGAACGCCATGCTGAAACTCAGGCCCTGCCGCAGGTGGCTGAGGTGCGGGGGGATCTGGACTGGATCGTGCTGCACGCCCTGGAAAAGGAGCGGGCGCGTCGTTACGGATCGGCATCGGCCTTAGCGGAGGATCTGCGACGGCATCTGGAGGATGAGCCGGTGCTGGCTCGGCCTCCCTCGGCGCTGTATCAATTTCGCAAGGCAGTGAAGCGGCACCGCACGGCTTTTGTGGCGGGCCTTTCTGTGGCGGCGGCGCTCGTGGTGGCCACGGCGGTGAGCGTGAATCTGGCGGTGCGTGCGCGGGCAGCGGAGAAGCTGGCCACGGAAAGGCTGTCGGCTTCCGAGGCGGTGCCGGAGTTTTTGATTCACGCGTTGCGCAGCCCGGACCCCTCGAAAAGCGGTCGGGAAGTGCGGGTGGTGGAGGTGCTGGACCAGGCGGTGGCGGAGGCACGCTCCCGTTTTGCCACGCAGCCGCTGCTGCGGGCGCGTCTGCTGGAGACGCTGGGGCAGACTTATCACGGCCTGGGCCTTTACGCGGAGGCGGCGGAACTGCTGGGGGAGACGGCGGTGTCTTATGGTGAGCCGGGAGAGGAAGGCCGCGGGTCGGAGGTGAAAAACCTCATTGCAAAGTCCATCTCAGAGCGCTTCCTGGGGCGTTATGAAACGGCCTTGAAACTGACCGACGAGGCCTGGGAGAAAGGCAAGGCAGCTCTCGGGCCTAACCACGAGGACACGCTGCACGCGCGCTTTGAGCATGGGCTGGTGTTTGCCTTGATGGGTCGGCTGGAGGAAGCCAAGGCCATCCAAAAAGAGATCGCCGACGGGCAGATGGGAACATCGACCCTGCGCCAGCATATGGTGGAGGATCTCGAGGTGCTTTTCATGGAGGCGCGGGGCGAGATGGAGCCGCTGGTGGCGAAGTTCACCCAGCGGGCGCAGCGGCCTTTGTATTTGGGCAAACGAACCCACAACGAGCTGGCCGCCTCGCAGATGGAGCACCTGGGACGGGTGCTGGAAAAGCTGGGGCGGAAGGAGGACTCGCTCCTGGTTAGGGAGGAGCTGCTTTTGCACACCTGGGAGAGCTTGGGACCAGCGCACAATTACACTGGCACGGCGATGAGCATTATGGCGAAGGCATTCTTCGAAGCGGGACGCGGCGTGGAGGCCACCGCTGTGGCCCGGCTTCTTCTGGCTGACAGTGAGCGGGAGCCCCAAGTTTCCCAGGTGGTGGGCGGCCTGAAAAAGCATGTGGCAGAATGGCACGCTGGCTTCCAAGGCCAGGACAATGAAACGCTGGAATCCTGGAAAGCCGAACTGACCGAGAGTGAGGAAAGTGTGCCCGCGCTGCTTTGGTCGGTGAGGTCATTGATGGCGGAAGGGCTGAAGGAAAAGCGTGCGCATCTGGAAAAGGCGCTGGCAGCCCGGTTCAGAGAAACGCAAGACGCTTTCAGAATGGTGGGACCGAGGCTGCGGCTGGCCCAGATTTGTATGAAATGCGGTGACATGGAGGCTGCGGAGAGTCTTCTCAAAGAGATGCTGGAAACTGAGCAGACGACCCATCATCTGCTGGCTCCTGTGTTGCTTCATGCCTTGCACGATCTGGCGGATGCCCGAGGAGGAGTGGAAGGCCTGAGCCTGCGCGAGCAGGCGCTGGATCTGGCTTTGTCCGGCTCATGGATGGAAGGGCCGGAGGTGCGCGAACTGCATCAAGGTCTGCAAGCCGCCGCTGATAGCGCAGGGCAGCCGCAGCAGGCCCGGCGCTGGCTGGCACGCGTGGCTCCTGTGATGGCCGCCAATGCGGACGCGAGTGCCTTTGACCAGATGCAGACGGCAGTGGGCATGGTGATGATGCTCGCAGAACAGGGCGAGCGGGTGGCGGCAGCGCAGAGTCTGAAACCTCTGGCGGACAGGCTGGCGGTTCCCCATGCAGTTAATGACCGCCGCCGCATCGGTCTGGAACTGGAGGTGCTGCGACTCTGGGCGGAGCTGGAGTCAGGTGAGGTCAAAGAGGGCCGCAGCCGACTGGCCGCGCGACTTCGCGAGCACTGCACCGCCGCTCAGACCGCCATCCAGCAAAAGCAGGGCACTGAGGTGGTGATTTTGGCAAACCTCATTTTATCGGTCGTGGATATGGCGTCTCCTTTGGATGCGTCTGTGGAGAAGAAGACGGATGAGGTGGAACTGCTCACGCTGATCAAACGCGTGGGGGTGGATTTGTACCAATTGGACTCCAGGCATCATCCGCTGGCAAAATCACTTTTTGAGGCATTGCTGCCACAGGTCAACGCCCACGAAGGGCACCCCGCCACTCGGGAGGTGCTACAGTTCCTCTCAAACATCTACAAGCACGAAAATCGTCATCCAGAAGCCATCAGGATGCGAGAAAATCTCGATGCCCTGTTGATCAAGAAATACGGGCCAGAGCACAAGGAGACACTTCTTAACCGCATGGCCTTGGCCGATTGCATGATGCAGACCAGCCGAAAAGCGGAAAGTGTGGCACTGAATCACCAATGCCTGCAAGTGCTGGAAAAGACCCTGGGACAGGACAACCGGGAGGCTCTGCGCTGCCGGGAGGCTCTGGTGAGCCGCCTGGCCGCCGTGAACCGTAAAGAAGAAGCGCTGGAGCTGTGCCAGCAGCAGAAACAACTGGCCCTGGCCGCCCCGACAAGCTACCTCGGTGCCTACAGCATGGCGTTGGTGAAGGAGGGCAACCTGCTGCGTGATCTGGGCCAGTGGGAGCGCGCGCGTGGCTGTTACCTGGAGGCTCTGGCAAAGACCTCTTTGAAAGCGCCGACAGAGAGCGACCGCTCAAGGCTGCAAGGTGTCATCGAGCAAGCCATCAAAGGTCTGGAAACACTGGCCAGAAATCGCGGGCTGCCTTTTACCGCGCCTCAGAAACCTGTCGTGAAAGTCGTGAAGACTTCTTGAGCGAAATCCAAAAGAAGCCCCCGGCATCCTTCGTCATCTGTTTCCTCCGTCCGAAATCACAAGCAAACCTCATGAGCCAGCCCGACCGCTTTCCAACCACTCAGTGGACGCTGGTCGTCCAGGCGGGCGCTGGTGATGAGGAGGTGAGGATCAAAGCCTTGAACTCGCTATTCGAGATCTACCGCGCGCCCGTGCTGGCCTTCATGAGAAACCACGCATTAAGCCTGGAAGACGCGGAGGACTGGGTTCAGGGATTTCTGGCTTCATTGGCGGCGAAGGAATCGCTCGGAAAAGCGCAGCAAAGCGCGGGCAGGTTCCGCGCCTTTTTGCTGGCGATGGCCCGCAACTATCTGAACAACATGCGCCGGGATAAGCGTGCCTTGAAGCGCGGCGGGGGCGTGGTCTTTGAATCCCTGGAGGAGATGGATGCTTCGATGGAACCTGTGCCGCCTGAGCAGGAATCTGCCTTTGATCGGGAATGGGCTGTCGTGCTGGTGGCACGGGCGATGGAGCGGCTAAAACAAAATTATGAGCGCATCGGCAAAGGCCATCTGTTTGAGGTTTTGCGAGAGGCGCTTTCGTTTCAGTCAGATTCACCACAAATGAAGCTGTGGTGTGAAAAGCTGGGAATGAGCACTGGGGCCGTGAAAACCTGCGTCCACCGACTCCGAAAAAACTTCGCGGAGCTGCTGCGGGAGGAGGTGGGGCGTACCGTGGCGGGCAAGGCAGAGGTGGAGGACGAGTTGAGACACCTTTTGGCGGTGCTGGGAAACGAACAAGGCACCCTGCCCTCGGAGGTCGGATGATTTCAATCACCGCCCACAGTGGCTTCGAGCTGGAGCTTTTGCCATTCGGCGGCCGCGGATGGGGAGGGATGCTTTTTCAAGGCGTCGAGGTAGGCATCCATGGACTCGTCATCCTGTGGTGAGAGGGCGCGTATGCCCGAATCGGTGAGCAGCCACTGAGCCCAGCGGTGAGGGATCACTTCTTCGGGGGCGGCTTTCTCCGGCACGGCGGCGATGGCTTTTTTCAGGTCATCCAGGGTGAGGGTCTCGGCCTGCGCTTCCGAGGTGAGCCGCCGTCGTGCCAGGGCTTCGGAGAGATCGAGGAACCAGCCGGGAAGGCGGACGCCTTTCGGCGGCATGGGCAGGGAGAACCATCCGTTCTCAGGCAGACGGTAAATGAGGTGCGTCTCATCGTCGGAGATGTGGACGGCATTGATGCCTTCTCCGGCGCGGATGGGCGGGGTGAGGCTGTTTCCCCGCCGGGTCTCCCAGACGCGGATCTCGCCGGCATCGGTGATGGTGACGAGTTTGCTGCCATCGTTGGTCAGGGCGAGGTTGCTGACGAAGTTTTCGGGGCGAATGACGATGCCGGTGTTTTTGCCATCGGCGACATTCCAGAATCGGATTTCCTGATCCCGGCCGGAAGTCACCAGCAGGCTGCCATCTTCTGAGAGGGCCACCGCACCGACGGCAGGCGGGTGCTGGACGGGCGGGCCGAGGGCACGGCCGCTTTTGGGATCGAGCACGAGCACCTGACCATCTGCACTGGCGGCGGCGGCGAGGGTGCGCGTGGAGTTCCACCCGAGCTTGCGGGCTTCCCGTAGGGCTTGAGGGGAGTCTTTCGTCACGTCAGGTGCAGGGCGGAAGGACTCCGCAGGGTCCGCCATGAAGCGCCGGGTGGCCATGCGGCGGTGGATGCTCCAGACCTGGACATGCGAATCATAGCGCGGTGCCATGACGAGGAGGGCGGCATTGGGCGTGACGGCGGCATCTGCCAGGCTGTGGCGCAGCCGCTGGTTGTTGCGTGCGCCGGTCTGGGTGTTCCAGACCTGGACTTCGCCGTGGCGGGAGATGCTGACGAGCACGCCCTGCTCCAGCGCCTGATGGAGGGCCATGATTTCACCATCGTGAGCCTGGGCCGGGGCACGGGGGCGGCCTTTGGCGGTGTTCCAGGCATGGAGATTTCCGCTGCCATCACCGACGACGAGCGTGGTGGCGTCCGAGTTCAAAGCGAGGCTGGTGATGGCGGAGGGATGCGAGATCTCCGGCATCACCTCCTGCAAGGCGCGGAAGTTCAGCACATGCACGACGCCGCTGTAGAGGCCGATGGCGAGCATCTCTTTTTCCTGATGCACCGCCAGCGCGCTGATGCCCTCGTCCACCTGCACGAGGTCGCCGATGATCTTCCCCTCCACCCGATCCCACACAGCGACGACGCCTTTCGCCGCTCCCGCAGACTCGGACTCTGTGTTGCTGGCACTCGCGATGACTCCGCCGAGGTAATCCATGGCCAGATGGATGATGGGCGTCTTCACGCCGGCAGGTGTCGGGTGCTGCATCCTGAGGGCCGGTTTCTCCGGCTGCCGCAGATTCCAGACATAGATGGAACCTTGGTCTCCTCCGGCGGCGAGCGTTTCTCCGTCTCCAGACAGATTCATGGAAAGCACGGACTGCGGGCTGCCATCAGCTCCTGCGGGCAGGGCGGGTGTGAGGAGTGTGCTGGCGTCATCCTTCAAATCCCAGTTCATGATCCGGCCGTCATCACGGGCGAGGTAGGCGTGGAGACCGTCTTTGGAAATCTGGATGGCGGTGACCACGACCCCCCGTGGCAGCGCATGATCCGTGCGGCGGAGCGTGGTCATGTCCCAGAGGCTCAGCACGTCGCTGCCAGTCGTGACGCCTCCCTGATTCGGGCTGGAGACAGCCAGCACACGCCCCACCTGCCGGCTGACGCCTACGAGCCGTGCCTCGACGACACCGGTGGGCAGCTCCAGCTCGGGAGTCACCGGCTGGATGAGGTGCGCGTGCTCCAGGAGTGAAAGCAGGTTCGTGGCCGCCTCGGCATTGTCAGGATCAGTACGCAGGGCACGGCTCAGCAGTGCCACGGAGCTGTGAAAGTCCGTGCGCTCGGTGAGCTGCAACTGCCCGGCCATCTGACCATCGGAGATGGAGGAAGCTTTCCGTGCGGCCAGCCGGTTCTTTTCGGATTCAAAATAGAGCGCCGTACTGGTGATACCGCCCGCCAGAACGGCCAGTGCCACGGAGGCTGCGGCCGCCACGCCGACGCGATGCCGCCGGACGAATTTTTTGATCAGGTAACCTTTGCTCGGCGGGCAGGCGTGGACGGGCTGGAAGTTCAGATGCCGTCGCAGGTCATCCGCGAGATCATCCGCGCTGCCGTAACGGCGCGCGGGATCACGCTCCAGCGCCTTCAGGATGATCCAGTCGAGGTCTCCTTTCAGCAAAGGTTCGCGTGAGGAAGGCTTCGGAGGATCGAGCTCCACCTGATCACGCAGGATTTGATGCATGGGCCGGTTCGCCAGATCCGCCGGTGTGATCAGCGGCTTCCCGCTGAGCAGCTCGAGCAGGATGGAGCCCAGGGCATATACGTCTGACCGCGTGTCCACATGCGAGCTGCCGTGCTCGATCTGCTCCGGGCTGATGTAGCCCGGCGTGCCCACGAGCTGGTCCATGCCCGTGGCCAGCGTCTGGCGGGTGTTTTTCTGCTCCAGCACCTTCGCGATGCCGAAGTCGATGACCTTCGGCACGGGGACTCCGTCCTCCTCCATGACCATGACGTTCGAGGGCTTCAGGTCGCGGTGGATGATGCCCTTCTGATGCGCGTGATTCACCGCATGGCAGACTGGGATGAAAAGCTCGATCCGCTGCTGGATCGTGAGTTCCTTCCTCTTCGCATAGCTCGTGATCGAGCGTCCGCGCACCAGTTCCATCACCACGTAGGGCTGCCCGCGCTCCGTCTCCCCGGCATCCAGCACGCGGGCGATGTTCGGGTGCTCCATCAGGGCCAGCGACTGACGCTCGGTGTCAAAGCGGGCGATCACCTGCTGCGTGTCCATGCCCGCCTTCAGCACCTTTACCGCCACCAGCCGGTGGATGGGCTGCACCTGCTCCGCTTTATAGACGAGGCCGAAACCGCCCTCGCCCAACTTTTCCAGAAGGCGGAATTTCCCATCGATCCAGCCATCGTTATCCTCGAGCAGATTCGTCGTCCGGGGCCGCGTTGAAGCCTTGGCTGAAGGCACCAAGGGGCCAGACCGGCTCTCACGTGCTGCGGTGGCGGCGGCCCTCATGTCACCGACCTCGATCGTCACATCATGTTCGATGCCGGGGGACGTGGAGTCTTCTGGGTTGGAGGCGGACACTTGAAAAAGGGAGTTCCTGACGTTGAAGCAAACCCGGGGCCAGGCCGCAATTCAGAAGATAAGAACTCAGGTGTGGAGCTTTTGCCACCTTGCTTTTCTGTGACGATTCTGGTTTGCTGACTTTTAATCATGAGATCCCCCCTGCTACTCGTGGTCGCCCTGGCTGGCTTCCTCTCGTCCTGCTCCACCTTCGACAAAGACCCGAAGGTCCTCATCACCGTCTTTTCCCAGGGCAATGACATGGACTCACCGAAGACCATCTTCCGCCGGACCATCGAGGGCCGCACCTTGGTGCTGAAAGTCATCCCCGAGTTCACCCACAAAAGCATCGTCGCCTTCCACCCTTTCCCTGCTGCGGATGGCACCAACGGAGTCGCTCTGAAGCTCGACTTCAAAGGCACCAACGCTCTGGAGATCGTCACCCGCATGCGGCAGGGGGAGATGCTCGTCAGCATGGTCAATGCCGCCGTCGTTGACTACGTCTCCATCGACAGCGTCATCAGCGACGGCATCTTCACCATCTGGCGCGGGCTGCCAGATGAACTCATCGCCGCCATGGATGAGGAGTATCCTCGGATCAGCGAGCTGAAAGCATCGGGCGAATCCTCCTCCAACATGCTCGAAATGCTGCCCAGCACCTCGACCGAGAAGCGCCAGGCGCGGAAGCGGGCCGAAAAAGGCGTGATCGACAAAGCCAAGGAAGAGGCCGAGGCAGCCAAACCAGGCAGGCGCGGCGGCTTTGACCCCGAGCCACCCGCAGGTTCGGTCGTTCCTCTTAGCGAGGCGCTGAAAATTGATCCCTGATCATCTCGTCCACACTTTTGGAAGTCACGTTCATGCTTCATCACATCCTGGAATTAGGCTCGAATCTGCTTGGTCACTTCTGGCCGCTGATCCTCGCCATCTGTACCCTGATCCCTGTGCTGGCCCTGACTGTGCTTGGCATCTATCTCAGGAGAAAAATCACCGGCATGGTGCCTGGGCAGATCAAGGACAGCAACAAGAGCGACCTAGCGGCGGGAGCCCTGGCCTCCCTCCATCGGCTGCCCAAAGACCGCTACCAGTTCATCAGTAACATCGAGGTGCCGCGTCTGGATGAACGGGGGACTACCCACTTGAACCACATCGTCCTTTCGCGTCTGGGCATTTTTGTCATCCAAGTTCAGGAGGAGACCGGACATGTCACTGGTACAATAACGGACTCAAAGTGGACGGCTTCAGTGGGAGACGCTGTGGAAAGTTTCGTCAATCCATTGATCCGCAACCGCTACCATGTGAAGGCCCTCGCCAGATTTCTCGGCCTGCCTGAGGCGCTGTTTCACTCGATCATCTATTTTCAAAACGTCGTCCGCTTTGAAACCGAGCCTCCAGCCGATATCCTGACTGCCCGGCTGGGACGCCACATCCTCTCGCACAAGGCGGAGATCATTTCCCCCGAAGTCATTTCCCGGGCTTTCGAGGCTCTCAACCTACTTGAGGGAGCCGGGAAGAGCCGCCCCGTGATCACATCAGCCCGACAGCGTTCAGCTCCGCTCCTGGAAAAACACGCGCCACTTCGGCAGCACTAAAGCAGCCACGCAGCACCTCGGCAAACACGGCGCGGTAATCCGTCTCTGCATGAAGCCCACCGGGGCCGGGGGTGTTTACATTGAGATCCTCCTCAGCCTGGATCGGCCAGGAGCCGAGCACTCGGCCGCCATTTACCCGATCCCCGAGCGCCATGAGCGCAAAGCCGCGACCGTGATCCGTGCCGAGGCTGGCATTCTCATACACACGTCGGCCAAACTCTGTGGTGATCATCACCGTGTAGCGGCTGCGGTGGGATTTCAGATCCAGATCGAGCGCAGCCAAACCTTCCGCCAAAGTTTTGATCTTCTCTGCCTGTGTGCCGGAGGCATTGCCCTGGAAGAAATGCGTGTCCCAGCCGCCGAGGTCGATGCAGGCAACCTGGAGCCCGAGCCGGGCCTTGATGAGCCGGGCGATCTCACGCAGGCCCGCGCCGAAACCATCCTTTGGATAGGCTGCGCCGTGTTCGGAAGCATCTCCCTTGCCTTGCAGGGCTGAGACACGCTGGAAGAGATCCAGCGTCACCAACCCACGCTGGCCCAGCAGGGTCACATCGGCTCCATACATCGCTTTCAGTGCCTGCACGGCCTTGGCGGAGTCGCCGCTGTTCTTGATGGCGATGTCCTCGATCCGCTCCAGAACACTCACCGCTGGCGCACCACGCAGGGATTCTGGCAAAACGGTGCCAATCGCCACGGCGGAGAGCGCTGATGCCGAGTCCGTGGCATTCAGGCGCAGGAAGCGCCCCAGCCAGCCGCCGCCCGCCGGAGTGCCGTGCATGGAGTCGCCATGCTCCATCTGGTCCTGGCAGTCGAAATGAGAGCCGCTGGTGTTATCCACTCCCACCGACTGCACCGCGCCGAAGCGCCCGTCTTTGTAGAGCGCCTCCAGCGGCTTCATCGCTGGATGCAGCGCGTAGTGATCCGAGATCTTGATCGCTTCCTTCAACGGGATCGCCAGCCCGGGCCGCAGCCGGTAGTAACGATCATCCGCATGAGGCACGAAGAGATTCAGCGTGTCCGCTCCACCGCGCAGGAAGACATGAATCAGCGTGTGCGACTCCTCACGCGGCACCGCCGCAAAGGTGGGCGTAGCCGCGAGAGCTAGCTTTGAGATCAGGGATCGGCGGGTCATGACTCAGGAGGCGGATTGCGCAGCGGAGGTGGGCACATCACATGAAATGTGATAATGCCAATCAACGGGGCCATTGTGATGACTAGGAACCAAAGGATTTTGTCGATGCTCGTAAACTTCGAGGCGCCGAGGATCAACACCATCGCCCGCCAATAAATTCCGATGTAAAGAATCCAGAGAACTGCGATTAAGACAGTGAAGACAGGGGTTGGAGGTAGGGAAAATTTAAAAGGAATCATCGTGGTTTGTTATGCCCAGGAACCCAATGCCGAGTCAACACCTCTGAAAAGCCGGACTCGCGAGGATGAGTCCGACGAATTGGTTTTCATCTTCATTCTTTAGCGAGGCCAGTTCATCAGATGCCGGCTTGCGGCCGATGAGATGGGCAAACCAAGCCTCAGGCACAAAATGCATCTTTTTGCGAAGCTCGTAGAGGTTCACGCGGACGCCATTTTGCTTCCCGGCGGCCAGTGCCAATCCAAAATTCCAGCGCCACATCAGCGTGCCCATCCAGGGTAGTTCTTCGTCGGGATAGCCGTCGGGTGTCGGGTATTGGAAAAGGCCGTGACCCATGCGTTGCAGCGGTTCCAGCACGACTTTGTCCGCCTGCGTATCCGCCATCAGAGCCCGCAGCGCGGAGACCATGAACTTCAGGGGACGCTTCAAAAGCTGCCCGCGACTCTCGGCGAACTCGGTGGAGCCGAAAAGCACGCGCAGCACACATTTGATGTCTCCACGCGTCCTCGTGAACTCCGCCGCCACCTTCTCCACCACGCTGGCGGACGGCTCCATGCTGACGAAGCGTTTGCAGAGCTTCGTGGCGATGAACTGGGCTGTGCTCGGATGGCTGCAAACGATCTCCACGAGTCGATCGAGATCCTTTTGACCTCCTCCAGCACGGATCATCTGCCCGAGCACCTTCTTTTCGCCTTCATCATGCCAGTCGGGTTTGAAAAAAGACTCGCCGGCATTCAGCGCGAAGAAGCGATTTCGATCAAAAGTCCAGCCGCTGAGGCAGCGGGCGGCTTCATAGACATCCTGCTGCGTGTAGCCCCCATGCACGCCCATGGTGTGCAGCTCCATCAGCTCGCGGGCGTAGTTTTCGTTGGGCTTGTCGTCAGTCTTCCGGCGCACCTTGTTCGACTTCCCATCCAGATACACCAGCATCGCTGGAGAGGTGGCGGAGGCGCGGATGAGATCGTAAAAATTCCCGAGCGCGTGCTTGCGGATCACGTCGCGATCATCGCTCGGCTTCAGGTAGATGCAGTCACCCTTTTCGAGGTCGATGTTGAGATGATCGGTCCAGAATTCGACCATCACCTCGAAGAGCTGGCGCTTGCTGTAAATGGCCCGCAGCAGCGTGTGGCGGGTGATTTCATCCCGCAGCACTGGCTTGCGGAACTCATAGGCATCGCCCGCACTGAAATAGATGGACTCAAACCGCTCCGCCCTCAGATCGCAGGCCATGTCATCAATTCGCTCGGGGTGCAGTTGTTCTTCCAGCCAGGCTTTCTGCCCCATCTTCTTCAGCCGCCAGACATCTCCCGGCCATGGGCCAAAGGCCGCGCGTGAGAGCAGGTGGAAGTCGGGATCAATCTCCGCAGTTGCAGGAGGTGGTGGCATCTTGTCCGGCAGGCCTTCACCGAGGAACTCGCGGTTGATCTCCGTCACCACCCGATCACAGCCCGCCAAGCCCAGCGTGGCTGACGTCAAAAGATGGCGGCGGGTGAGTTTCATGAAACTCAGGCGACAGGCAGTTCAGGAGGTGTGGGCTCCGTTTTCTGAAACCAAGTCCTGACATTGATGCCCCAGCCAAGGATGGCAATCAGCGGCAGCAGCACGGCCCAGCCAACGATGGGCAGCAAAGCGCAGCAAATCAGCGTGAGTCCACCGTGCTTCGTCTGCCGCCAGGGCTCGATTTGCGGCCATAGACGGTCGCCGATCAGTGCCGCGATGCCGCCCGCACCCATAAATCCCCAGGCGATCAAAACGCCACCCACGAGCACCGCGAGAGCACCTGCTTTGGGCAGCTTCGAGAGCACCGCGATGAGGATCACTCCTGCGATGAGCGGCCCGAGCCCGATAAAAAAGCTTTTCAATAGCCCCCGCGATGCCACGAGACGCTGCTTTTCCACCTTCTCCGGCCAGAGCCCGCGAGCGAGCAACCAAAGCGCCGGAAGCGCCACGACAAAAGCGACTGCCACAAGCAGCCAGATGAGAACGGTGGAGAAGAGCATGGTGAGGGATGACGCAGGCTAAACGCAGCACATCCCTCCCGGTAACAAGATCACACCATAATCATGGCACCACGACCTTGGCATTGGCCTGGATGCCGCCGCTGAAGGTCAGCAGCAGGGTCAGTTGGCCGTCTTCGAGGAACACCCGGCGGCCCAGGGCTCCGCCTGTGGTCGTGCCGTTGAGCAGGGCGGTGATGGCTGTCACCGTGCGGTTCGTTCCTGCGACGTCGAGCACATCGCCTTCACGCACGGCGAGCTTCACTTCACCGCCTTCGTTGATCACCCAAAGCCCTGTGTCGTTGGCTGTCGTCACTCCGCCAACTCCGGTTTTCATGGATGCCTGGAACATCGGCTGCGCGGTGCCGGGAAGAGCGATCTGAGTCAGCCTGAAGAAGGTGCTGCCGGCCACTCCGGGCGCTTCGTTGCCTTCACGGGCCACGAGAACGAGTCCGTTGGTGGCGTGTTGTGCCCAGAGGCCTTTGTCATTGACGTTGGTGACGACTCCACTGC